>CAZZDD010000300.1:0-1014 GCA_964652185.1 uncultured Candidatus Peribacteria bacterium | reverse complement strand
AGAGGAGCGCGCCGGGCTGCTGGTGCTTGAACACCAACTCGAGCTGACGGCGGAAGACGCTGCCCCGATCGCCCTGCGCGCTCATCTGCCGGATCTGCTTGTCGAGACCCTGGACTTGCGCGTTGAGGAACGTCACCAGGCGTGTGGCGGCCAGCATCTTGGAGCCGCGGCGGTTCCAATCCATGATGTCGCGCGAGACGAAAGCCGCCTCTTGGATCGCCTCGATATCGGAGAGATCGGGGTTGTGATCCTTGGCCCTCTTATAGGCATGAGCGGCCACGCCAAGACGGGTGGCGGTCTCGACCGACTCGACCGCCCGCCACACCTCGCCGTGCCGGGCCATGTACCCGACACCCGTGCCACCGACCAGACCGCCGATCGAGGCACCGATCTTGAACCCGACGCCCGCCCCCACAGGACCACCGAACACAAGCCCGAGCGCGCTGCCGATCGTCGATCCCGCCGCCACACCCGTAAACCCACCCAACGCCGCACCGGCCGCAATGGCCTTGTAGCTGATGTTCGTATCGAGGAGATCCTTCACGTCGCGGCGCGAGTCCGCGATTTGGGCGTTGACGTTGATGCCGCCCGCGATACCACCAGCCTCATTGTAGAGGCGCAGGAAGTCTTCGCCCGCCATCCCGTCGACTTCACCGCGCTCGTTGTAGACCTGGAATCCCCGGTACTGGGTGATGAACGGCGCGGCACCCGTGAGCTTCCACGCCGTCCAAATGTCACGCCACATATTCCGGAACATGAAGTCTGGATGCGAGGTGACGCCGACGCGCAGCATCTGGGCGGGAAGGGCCAAGGCCTTCACGAGGATATCGGACATCTCCTTGCCGAGACCGTTGATGGCTTCGAACAGATCGCGTCCGAACGCGGGATCCGGCAGGCGGATCATCACGCGCTCGCCGTTCTCCCACAGGGGGAGCTGCGGCTTGGCTGTGGGTCCGAGGTTTTCCGGACTCATGATCACCCGGATATCGCCATCGGAGAAGTTCATCTCCATGC
>CAZZDD010000299.1:0-1020 GCA_964652185.1 uncultured Candidatus Peribacteria bacterium | reverse complement strand
CCTTAGCGTGGATTGTAAAAAGATTGTTTTTTTGAAAAAATCGGCACGGTTTTCCCAAATACGGGGTTAAAAACCGCGCTGTGGAAAAATACGACCCTATGCAGGATTTGTACCAAAAAGGCATTGCGTTCTTGTTCAAACAGGGCGCGGTGATAACAATAGCGTTCGGGTTTTCCTGTGTGACAATCGCGGCTGTGTGGCTAATGTGGGGCAAAATGGAGCGAATGGAAACGCTTTTCAGCAACCGCATTGAGCAGAATAACCGGGACTGGAAAATTGCCCTTGATATTTCGAGGCAGGAAACCCGCGATTGCGACGCTAAACGTTACGAACTTGCTATCAAGGTTGCGGAACTGGAAGCCGAAATGAGGGCTTTTAAAAAGAAAAGATAATTTCACCTAAAATAAAACACTATGTCAGCACAGAAAACAAAATTCAGTGCAAGTTCGCCGGGCTTTATTTACGCCGTAATTGTGGCCGTCCTTACCATCTTTGCAGCCGCCGGGGTGGAACTACCGAAAGACCCGGCCTCGCTCGGTACAGACCTTGTAACGAGCCTTTCGAGCGGCGGAATCTTTGCCCTTGTCGGCGTGATTGTTTCGAGCCTTGTTTTCCCGATTTACAATACAATCACATCGGGCAAAAAACTGTCTTTGTCTGCGATTTTCAGCAGCACGACTACATGGATAGCGATTGGCGTAGCGGCATCGGCAGGAATCGCCCTAACAGGATTTGTATTGCCGGAAGGCACTGTTGAGCAGATAGTGGGGGCAATTGTCACAAAAGACTGGATGAGCCTTGTCTCTATCCTTGCGCTTACCGTTGGCAACACGCTAATCCGATACCTGAAAGACAAGGCCGCAAAATGACCCCCGAACGCAAGGTCATGGCCTTTTTGTCCGCCGCCCTGCTCGTTTTTACGGGCAAGTGGATAGCGAACGAGTGGAAACATTCGCAGCCGGGAAAGCGCGGCGCGATAATCGGCATAGGCTCTGCCCTGTTGATTGTCGCCGGGCTTGC
>CAZZDD010000298.1:0-1021 GCA_964652185.1 uncultured Candidatus Peribacteria bacterium | reverse complement strand
CACCCGCGCGGGTCCACCAGAGCCGCCCTGACAGGCGCCTCCGACGAATACCGAACGAGCGCCATTACTGGTCACCAGCAGCAGCAGCAGCGCCACCTAGCGATCCCGCTAGGCCATAACGACGCAGGATATCGATCAGGCCGTCTTCAAAAACGGCCCATTCTTGCGCGTGGTAGTTAACCGGAGAATAGTCCAACCGGACGCTGTCATGGCCGCGACGCTGCGCTTCTGCCGTTACTTCTGCGGCCGTTGCATTGCGCGGTAATCCCAAGGCTTCACGGACCAGCGCGGGCTTGTCCGCCCCCCACCGTGGGAATTCAATGTTAAGCGGGTTCCTCGCGCGAATATCAACTTCGTATCGTTCCGGCCACTTAGTCCCCGGCCCCGCGAAGGGAGCATTCATCGCCGTCGCATGGTCCGTCGTGAAATACAGCCCTCGCCCAAGGTCGCCCGCATCAGTGGTGCTTCCAGCGCGCGAAATATCAAAGCGGTCGAACCGATGTGGCGACCCATGGAACGCCCGAACGGCAGCGGGAGACGCCGCAAACCCCATCACCGTGTTCGCCGCGAACCCGGCCGGCGCATCCCCCGCCATCTGCGCCAAGATGTTCCGTCCGTAATCGCGCGCCTCATTCCCGCGCTGTGGCGTCGGCATCGTCAGCGCGTCGCGCGATGGCGTCGCCGGCAGATAGTCCGGCGTGCTGTAACCCATGCGCGCCAGCAGGTTTTCCGAAGGCCGGGCCGCCGGGGCATATCTCGCAAGCACGTTCTCAGCCATGTCAGTTGCCGGCCGGGGCGTAAGTGATGTTCGCCGCGATCAACGCCGTGCCGACCGCGTCGGACCATTCAAGCCGGAACACGCGGTTGCGCCCCTGCCCCATGCGCTGCCAACGGGCGCGCACCTGATAGGCGCCGATCTGGCCGAGGCCCGCTTGCTTCTGGTTGCTCCACGTCCGCCCGCCATCATCGGAGAACGTGAGCCAAATCTGCGGATCGGAGCCTTGGCCGGAAACCAGCCCGA
>CAZZDD010000297.1:0-1026 GCA_964652185.1 uncultured Candidatus Peribacteria bacterium | reverse complement strand
GACTGGGTGAACCGCCACAAGACGCCCGAAACGTATGTCACGGCCGACGAGAAGGCTACGGCGTTCAGGGCGGTGTTCAACGGGCACACGCCGAACCAGCAGCCCGTGGGCGACACGGCCAAGGCCAGCGACTACGTGCAGGGCCAGCCTGGGCACGGCGACTTTGGCGCGGCCTACAACTGCCCGCTGTCCGACGAATGGCGCCGCTGGACTGGCAAGAGCCAGCACGACCGCGACGAGAAGAAGGGCATGGGGCACGCTGAATTCATCCAGTTCATCGAGGACAACATGCTGGACATCACGCAACCCGACAGCGCGGCCATGCTGGCGGCGATTCGCTCCTTCGAGGCCAAGCGCGATGTGCAGTTCAAAAGCGCCAAGCGCCTGGACAATGGCGATGTGGCGTTCGCCTACGTTGAAGACACCCAGCAGCAAACCCCGGCCGGCCATCTGTCGTTGCCGTCGAAGTTTGAAATCACCATCCCCGTGTTTCAGGGCGGCAAGCTGTACGCCATCGACGCCAATCTGCGCTACCGTGTGGGCCCCGGCGGCCTGGTGCTGTTCTACGAGATGGTGCGCCCGCACAAGTCGCTGGAGCACGCATTCAATGAAGTGAGCGAGCAGATCCGCACCGGCACCAGCGTGCCCATGTTCGCCGTTTGACGCGGCCAGCAGCAGTCATGCCAGTCAAGCCTGAAAACCGCGCCCGCTACCCCTCCAACTGGAGCGATCTGGTTGAGGCGTGCAAGCGGCGCACTATCGCGGCGAATGGCATCGACTGCTGCGAAGGATCTCCCGCTTTTCCCGATTGCCGCCGGCCGAACGGCTGGCTGCTGAACAAGCGCACCGGCGAGTTGACCGATAACGGCATGTTGGCCGAATCGTGGGCACTGGCCGACGGCGACAAGGTTTCCAAGATCGTGCTGACCACCGCTCACCTGGACCATACCCCCGAGACAGATGACATCACGAAACTGCGCCGGTGGTGCAACAGGTGCCATCTTCACTATGACCGACATCACCATG
>CAZZDD010000296.1:0-1035 GCA_964652185.1 uncultured Candidatus Peribacteria bacterium | reverse complement strand
CCCCCGAAACGACTGCGCCCGGCGCGGGGTGATCCCGTCCGGGCGCAATTCTGAAGTTCTATTTTTACCGTCTACGCCACTCGCTGCGTGGTTGTCAACATCTTGTGGCCCAGGCCACGGTCGAGCCACGCGCGGTAGCGGTCGACGTTGGCCTGGCCCTCGTCCCGGATGGTCTTGGCGTGGTGGATCAGGACGTCCAGCCCGGCAGCCAGGGCGGGCAGGTTCTCGGCCCGGTCGTAGAGCAGGTTCCACATGGCCATCACCACCTTGGGGCCGCCGACCTTGCCGAACAGCCGGAAGGCCTCGCGGTACTCGCCGGCCAGGCGCTTCCAAGTCACCCAGTCGTCGCCGTTCTGCCTGCCCTTGGGGCGGCTGGGGTCAACCGCGGCGGGCTGCTGCGGCTCCAGGGTCAGGCGGCGATAGGTCAGGGCCAGGTCGAGGAAGGCGGTCCCGGCGACGCGCTGGCGCTCGGTGATGCACAGGGCCAGCTCGAGGCGCCCGAGGATCTGGCCTGCCGCTGCCGAGACCAACATGCTCGGGTCGGTCACGCCAGGCAGCAGGCGGGCTCGCTGGTAAAGCGCCCGCTCGGTCGGGCCGTAGTCGTCGTCGCGGCCCTTCGATCGACCGGAGGGCGTGCGCGCGACGTCGGTGAGGCGCTTGCGCCCCGCCCTGGACTTCCGGCCCTTGCGCTTGGTCATTGGGTAGCCCTCCAGGGTTGCGAGCAGGGTCACCTCACCCACCCCCGACGATGGCGTTCCGCCTCGCCAGCAGCTCGGGCGAGAGCCACTTCGCCGGGTCGTAGTCGACGATGGTCGCGCCTTCGGGCTCGGCAGCCCTGCCAGGCTGGCCCTGCGGCAAGGGCTTCGCCTTCTCGGCCAGGTGGTCGGCCACCGGCTGCTCGAGGTAGGCCATGCTGCGGGGTGCCGGCTGGCCCTTGGCGAGGCAGCGCCGCAGCACGGCCTCGAACACCCCGGCGGCATCGGCCTCGGTCAGTCCCGCGGCCAGGAAGCGCTGAGCCGTGGTGAAGTCCTTCGC
>CAZZDD010000295.1:0-1036 GCA_964652185.1 uncultured Candidatus Peribacteria bacterium | reverse complement strand
CTCAAAAGCGATCGGGCCTAATGCCCCTCCCCTCGCCTCCCAGCCGAAAGGCCACGGGAGGCTGAGGCAGTAGAAGACCTAGAACGGAGGAAGACGATGGCAAAGCGGCGATATCGAGAGCGCAGCCTTTCGACCGATGAATTGAAGGCGGCGCTCAGCGAAAAGCTTCACGTTGTTACCAAGGCAGGAGCGCTGCGAAACGGCAACGAACTCGGCCACGGTTCAATCTGGCATCTAGCTCCCGGAGAGCCATGGAACGGACGGAAAGCGCTCTGCGGGGCGGCGCCGTCAATTCAATGGGCGACATGGGGAGAGCCAAAAGTAACGTGCCCCAAGTGTCAAAAACTAGCACACCGCTAACCCTACCTTCGCCCGGAGCCTGAAAAGGTGATCCGGGCTGAGGCAGTAGAAGAGACAGGAGGACACGAGAATGACGAAGCTGCACGAATTGGACGACGCCGCGTTTGTCGAGGCACAGGCTCAGCGCAGGCAGTTAAGAGACGCGCTTGAGAAGGAAGGCTTCTCCAGTTGGGATATGACGCCAGACGGTGGCGAGCGGTTCATGAAGGCAAAAGGCGAAGTTATCCGAGTAATCAAGTGGGACGAGACGTCTAACCAATACCGCGTCGATTGACTCCTATGGCTAACCCCGCTTCCGCCTCCCGCCCGAAAGGGTAAGGGAGGCTGAGGCAGTAGAAGCACCTGAAATGGAGAACGACAATGCGCATCAAGCAATTCCGTGAAACCCGCCGCGAAGTCGACGACATCGGCGCGGAGATCGACATGGACTTCGGCAAGAAGATTCCCGGGTTCGTCTACGTCGACGGGCTGACGATTGATAAGACCGATACGACGGCAATCGATGGCAACTACTGCCTGACTATCGGACACATGCAGTATTTCGGTCCTCTCGCGAAGATGGAATGGAAACTCTACCAGTTCGCCAAGAGCGAGGGTTACTTCGAGTGAACACCATCAACTGACCTACCTTCGCCCGGAGCCTGAAAAGGTGATCCGGGCTGAGGCAGTAGGAGAG
>CAZZDD010000294.1:0-1042 GCA_964652185.1 uncultured Candidatus Peribacteria bacterium | reverse complement strand
TGGTGACCATGCCTGCGTCGAGCTCGGCGGTCGATGACCATTCGGCGGTGTTGCCGTTGGAGTCCGTGACGACGCCGGAGACGGTGAGGGTCATCCGGTCCGCGTCGGTGTGGTCGACCGTGAGGGTCATCGTCTCGCCGATGGCGTAGGCCGACTTGTTGAGCGTGGCGGTTGCGGTGGGGTTAGCCATCATGCACCCGCAGGCTGCGTGTAGGTGAACGCGGTGATGTCGACAGTCAGGCCCACGGAGATGGTGGTGGTGGCGAGCTCGATCATCCCGCCGCCTCCGGTTCCGGTGACGTCGCCGACGATCACGTTGTCGCCCGAGGCGTCTTCGATGATCGCGACCGCAGCGGTGCCAGCGGCGACTCCGGTCACGGCGGCGGGGTCGGCGGCCGAGATGGTGCCACCGGAGGGTGCGCCGAACGCGGTGACGGCGAACGTGACCGTGGCCAGCAGGGTGCCGGACGGGTCGGTGTCACCGTTGGCGGGGACGGTGCCGGAGTAGAGCTTCAGGGTGCCGGCTCCGGCGTCGGCGTCGACGAGGTCGCCGACGGCCTTGGCCGAGGCGTTGCGGGCGGCGGTAGAAAGCCGGACGATGGCCATGACTCAGCCCTCCTTGTTGGTGTTGGTGTTGGCGGCGGCGATGCCGTTGATGATCGCGACGATGGCCGCCCATAGCCCGAGCTCGGCGTCACCGACGTAGCCCTTGGCGAACAGGTAGGCGGCGACCGCGGACCCGACCGCAGCGATGAGGTAGAGCACGAACCGGACGGTCGGGTTGAGCGAGATGGTCGGCATCAGTTGTTCTCCTTGATACTGAGGTGGTGTCTCCCGGCTATGCGGCAGCCGAGGTTGTAGCCGAGAGGGAATGCGAGTGCGCCTAGCCCGAGAAAGACGGCGTCACGGGCGCGCATCGCTGAACGTGCCCCAGGTGGTGTCCCGGCCTGCTTCGGCGGGGGCGCTGGTGGCGGCGGTGAGGGCGAGTGCGGCGAGGGTGGCGGCGAGCAGCTTGCGGGTCATGGGCGATTCCTTCTGTTTC
>CAZZDD010000293.1:0-1050 GCA_964652185.1 uncultured Candidatus Peribacteria bacterium | reverse complement strand
CGACACTTTGCTTTGATTGCCATGCCAAAAAGCATCCGCACATTGGCTGGATGCAGGCGAATTAGTTCATTTTTACATGCTAGGACGTTATGGGACGCAAGGAGAAATACACAGCCGAACAAGTGGTAACCGCGCTACGGGCAACCAAAGGCATGGTTTACATTGCCGCCGAACGTTTAGGCTGTGAACCTAAGACCGTCTACAACTACGCCGACCGTTATGTGTCGGTCAAAGACGAAATTGCCAAGCAGGATGGCGTGGTGGATGACACGGCAGAGTTGAAGCTAATTCAGGCTATCCACAACGGCGAAGCGTGGGCGATTAAATACCGCCTTAGCACAAAGGGGCGCAATCGCGGCTATGTGGAGCGCGTGGAGCAGACGCACAGCGGTTCGGTTGACGTGATTGTCAAGGGCTATACCACGGTGACGCCGGATGATTGGGACGCAGATAAAACCGACAGCCATTTATAAGCCGCTGCCCTGGCAAGTCAATGCCTGGCGCGACAAAGCGCGCGTCTGCCTGTACAGCGGTTCGGCGGGGGGCGGCAAGTCTCGCGCCGCGGCGGAAAAATTGCACGGGTACATGAAAAAGTACCCCGGCGCGGTCGGCATTGCCCTGCGCAAGGCGCGTGAGTTTGCCAGCAAGTCAGTCGTGTATGCCATCCAAAGCGCGATAGGCAGCGACCCGGCAGTTCGCTACAACTCGTCAGACCTCATGTTCCACTACGAGAATGGCAGCCGCATATTTATTGCGGGCATGAAAGACGAGGGGCAGCGCCAAGCGTTGCGCTCTATCAACGGTGACGGGTCGGCTGATTTCATTTGGTGCGAAGAAGCCAACGCCTTAACTGAGGACGACTTCAACGAACTGTTGGGGCGTCTGCGTGGCAGGGCGGCAGACTGGCGGCAGATTCTTTTGACCACCAATCCGGACGGCCCGACGCACTGGATTAAGACACGTTTGATGGATGGCGGCGAGGCGGCGGTATATTTCAGCAGCGCCAAAGACAACCCGAATTTGCCGCCTGAGTACATGGAGACATTAGCC
>CAZZDD010000292.1:0-1057 GCA_964652185.1 uncultured Candidatus Peribacteria bacterium | reverse complement strand
TGAACCTGATCGTGGCGAAGCACCATCCCGGTGCCTTGCCGCCAGCGAGGGAAACGGCGTGACCGGCGTCGAGAAGGAAGAGGCCAAGCGTGGCGCAGAAGAGAAATAGGGCCTTCGACTTCGCGCACGCGAACATGCGCCTCCGCACCCGCTACGGCATCGAGATGTCGATGCAGGAATGGGAGCACCTCAACCGCATGTTCGCGCAGTCGAGCCCCAAGATCGTCAACCCGCGAAAGAACCACGTCGGCGACGTCGAGGGTTGGGTCGAGATCGGTGACGTCTGGGTCTGCGCCTATTGGAGCGTCCAGCGCGGCACCGTCTCGACGTTCTTTGCGCGGCCTCCCGACATTGCTGCGGCGCCGCCCAAGCCTGCGCCAAAGCCAGCGCCGATCGTGCAGGTCGTCTGCGACTGCGAGAAGCACAAGGTCCGCGGCGAGCTCGTGGCGAAAGCCAACCAGCGGGCCCGCATCGCCACCGACGACGTCGCCTGGTTCAAGGCTAGGTGCATCGACATCGCGCGTGTGGTGAACGCGGGCGCCGTCGACGACGCTGCTGACATGCTGTCGGCGCTGGGCGCGATCCCCAAGACCATCAGCCCGACGGGCCAGGAAGCCGACATCGGCAACTGGCTCAATGGGTTTTTCAACCGGCGTCGGAAGTGGCGCGAGGAGCAAGACCAATGAAGGGCGACACCCTCACCGATCGCCAGCTGATGGTCTTCGAGGCCATCATCGCCGCCAGTGCCAATGGCGTGACCCCATCGATCCGCGAGCTCGCAGATCGCACCGGCATCAAATCGACGAATGGCGTGAACGATCATCTCAAAGCCCTTGAGCGCAAGGGCTTCATCGAGCGCAAGCCTGGGCTCTCGCGGGCGATCGCCATTCTGCGGTATCCACCCTCGTCGTTGAGGTCGATCACCGACGCCGAAGCCCTGGATCGAATGTCGAAGGCCCTCGTCATCGAGGGCGACCCCGAGGCCCAGGTCGAAGCTGTGCGCACCCTGCTGCGCGAGACGGGCCGATGAAGCGGTGGTGGTGGCACTGCCATCGCT
>CAZZDD010000291.1:0-1060 GCA_964652185.1 uncultured Candidatus Peribacteria bacterium | reverse complement strand
TGCTTGTCGTCCATGCCTTCCCTCTGATCGCGCCAGCGGGAGTTCTGGCGTTTTGACTTGAGGCCGCGGGATGGGCGGAAGTTAGCTAGGCGGGTGTCCCTTCTTATTTCACTGGCCATCACCAATTCCCATCATACCCAAGGTCGCGGTCGAGCTCTCTATGCGCCTCCTCGCGTTCTTCCTGGGCGGCGTATCGTGCCTCTCTGTTGCACTCAGCTTTGCCGCACGTATCGAGGGGGTCGAAATCCGAATAGCGGCCAAGTTCTTCACCGCAGTAGAAGCAGTGCCGCATGGGTAGCTGTTTCTTCGTGTCGATCATTGCTCGATCCTCTCTATGCAATGTTGCTATTTGCTTTTTCGTCTCCATCACTTCTTTCCATCTGTTGCCATCGCTTCCGTGATCACGTCGCGAAGTCTTTCCTCGAATGCTTCTGCGGCATGAGGCTCAAGCACGGCGATCACGACACTGTTGTCACGCCATTTCACGACGACCTTCCCATCAACAGCGGAGCAATCCAGAACGCTTGGCCCTGCGTTCTCGGCTTCACGCAGTAGACGCCGACGCCATCCGGCCGGTGGCGGCCACGGCACGCCCCATTGCTCAAGCTGCTTTCGCGTGTATCCGCCAGCCTTGGTCTTTCCCGCCTCGATTTCCTCGCGCGTCGGCATCAATTCGTCTCCTTCTTCTTTTTCGTTCGCCGCCGCCTTACTATCGGCGCCACGTCATTCGACTATCCTCAGTTCTGACCCTGGAAAGGCCGTCAGGGCTTCGCACAGGCCCGGCTTTTGCTCCTCGAGCCGCTTGACTTCGGCAATGAGCTTGCTGCGCTTGTAGACCCAGGCGAGATCATCGACAGCGTCCTCGGCCGCCTCCAAGATCGTCTCTGAAAGACCTGCGTTGCGGGCATGTGCCAGGATGTGATCAAGGGCCTGCTTGCGCATACTTAGTGAATGCCGAGATCTCATAGGTCGGTTCATCGGATGTCGCCTAATCGGGTTCGCTCTGTGTTCGTCCCAACACGCTTTTTACCGAAAGGGATGATGTTGCTGGGCGGCGGCG
>CAZZDD010000290.1:0-1065 GCA_964652185.1 uncultured Candidatus Peribacteria bacterium | reverse complement strand
ATGTGAGGCCCAGTTGTGCAACGGATCATCCGAAAACCGCTGCATCTTCTCGTTCCATTCCTTCTGGTATGCCTTGAGCGCAGCCAGCCCCTGCGCGCACCTCTTGGCGTCAAACTCGCACCGATCCAGCACCTGACGCACCGAGTTGATCCCGTCCATCAGCCGATGGTCCGGGATGATCTGCGCGTTGAGCCCGTAGGACACCAGCGTCTCGGCCCGCGTCCGCTTGGCCGTCCACTCAATCACCCGACCGTCGTGCGGTAGCCACGCCGTGCCTTGCAGGTAGCCCCGGCTTAGCACTTCCCTGGCGTAATGCTCCGCGTCCACCGTGTGGTTCTCGTAGTAATCCACGAACCGCAACCGCCGCCCATCCGTCTGGAAAAACCAGATCGCGGTGCTGTCCCGGCGCCCGATATCCCAACCCGTATGCACCGGCAACGTCGGGTCCACCAGCACCGTGCCAATGCGCCCTTCACGCTCCGCCTTGGCCAGCTCCGCTCCCCAATAGCTGCCGAGGATCGCCGCGTCCCAGGACACCATGTATTCCTGTTCGAACAGCGCGTTACCCATATCCTCGCCATACTGCGCGATCAGGCTGCGCCGCTCTTCATCAAGCTCATCTGACGTGAAAACCTCAGTCTGCCCAGCATCCAACCGCTGGGCAAAATACCCCGGCGTCTCGGCATAGTCCTCATACATCCGGAACGCGTGGTTGCGGCCGCGCGGTGTCGTGATGAACAGAGACCAGCCCTTGTTCTCCCGCAGGATGGGCGAAAGGTAGGCCAGGGCCGCAGGGTGTGAAATAGCCCACTCGCTGAACACAATCCCTATCGGCGCCGAACCCACGAGACTATCGAACCGATCCGACCCCACGACCTGCCATGTCGAACCATTCTTGAACCTGATGAACATCTCGTTTTCAAGCGTCTGCGCCCGCAACTCCACCGGGAACGCCTCGTTGATGCGCCGCTTGCCAGTATGCGGGTTCACCGCAGCCCAAATGGCTTTCCGGGCTTGGTTGGCCTCGGGCAGCATGTGCCAGTAATTCCCGACCCGCATGTGCGC
>CAZZDD010000289.1:0-1075 GCA_964652185.1 uncultured Candidatus Peribacteria bacterium | reverse complement strand
CCGTTGCATTCGGAGGCACCGTAAGGTTGTTGGCAGAGGCCACGTTCATCTCAACAACCGTCCCGGCGTCCGCTGCCGCCAGGGTATAGCTGGCCGTCTTTGTGCTGAGTGAAACCGGGCCATCCACATAGGCGGTGGTGGCAACCTGCGTGTTGTTCGTCCCGGCGGTCGCTGTTGGCGCGGTGGGCGTGCCAGTCAGTACAGGAGACGCCAGTTGCGCGTACCGCGCATCGGCGGCGGCGCGATCCGGGATGTCCGTACCGGAAGCCGCACCGATGGCACGCATGGCGAAGGTATCGGTGGCGGTGGCGGTTACGATCCCGGTGCCGCTGATACCGGAAAGCGCCGTCAGCGTGGCATCGGCATCTTGCTTTGATGCGACGCTGGCATACAGTTCCGTCGTGTTTGCGTTGTGTTTGCTGTTGGCGACGTAATGGCTATCTGCCCCCGCGGTATCAGGACCAGTGCCGAGGTTGACGATCTGTTGCGCCATGGCGGATCAGCCCTGATTGGCGGGAGCGGCGCTATTCGCCGCCCCAGATGAATTGGACCACCGAGCGGGCGCTGGTGTTGGGGCGACACGGCCGCGCTCAATCCAGCTATTCGAGGTGAAAGGCAAAGGCGCTGCGGTGCCCGAAGCAGGCCGCAAGCACGGGAGGCTTACGCCTGACCGCCAGAACTTCTCGGGATCAACCACCGCGCCCGACAACCATCTCGTTGCTATCTCGCATCATACCAGCGCGCAACTGCCGACACTACCGCCTCACCAACGACCCGACTTTGGCGTTCACTCCGACCTTGATCCGATCGCCTACCGTGGCCGGGCGATGCGCCGCGGTGTCAATCAGCAGTTTGTCGCGCGTGGCCTTGGCCAAGCGTCCAGCCTCGGCCATGCGTCCCACTCGGATCGGCGCGTCGCTCGCAACGAAATACCCAGCGATAAACTGGCCCGTCGCGTACTGCGATCGCTTGCCAGGCGCCTCGACCAGCGCCTCCGCGTGGTAGGGGGGCATTCCCAGGCGCACGAAGCCCAGGTGGGTCGTTCTGGGTCGCCGCTCGGGCAGGCGCGACGGGT
>CAZZDD010000288.1:0-1077 GCA_964652185.1 uncultured Candidatus Peribacteria bacterium | reverse complement strand
TGAACTCGCCGCCATGTCGCCCGACGAACTCGCCGCCCGCTACCGCAACGCTCGCCTCACCGCCATGCTCGCGCGCGGACACAGCAAGGCAACCGCCAACCACGCCGCTGCGGACACGTATGCGCCGATTCTGGCCCAGCGCGGCCACCCGATCCCGGACACGGACGATGTCATACGGAGCGGATCGTTCAACGGTCCCGGCGCAGTCTGACAGGCCGAAACCCCTTCGGGGGTCGGTGCGTCACGCGCACCCTGACGAGGCCACATCGCAGCCACCCGGCCACGAGCCGACGGAGCACACCACATGCAGACCGACGCCCCCGCCCTGTTCACCCTTCGCGCCGTCAAGGAAGCCGCCGCGTCCGCCGGATCGCACTACTTCGATGCCGACACCTTGCGCTTCTTCATGGCGCGCCTGTCGCCCTGCGTGCGCACGCTCCCCGACGGGTCCGCGCTCGTGGTCGAGTCCGTCCGCCGCTGGGGCGACGCCCGCCGTCATTACCGCGTCGTTCGCGTGTCCCCGACGGGACAGGTCGAGCGCCTCACCGGCATCGACGGCCCCGCGCCCTGCCACTGGACGAGGAAGGGCGCGCACGCCTACGCCGCCCGTCTCGTGAAGAACGCCCGCGCCGCACCCAGCGCCTAGCCCGTCGCCCGGCCGGAGCGCGTCCGGCCCTCGGTTCGGCCCGTCTGCGTGCGCAGGCGGTCCGATCCGGGCACACCCGCCCGACACGAACGGAGGACACGCCATGACAACCCACTGGACGAGCACGAACGCCGGAACGCTGGTGCTGGAATCAGCACGCGACGCACGGAACGGCCGCTGGTTTCCGGCAACGAACCACCGGGGCGAGGCGTGCGCGCGGATCAGTCCCGCCCCGCGCCAGTGGGGGCGCGGCTGGTACGTGGTCGAGACGCGCGGCTCTCTCCGTCCGGCAACGTGGCGCGACCCGTGCCCCGAATCCGACTACAGCACCGCAGTTGTTCGCACCCTCACCGCAGCGCGAGCCTACGCCGTTCACCGCGTGCTCGGAGCGCAGGGACTCTAGCCCTACCCGGCGACGTGGCGACGGTCCC
>CAZZDD010000287.1:0-1085 GCA_964652185.1 uncultured Candidatus Peribacteria bacterium | reverse complement strand
GCTGGTTCGTCTGGGACAAGCGGGAAACGAGCGGGGAGACGCGGCTAGGGTGGCTCTAGGCGGCCCCAGCCACGAATGCGGCGGCGCGCGCCTCCAGCCCTTCTATGGTGGCGGCAGAGAACCCATCCGAAGCGATGGGTGTGCAAGTTTGGCCGCCGTCCGTCGAGGTGAACGGCATCACCACGACGTCGTGGCCGTAGCTGACGCCTCTGATGCGCAGCTCGTACACGGTAATCCGGTACTGCCCGCCGCGCCCGTCCTGCATCACCTTGCTCCAGAACCGCCCGTAGCCCTGAGCCGCGCTGTGCATCGCGTATCCCGCTCGGATCAGTGCAGCGTGGGAGATGGCGGTGGGCACGGAGGCATCGCTCCAACCGGGGAACATCTATCGTTCGCGGGCAGCGCAGCGCCGATGGCGTCCAGCCTCTCGGTTCAGTCCGTCTCTATCCACTCTCCATGGACGGACTGCCAGTGCTCCTCCCACTCGCCCGGTGACATGCGGTCGGGGAACTCGTCCGGCTTCTCCCACGCCTTCCGCTTCCACCACCCGACAAAGCGGTCGATCTCTTGCTTCATGTGCTCCGCCCAGACATCCACCCCGGAGGAGCCCCTTCGCCCGCTTACTGGCGAGGAGTATTTCCGCCGCGCCATCGGCACGGGGCACAAGCCGGCTTCGCTGGGGAAGCACGTAGCATCGCATCCGGTGACGATCCGGCGTGTCTATGAGGAGGCGCTGACCCGCCACCCGGAAGCGGCGGACGTGATCGCCGCATTGGTGTTCTTCAACGCGGTGGACCGAAACAGAGAGGCATTCCTGGCGACGGTCCGTGAGGAGGAGGCCGCCAATGCCCGGTGACGCGAAAACCACGCTCAAAGCGGCGAGGGCCGCCCTGCATCGTGACGGCACCGTGCCCGGTATGCCGGCACGAGTGATCCACGGTGACTGCCTGGACGTGATGCGTGAGCTCGCGGCCCAAGGTGTGAAGGTCCAGGCCGTGGTGACCGACCCGCCCTATGGGCTGTCGCGGGAGCCGGATATCGCGGAGGTGCTGCGGCATTGGCTCGCCGGCGATGACTACCAGCAC
>CAZZDD010000286.1:0-1089 GCA_964652185.1 uncultured Candidatus Peribacteria bacterium | reverse complement strand
ACGAATCGAATGCCGCGACGGCGCAACGCCGCGCGTTCTTCTTCGCGTTCGTCATAAATGGACTGCCATTGCACACGAATTGCGTCGCGTTCGGCCTCGGCGGCTTCGGCAGACGGAAATTTCGCTCCCCAATTCGCCTTTGCGAGTTCCGAAGCAATGTCTGCAAATGAAAAGTGCTGTGAGAACATATTCAAACTCCTTGGTTTAGAAATCAATCAAAGTCTCTGTCGTTTCCCTTGGCGCTCCGGCAGCGCTTTGCGAAGACGCCAGTAGTAGGGGAAGGTTGTCACAGTTTTGGCGCTTCCGTCATCCACCAATAGCATTGGCCGCAGACTTCAAGGCCGTCGACTATGTAGCAGTCGTCGCGGTACAAGTTCGTGCCGCATTTATCGCACGATCCGATCGGCTCGCCATCATCGTCGTCGTCAAACTCTTCCCAGTCCGGATCACAGATGCACTCCGAAGGCGGTGCCTTGCAGTCCGGGCACACTTCGCCGTAGCCGCCGCATTGCTCGCAAGTCGAACTGGGAGCGAATGCGCCGTTGTGACAATCCGGGCACGGAACCGTAGGTATTGTCATCGCCGTTTCCTTTCTTCCGAGCACTGACGACAGTAGTCCCGAACCAAGAGCCGTGAATCAATCGGCAACTCTTGAGTCCAGCCGCGTTTTGCGGCGGCTTCATGCGGTGACACAGTGGCCACCGCACCGAAGTGGTTTCGTTCCAAGTGAACGAACGTCTCGACGATCGCGCAATCGTCGCAAATCATTTCGATTACAACGCGGCTGCTCATTGGCCGCTGCCCTTCGCAGCTTCCGCCAACTCGACGGCCCGCAGCGCGGCGGCCACCGGGTCGGCGAACTCATCGGCCGCGAACTTACCGAGCCCGGGATGGAACAGCCGCCACTTGCCGTCCTTGTGCCGCACTTCCAGGCCCGAGACGAGAAACAACCGCGAATCGCTCTGGCCGAGCAGCTTCAGGGCCATGCCGAGCCGCTTCTGCGCGTCGGCCAGTTCGAACGCATTGCAGACGTGATGCCCCTTCGCCTTGCTGGCCGCTTGGCATTCGTCGCAACTGCACATGGTCACG
>CAZZDD010000285.1:0-1097 GCA_964652185.1 uncultured Candidatus Peribacteria bacterium | reverse complement strand
TTCGACGTTTGGATCATGGATTCGAACGTGGCTATCGGCACTGAGAACGCGGCGGCGGACATCACGGATGCGAATGCCGCTTACATTCTCGGCCGCATTCCGGTTGCCGCTGCGGACTATGTTGACCTTGGCGGCGTCAAGGTTGCGAGCCTGAAGAATGTCGGGCTTCCGATCAAGCCTGTGTCGGGTGGCACGAGCATTTACGTTGCCATCGTGAACGGGACGGGGACGCCGACGTTTACGGCCGCTGGCATCGTTCTCCGCTTCGGCATCGTCCAGGGCTGATAGATGGACAAGCTTGACGAGGACGAGCTTAAGGCTCTCCTCTCGAACGAAATCCGTTCGGCCGTTACATACGACGACACAGAGCTGTCCGGTAAGCGCGCTCGCGCCATGGAGTATTTCCAAGGCGTGATGAACGACACGCCGTCCATGGTGGGGCGTTCGTCGGTTGTCTCAAAGGACGTAGCCGACACGATTGGCTGGATGTTGCCCGGCATTATCCGGGTGTTCATGGCGTCTGAGAAGATCGCGGTTTACGAGCCGCAACGTCCGCAGGACGAGCCGTTCGCGAAACAGGCGACTGATTACGTCAATCACGTCTTCATGAAGGACAATCCCGGATATCGGATTCTCTGGAATGCGACGCACGACTCCCTGTTGCTTGGGAATGGCATCATCAAGCATTGGTGGGACGACAAGGAGGAATGCGAATATACCGAGCATTCCGGGCTGACCGAGGAGCAGGTTGCCATCCTCATGTCGGAGCCTGACGCTGAAATTGTCGGGCAGAAGCAGGGCGAGCCTCAGTCTCTTCAGACTGAAATGGGGCCTATCGAGGTCCAGACCTTCGACGTGAAGGTAAAGCGTTTGCTTCGCTCCGGGCGGCTTCGTGTCGAGTGCATCGAGCCCGAAGACTTTCTTTTGGACCGGGACGCGACAAGCATTGAGGATGCGCGGTTCTGCGCTCATCGGAACCATATCAGCCGATCCGATCTCATCGAGATGGGCTTCAGCAAGGAGGTTGTCCAAAACATCCCGGTTGACCGTTTCTCGACCATGCAAGAGGAAGACCTGGCGCGCGATTCCGATGCGCG
>CAZZDD010000284.1:0-1111 GCA_964652185.1 uncultured Candidatus Peribacteria bacterium | reverse complement strand
TGTGAGCACGACCGCGTCCATCGCCGCGACGACGTGGTGCTTGAGCGTCGACATTAGCGGGACTCCTTCGCGCGGGCGTTGCACTTCTCGCGCGACGTGAACGAATCGCACGCGTCGCACGCGTTGCACGGCTGGAGTCCGCGAATGCGAGCTGCTGTGTGGTTGCGCAGCGTGTGACCACAGCAGCACATGCGATCGAAATCGGTTTCGGTATAGCGACCGGTTGCCGAGTCGCGCCCCAAGGAATGGCCGCGCATCACGCCACCGCCAACGCCAAATCGCGGTACCTCACCCCCACGCCCGACTCGATCGCGCGCTGCACGTCCGCCGTCAGCTCCTGAGCCGTGGTCGGGTCGGGCTGCGGACCGACGACCTTGCAGACCTCGAAGGTCTCGGTGTCGATCTCGATGTCGGCGGTGAGCAGGAACTCGTGCGAGCGCGTGCCGGCGCGCCACGTCGCGTTGACGATGACGCCGCCGCGCGTGGGCTCGAGGTCGGTCCAGGAGAGCGGCGCCGAGGCGAGGATCTGCGAGGGCTGTAGCAGCGTCGCCATGGCTAGCGGCCCCCTTCCGTCGCTGCCACGTCGCGCACCACCGGGATCCGCTGCCTCTTGCGCGGATCGCACGGCTCGGGAAGCTCGCACACGGCAAGCAGCGCGAAGTAGTCGGTCCAGCGCTGCTCACGGGCCAGTGCGGACAGCGCCGCGCTCGCGTACTGCGGATCGACGTGGACCGTCGTGCCGGTGGAGGAGGTGAAGCGGATCACTTGGACACCGCCCAGGTAGTAGCGGGCACGGCATCGGCCACCACCTCGAGCTGCTCGATGGGCCGATCGCACAGCGGCGATCCGAAGAACTTCACCGTCGCCCAGCCGTTGCTGATCGAGCGGACCTCGCCGAGCGGACCGCCACCAGCCGGGCGGACAAGGGCGTCAACGTGGACGGTACGGGCACGGCCGCTCACAGCGCACCCGCCTGCGCGAGCTTCGCCAGCTTGCGCTTCGCCGCGGCGCGCTGGCGGTCGCTGGTCGACCACAGCGCCAGGTTGCAGAGGCGGCTCGTGTCGCAGTCGCCGCGGTCGGCGGCGTCCTGGCGGATGGATTCGATGTCGTT
>CAZZDD010000283.1:0-1121 GCA_964652185.1 uncultured Candidatus Peribacteria bacterium | reverse complement strand
GGGACGAGTGGAGCGGTGGGGCCAGAGGATAGGGCGAAGAGGAGGTTTGGATGAGTGTTCCTTTCGTCAACCACGCCGTCTCGTACAACAACGGCCGCACGTGGCACGTCGTCATCGCCGAGCGGCGCATCAACTGCGTGTCCACCAGGTGCAAGCCGAAGCGCTGGATCGAAGACTCGACGATGCTTCACATGCGCGGCGAGGACACGATGAGCCTGCTGGACAAGTTCTGCGCGAGGTGCGCGCCATGAACCACGCAGAGCACGGTAAGTTCATTGAGTTGCACTGGGAGTACGAGCCAGAGGCGTACTACGTGCGCGGCCACGTCACGCCAGAACAGTTTGCCGCGGCGGTTGCTCCGTACTACGGCAACGAGGTGGCGAGCGACCTTGTCGTGAAGACCGTGGAGCACAGTTTCGCCCGCTGGATCCCGACACCACACGGCGACAACGATCGAGTGATACGCGACGAGCCCGAGCGGAAGCGCGGCTCCTTTGCTGTGACCGTTGTACGAGTGCCGCGCGATCCGCGACCATGGTGGCGACAGGGCGTCTACTGAATGGCCTCCGTCTTCCCCAAGCGCGGCACCTTCTGGGCCCGCCTCCGTGGCGACAAGGTCCCCGGCAAGTGGTCCTCCGTCCCGACCTACGAGACCGATCGCGAGAAGGCGCTCAAGTTCGCGAAGGCAGCACAGAAGGCGATCGACTCGCGCGCCGTGGTCGTGAACCGCACAACCCTCCGCTCGTGGATCGCCGAGTGGCTGGTGAAGCGCGCCGAGTCCGACCACGACTGGAAGAAGGACCGCGGACGGCTCGACAAGCACGTGCTCCCCGTCCTCGGCGATGTCGAGCTGACCGACGTGACCCCGAAGCGTCTCGCCGACCTGATCCATGACCTGCGGTTCAAGACGAAGTTGGCGAACCGCACCGTGCGGAACGTCTACTCGGTGATCGCCGCCGCGATGCGCGACGCCGCCCTCGACGGTCGGATCACCGCGTCACCGTGCACGCTGACCGACGCGCAACTCGGTGACGTGGTCGACAAGGATCCGGAATGGAGACAGGGCGCCGTGTTCGATCGGTTCGAAGCCGAGGCGCTCATCTCCGACCCGCGCATCCCGC
>CAZZDD010000282.1:0-1130 GCA_964652185.1 uncultured Candidatus Peribacteria bacterium | reverse complement strand
TGTACTGCTCCCAGACTTTTTCTTGGGCCAGCTCTTTCGGGATGTGCGCGGACCAGTCGAGCGGAGTCGATGCCCCGCCAGTGCTAGGGCTCCCTCCAGTTGCCACCCCAGCATCAGCAGGGCGTACGGCATCTGTTCCTGTCGTCGTTGTCGCGGTTGCTTCTTCACTCATTCTTCCTCCTGGTCCTTCAAGATGGCTTCAATTAGTGGCTTCGTCTCGAACTTGAGCCGCGCCTGGATGGCGAGCAGCACATGCCGCTGCCCTTCCCAGAACGCCGTCGCGTATTGGTTCGTCGGGTCAAAGCTGGTGCGCTCGGCAAACTCCTGTTGCAGATCCGCCAGCACCCACTTGCCGTCGTCCGTCCCGAAACAGCTTCGGTAGCGTTGAATCTGTTCGAGCGAGTATTTCCGGAGCGCCTGCTTGTCATTGAGCCGTCTCGCCATCCGTTATGCGCCCCCCACGTGTGCCGCTTCCTGCATGGTCTTGCCAGCCTGCGCCCCGGTATGGGCGACATCCATGACGGCTTGCGCCTGTTCGGCCTGCGCCGAGGCTTCCGCCGCCTGCGCCCGAGACTCGCGGATCTTCTTGATGTCGCCGGACTTGCGCAGGATGCGCGTGGGAATGCCGAGCACTTCCCACTGGTAGCGGATCACTTCGTCTGAATCGATATTGTCCACGGCTTGCGGGTCCATCTGCGCCACACCCGCCGTCAAGGCCAAGGCCGTCTGCAAGGCGGTCATGTCGCCGGTCCGCTGCGCTCGCGCTAAGGGTCCTTCGTACTCAATGGCGAGATTCGCGCCGGCCAACTGTTCCGGCACCGGCAGAAACGCCCCTGCCCTATACATCATGTTGAAAGCCCGATCCACCATCGGCTTCAGCCAGCCGGTTTGGATGTTGCCCAAGGTCGGCCCCAGTTCACGGTAGACCAGCTCAAGGGCCTGAATCACTTCCGTCGCCGTCATATAGTTTTTTGACAGCGGCTCGACGATATCCCGATGGAAGCAGGACTTGATGGACTCGCGCAGTTCTTCACCCTTGACCATTTCGCTCTTGAGGTCGTGCCCGAGGTCGATGGGCTTAATCTCACGATCCCCGATCATCACGTTTTGGGCGGCAGGCGTCAGTCGGG
>CAZZDD010000281.1:0-1136 GCA_964652185.1 uncultured Candidatus Peribacteria bacterium | reverse complement strand
CTTCACCTTCGCGGACGTGCTCGATGACTCCGTCGGCGTCGGGCTTGTTCCACTTTCGTTCGTTGTTGATCGCCAGCTTCGCTCGCGTCTCTGAGGCCAAGTCCATGCCGAGCTTGTCGGCGACGGCGACCACCAGGTGGACGACGTCCGCCACCTCGACTCTTGCCTCAGCAAGACGACCAGCTTCGATGTCGTCGATCAGCTCTTTGACCTCGCGCTGCATGTGCTTTGCGGCTTCGATCGCCGTCCCCTCGGGAAACGTCTTCGCTTGGAAGGCTCGAATGTCTCGGGTGACGGTGTTGAGGCTGTTGGCGATCTCTCGCCCGAGCACGTCGACGATGGCTTTGTAGGTCGCAGCTTCGGATTCGCCTTTGCGGGCGCGCTCCAAGATGCGGTTGTTGTCGTTGAGCAACTCGTCGATGCGCTCGCGTGCGGCACCGACGGCGGCGTCGCGCTCGGCTTCGACCCTAGCGACGGCGACGTCGCGTTCCTCATCGCGCCCAGAACGCAGCGCTGCGTTTGCTGCCCGAAGATCGTCAAACTGCCGAATGTGAATGAGGCATTCGCTCTTCAGCGCGTCGCGCTCGGCGGCAAGTCTCGCAACATCTTTCTCTCGCAACGCCAGCGACGCACGGGCGTCTTTGTATGCCTGGTCGTTGGTATCCCGCTCGGCGAGCTTCGCGCGCAAGTCGTCGACCTCAGCGGCGCTCTCGGCCAGCTCTTCGGTGGTGTCGCGCAAGGCGTCCCACACGGCGCCAGCGTCGCCGGCGATGCGCGCGTGTTCTTCCATGCGGCCAGTGACAAAAGCGGTCTTCTTCTCGTCGTTCATGTCTGCACCTCGAAACGTTGCAGGTTGTTCAGGCTTCTCGGCGATCGAAGGGCACGCCCCAGAAAGCGATCACCGGGATCGCCAGAGCCTGCGCAATCTTCTCGATCGTCACGACGCGCATCGCTGACGGGTCGTTGAAGCCGCGATAGATCGTCGCCTTGCTCAGGCCAGCCTTGTTGGCCACGTCTTCGATCGACATGCCCAGCGTTGCGGCCTCCTCTTGAACAATCTCCGTGAAGTGGGTGTTGAGGTTTGCTGAGACTTTTCGTTTCGCCATCTTGCTGCTCGCTTTCACTCAAAGAGCCGA
>CAZZDD010000280.1:0-1138 GCA_964652185.1 uncultured Candidatus Peribacteria bacterium | reverse complement strand
CCTCGGCCCGCAGCACCGCCACGTCCGACCGCAGCGCCGCGACGGCTGCCGTCAGGGCCGCAATCTCGGCGCGGTAGTCAGGCGCGGGCGTCGGGGCAGGTGCGGGCGTGGGCTGCGTCGGTACCGTCGGTGTCTCTGGCAGACTCCCGCTCGGTTCGATGCACCCGCCGCGGGTGCCCAGCCGGATCGTCTCGGCGGTCTGGTCGATCCACGCCGGCGACGCGTCAGCGGCGCCAGCACTGACGATGATGTCGATGACGCTGCCGCCGATCGGCGACCGCTTGTCCGGCATCCAGATCGCGTCATGGCTCGGGTCGCTGAAGTTCCCCCGCTTCGCGTTCCGGCACCAGCCGTCCTGTGGGTAGCGGGCGCGCAGCTCGAGCACGACGCGGTTTGTGAACTCGTGGTCGCGCAGGATGAGGCCGGGGTGCTGATCAGCGACCTCCCGCACGACGTCGAAGCGGTTGGGCGCGTACTGCGCGCCGGCGAGCGACGGCACGAGCAGCACGAGCAGGATCAGTAGCAGCTTACGCATCACCTTGGCTCCTAAACGGGTGGCGCACACCCGTGTGGTCGTGCTCAGGCTGACCGCAATCACCGCAGACGCGCGCTGGCTCGTCCGCAGACGTCGCGATGAGTACGAGGTCGACCACGCGCTTCTCGACCAACCTCAGTCGCGCGTCCAGTTCTTCAATCGTTGGCTGTCCCATCGCTCACCTCACACACTCGAATCTGACCGTCGCCCGGCTCGCCACCACCCCGCGTGCCAGCGGCTGGTAGTAGATCGCCGTCTCGGCCCACACCGGCCCGTCGGCGACGATCTCAATCAGCGCATCCGCGCGCTGCACCGGCGGCCAGCCCGGCGGGAGCATCGTGTCCAGGCTCACCGGCGTGCGCTCGTACGCCGCCAGCCAGTACGTGCGCGTGACGCGGGCACTGGCGCCGCTGCCCCACGACACGACCACCTCGACCTTGCGGGGCTGCGACCCGCTCAGCCGCCCCACGCCGAGCGTGAGCCACGTCTCCCGGTACAACCCGCCACCGGCCGGGTCGGCGTCGCGCCAGATGCCGGCCTCCGTGACAACGCCGATTACGGCCGCACACGGATGGACGGCGTCGCCATCCGCGCGCCGAAAGG
>CAZZDD010000279.1:0-1166 GCA_964652185.1 uncultured Candidatus Peribacteria bacterium | reverse complement strand
ACCTGCCCTTCATCGTGCAGCAACCACGATGGAGGAACTGATGGCAAAGTACACGCTTGACCAGATCATCGAGATCGACGGCGACTCTTGGCGCATCGTCGGCATCGGGAACACGAACGAGGATGGCAAGACCTACCTCCACCTCGCTAGCACGACGCGGTTTCGCCAGCAGCGGAACGGCAAGTGCCCGGTGCAAATCTGCGATTGGCTCTGATCGGCGGCCGCTTCGGCGGCTGCACCATGAAGGGCAGGTAGACCCATCGCTCCTTTGAGGGCATCCCGCCCTCGGAGAGGATTGAGCATGGACCTCGTGAAAGCCGGCACTCGGGTGCTGCTGTCAGATGGCGACTACGACATCATCCTCAAGCTGACCCAGGACGTAGAGGACTGGGGCGGTGAGTGGGTTGGCGTCGATGAGGATGACGGTCGGGTGACCGGCATCAACGGCCATATGTGCAGCGACATCATCGTGGGTGATGAGGCGATCGCTGATTTCTACGCGTGACACTCCGGGCACCCGGCAACGGGTGTCCTCAAAGGGGCGATGGGAAAGCGAACTTCGGCGTGGAGCAACCACGTCAACAAGGAGGTTTACATGAACTCTCTTTGGACCGCCGACGACCAGAAGATGCTGGCTGAGCTCGTGCGCAAGCGGGGCATGGCCGACGTCTGCCTTGGCCTTCGGCAGATCGCCTACGCTCGTGAGAAGCTTCCTTCGCCTCCCAAGGGCGACTGGATGGGGATCGCGGGCTTGCTGACCCGGATATACGACAACATCAAGGAAGGCCGGACGGTGAAGGGCGATTGAACTACGGAGCCTACGGGCTCCACCCCGAAGTTCGTAACGTAACTTCACCATGAGCACCGGATACCCCGGTCTCGAAACGGGAGAGACGAGATGGCGACCTTCACGATCAACAGCAAGAAGCACGGCCCGGTAACGTTCTACGTCATGGACAGCGACCGCGAGCAGTACGTCAAGTTTTCTTGGGGCGACCACGCCGACAGCACTGGCAAGCAGATTTGCAACGGCGGCGGCTTCCACGGGAACACACTCTGCGCCAAGCCCGAGACCCTAGAGCGCACCGCCCGCAATTGGTGGCGGCAGTACCTCAAAAGCGATCGGGCCTAATGCCCCTCCCCTCGCCTCCCAGCCGAAAGGCCAC
>CAZZDD010000278.1:0-1189 GCA_964652185.1 uncultured Candidatus Peribacteria bacterium | reverse complement strand
TTTTGCGCTGTGCGGCCATGGTGACTCGGGCGGCCGGTCATCGGCTGCCTCCTGTCTTTGGAATGGGAAGGGGTTGAAACGCAAAGCCCGCCGCGGAGGGTGGGGTTCCGGGCGGGCGTGAGCGTGTGAACTGTACTCATGCCTGCGCGATTTGCTCGGGAATGTCAAGGGCCGCCAGCCAGCACCACTACCAGCGACCCAAAACACACCACGGCTACGAACAGCACCATCACAAAAGCTGCGAGTCCCGCCATTACGCCGCCTCCTGCTCTGTCCGCACCACGTCGATGCCGAAATGCTTTCCCAGCGCATTCAGCGCCACACGAAGCGGGCCGACGAGATGCGGGGTGTGGATGTCCTTGACGAGGAACACATCGAGTGCCGTCACTGGAGCGGGGGAACGCTCCGAGGCCATCAGATCCCGAAGGACGGCCATCATCGCGTCGTGCGCCCTCCTGGCGTGGCCGCAGAATGCCTTCCATGCCTTGTCCGGATCGGAGGATGCGGGGAGGGCTTCACGGGGCTCGAGGAAGTCCGGGGGCGCTCCGATGGCGCGCTGGTAGGCGTTGCGGACTTCGAGGTATCGTTTCCCTGCCTCGTACTGGTCGGGGCGGAGAACCTTGTTGAGGACGAGGCGGCCGACGACGGAGCCTGCCTTGCCTTCACGGGCATCGGCTTCGGAGAGGCCAAAGAGACGCTGACGTGCGGACAGGGCGGGCTCCATTGCTGCTCGTTCGGTTTGTGTGGTGATCCACTCGCGGGCGGACTTCGAGCGAGACTTCTGCCCGGATGGAGTTCGAGGAGCGTTGTGGGGCTTGGGGCCGGGCATGGGTTAGGCGGGCTCCGGCCCTTCAGCAGTCAAGGAATCCTTGACGACTGCGAGCGGGCGGACTGCCACGCCGGAGCATCCCTCCGTATCTGCCATGAGCGTCGCCCAGTGCTGCGCGTCGGGTTTCCAGACGAAGGCGCGGCGGCAGTCAACGCCGTCGCTGTCCCACGTCACCAGCCATGCGTCTGCGCTCATCGGACAGCCCTTTCGGGGAAGGTTGGGATTGCATCGAGTACCTGCTTCCCCTCAAGGCTCAGGAGGTGCTGGAAGTGCTTCGCCCTCTCCATCGGGGAGCCAAAGCCGATGTTGTCCAGCTTCCCGAGAGCATGGACGAGGATGTCCAGCGTTGAGCGGGTGGGG
>CAZZDD010000277.1:0-1193 GCA_964652185.1 uncultured Candidatus Peribacteria bacterium | reverse complement strand
ATTATGTGCAATATTGCTCCTCTGAACAAGCCACGCCAGCGGAGCTACGCACATCCTCCGCGCATGTGGCTTGCACCTGCGCACACGCAATACAGCACATAACAACGTGTATGCGCTATAAAAAAATGGGCGGAACATTCAGTTTTTCAATTTACGTTTAGTGGAAGGTTTTTTGTCTTTAAAGCGCCCACGCGCAGGGTGGGTAATAAGAAGATTCTCAACATAGTTATTGAAATTCCGGTTATCCTGGATAGCCTCAGATTGAAGGGAGGAAAGTAAATCCTCTTCGAGTTTGAATGAATATGGTTTTTTCATCCGAAGAGTTGTTTTGATAATTCTGATTGAACTTTAAAAGTCCCATTTTTCAGGGACTTTATTCTTTTCAGCAGTGGCGTGGCTGCGCTTTCATATTCTGATGTAGAAATTTTACCGGCTTTCATTGCAGCGTAAAGTTCTTTTTCTTGATTTTCTAAGGTTGTGATGATGTTTTTCATGGCGTTTAATTTTTACGAAAGGTATATCCGCGATATATCTAATGCAAGTAAACCGAAAGATTTATTTTCAAATACCTCCCCTTCGGCTTTAAAGCCAAAAAACCCGTTTTTCATAGCAAATTTGAGGGGTTGCCCATTTTTTACATCGCATACACTTGATACATTAGCGATGCATTTGGTTGCCATCAATAAAAAGGCGGCTCGGAGAGCTGATCGCCTTTTTCCCACCGCACACACCAAACGACCACGCTAATAGCTGGTTGGTGTCAAAAAATGGGCTGTTAAGAGTGCTTTTCATAGTTACTGATATTTAAGAGTATCACATATATGTTGGTAACTCGTTTGTTAGGCACAATAAAAATTACTGCTTTAGTGCTTTAACAATCTTATTTGCCAATGAATAACATTCCTGTATTTCTTCAATATATCTTTGCTCTTGTCCTGTATATTTACTAACCTTTGGGAAAAATAGTAAGTACCCACCTTTGTCTCTAATTCCGTAAGGTTGTCCGTTTTTGTGAATTATCTGCAATTCACCATCTGGTTTAAATTCGGTTTCCATATTCCGTAATTTTTACAGATGCCTAACAGCAAGTATAAAACATGCCTGTTGTGCATCTAAGTTAATATTTATGTTATTTTTAAAGTTCATATTTCAATCAAAGTTCGTGTTGGCACGTTTCATACTTGCGAACCGTT
>CAZZDD010000276.1:0-1200 GCA_964652185.1 uncultured Candidatus Peribacteria bacterium | reverse complement strand
GGAGGAAGTGAGCCATCATCCACGCGACTACGCCTCCGGCTACCGCTCTGGCCAGCACGACGCGCTGACGTGGCTGTCCGTGCCGCGCGATCCAGGCGACCATCCGATGGCCGCGATCGACGAGAGTGTGCAGTTTCGCGCCGCGATGGTCTGCCTCGCCAGCAACCTGACCGTCGCAGCCGCACTACTGCAAGCGCATCTCCTCGGCCACACGCGAGGTCTATTCCGCCCAAGCGGCAACGATCCGCGCGAAGTGATCGACGAGTACATCCGCAGTACGTTCCGCCCCGGCCACGCCCTGCCCACCCCGCCCAAAGCGGGAAGCGGAGGTGGGGAGTGAGGGTCATCTTCCTCGATATCGACGGTGTGCTGAATCACTGCAACACGCGCGACAGCCGGACGCCCACGGCCGACGAGAAGCTGCCTATCCCTCTCGCGCCAGAGTGTGTCGCCCGTCTCAATCGCCTCGTCGTCGAGACCGGCGCGAAGGTCGTCATTTCGTCGTCGTGGCGGCTGTTCGCGCGCTGGCAGGATCTCGGCCCCGCGCTCCTGCGACACGGTGTCGTCGCGGACATCATCGACGAGACGCCAGACCTCGTGAACGATGCGCCGTGGCTGGAGCGATGGCGGACCCGTGAGGGTGCACCGTTCCAATACGAGCGCATGGAGCGAGGCTGGGAGATCCGAGAGTGGCTCGCCGCGCATCCCGAGGTGGAGCAGTTCGTCATCCTCGACGACTGCTCGGACATGGCCGAGTTGAAGCCGTGGCTCGTGTTGACCGACCCGATCGATGGCCTCGACGACCCGGACGTGGAGCGCGCCAAGTTCCTGCTGTGCTCGTCGCATGCGGGGATTGCGCTGGCCAGGAAGAACGCACTGCCCGCCAAGCCAGCGGCGGGGATGGAGGGGGAGTGACGGATCCGCTCGAAGGACTGCGCGCATTCATCGCCTCGGTGGTGCGCGACGAGATGAAGCTGACCGCCACGCCGGCCAATGACGAGTACATCACCACGGCCGACGCCGCGCAGATCGCCCGCGTCACGCCCGGCACGATCCGGCGCTGGGTGCGCGATGGCGAGCTGACCAAGCACGGCAAGGGTGCGCGGGTGAGGGTGAGGCGCGACGAGCTCGAGGAGTACCTGAGCGGGACGAGTGGAGCGGTGGGGCCAGAGGATAGGGCGAAGAGGAGGTTTGGATGAG
>CAZZDD010000275.1:0-1210 GCA_964652185.1 uncultured Candidatus Peribacteria bacterium | reverse complement strand
GCTCAACGGGCTCATCGCTGAGAACGAAGCGCTGAAGGCTGAAAACCAAGCGCTCGTCGCGGAACTCAGGGCCCTCAAGGCCATCCTCGCGTACGAAAGCGGCGCTGACCTCAAGACGCCTGTTGTCGCCGGCGATGCGCCGAAGGTGGCAGATCCGCGCCCACCGCGAGCGATGGTGGTCTTCCCGTCGCATGGCCCAACGCCTCGGCTCGTCATCTGCGAGCCGGGGCACGACCCCGAAGCGATGGCGGGCCTGGCTTCGCACACCGTCAGGCACGCCATCGACTGGGACGGCGACGGCGTGTTTTCCCGGTACCCAGGCCGTGAGCACAACGGAAAGACCTCGCCGCTCACGCTGGCCGAAGCTGAGGCCTGGGTGATGCGCCGTGAGTGACCTCGTCCCGATCGCGACGATCGCCGACCTCGTCGCTCGTCGTGATCGGGTCGTCGGCGCCATGGTCGAGGCGCACCACGCCTGGGGCCGCGCTCTCGATGATCTCAACGAGAGTGCCAAGCTGGGGCTGTCGGCGAAGCTGCGCGGCGTCGACGGCCGCGACGTCTGGCTTGGGCATCAAGCCGACAAGGTCGTCGACGCCATCACCCACAGCGTCGACGCGAATATGTGGCGCGACCTCGTCGAGAAGAGCGGCCTGATGTCGATGATGGACACCCAAGCGAAGGGCGAATGGGAGAAGTCGCTGATGAAGCCGCCGCCATTCACCGTCGAGAACGCGAAGGCGACGCTGCGCAGCCTCTACGGTGATCGTGGCCTCATCTTTGAGCGCGGCGTCGTCAACGTTTTTCGTTCGCTGTCGTGGGATTACAAAAGCAACAGCCCGGTGCAGTTCGGGCGCCGCATGGTGATGCGCGGCTTGACCTGGTCGTACGGTCGAGGTCATCGGGGCTTGTGCCCGACGGGCTGCAATCGCCTCGACGACCTCTTGCGCACCATGGCTGTGCTCGCTGGCCATGGCGAGCCGACGAACGATCGCCGGTGCTTCTCGCAGCTGAACGCCCAGGGTTGGCCTGATCGATCGAAAGACGCCATCGTCGCTGTCACCGGGGTCGCAAACCCCACCGTGCTCTTCGATGTGCGCGCCTTCAAAAACGGCAACGTCCACGTGCTTTTCAGGCGCCACGACCTTGTCGAGAAGATGAACCTGATCGTGGCGAAGCACCATCCCGGTGCCTTGCCGCCAGCGAGGGAAAC
>CAZZDD010000274.1:0-1224 GCA_964652185.1 uncultured Candidatus Peribacteria bacterium | reverse complement strand
CCGACCCGATCGAGACCGCTGCCTATATCGAGTGGCGCGCCAATCTCGGCGATCATTTCTGGGCCGATGGCGTTGGCAAGACCAGCAAAGCGCTGGCCTATATACCGCTCATGCGCGCCGGCATGAAGCTGCCGAAGTACAAATCCAACAAGGAGTTCTTCTCGTATTCGCGCAAAGTCGCGGCGGATCCCAACAACGGGCCGGCGGAGTACCTTGGCCCGGAGTTCGATCGGTTCCTGGACTACTACCGCTCATTGATGGGCAAGCCGGACACGACGCCCGAGGGATATCGGCGCCGTGAGGCGGCGGCCCGTGAGATCATGGCGTCGGACAAGTGGGTCAGCGCCACGATCCCGGATATGTCCAACGAGACGCGGAACCAGCCGGGGTTCAATTCTGCTGAGTGGCGCGCGGCGCGAACCTACAATACACCGAAGGGCGAGATCGTCGGCTATGAGGCGGGTATCCAATACCTGATCGACGAGGCTGCCGCCAAGGTGCCGGGAGAAATCAAGCAAGAGCGCAAGCTATTCATCCTGCTCGGCAAGCCTGGGTCCGGCAAGAGCACGATTGCGAAAAAGGTCGGCGCACGTCACGGCGCCATGCATCTCGTCGGCGACGACGCCAAGCTGATCATTCCCGAGTACGACGGCGGCAAGGGGTCCGGCGCCGTCCACGAAGAAGCGTCCGGCATGATGAAGGACGTCATCGAACGCTTGAAGACGTCTGGCAATAACCTCATCGTCGAAAAACTTGGTTCGAGCGACGGGTCAATTCTCGGAATGGTCGATGCCTTCACCAAGAAGGGCGTTGACTACACCGTTACGGTCCTAAATGTCGATGTTCCCATGGCGTTGGCTATGGAACGTGCGATCGGCCGCTGGCATGAGACGGGTAGAGCTGTTCCGCAGGCGGAATTTGACAAAACGGCCTTGAATTTGCCGGGGCTGATGACCAAATTAAGGAATGGAGGACGAGCCAATGAAACAGCCACGGTCAGGTTCTCCGAAGCCGCCGGTCGATGGGAACTCCTCGATCCCGGACTGGAGACAGAAGGACTATGGGATCGGGCCGGAGCCCCCGAAAGGGAGCTGGGAGTGGTTCGAGTGGATCGAGGCCAGGGCGATGATCGCCGGAGCCCTGGCGGGGATCGAAGAAGAGCCGGCCAAGAAGGCCTGACACCGGAAGAAGAGGGCGCCCCCGAGGCGCCCTTGGTGTCTCAGG
>CAZZDD010000273.1:0-1231 GCA_964652185.1 uncultured Candidatus Peribacteria bacterium | reverse complement strand
GGCCTGGGGCAAGCCGTTCGCCACGGCGGAGCTGTTCAACCGGCGCGTCACGTTCGTGGCCGCCTACCGCACGGCGGTGGAGCAGAAGATTGGCAACCCCTATGCCTTTGCCGAGCGGGCCATCCGTGAAACCCAGTTTATCTACAACAAGGGCAACCGGCCGCAGTGGGCGCGCGGGGCCTTTGGCGCAACGCTGTTCACATTCAAAACCTACTCGATCAGCTACCTCGAATTGCTGGAGCGCATGTGGAACGCGGGCGAGCCTGGCAGCGAGGAGCGCGCGGCCGGCCGCCGGGCGGTGTTCTTCGCCATGGGCATGCTGCTGCTGCTGGGCGGCGGCGGCGGCCTGCCGTTCATGGAGGACGTGGAGGACGTGGTGGACGGCGTGGCCCAGCGCATGGGGTACAACTTCAGCCTGCAGCAAAAGCGCCGCGAGTTCTTCCAAGAGGCGTTTGGCAAGGCATTCGGCGGGTTCCTTGAAAAAGGGGTCAGCGGCCTGCCGGGCGCGCCCATCGACGTGGCCGGGCGCCTGGGCCTGGGCAACGTGGTGCCCGGCACCGGCCTGCTGCAGAAAAAGGACAGCTATACCAGCGATGTGACCGAGATGATCGGCCCGGCCGGCGACCTGTTCACCCGCGTGGCCAAAAGCGCCAACATGGCTGGCGAAGGCCGCATCATTGACGCCGGGCTGGAGGTCAGCCCCACGGCGGCGCGCAACGTGGCGAAGTCCATCGACATGGCTGCAACGGGGATCTACAAGGACACCCGGGGCTACAAGGTGCTGGATGTGGACGCCTACGACGCGCTGGCCAAGGCCATTGGGTTCCAGCCTGGCGCCGTGGCCACCGTGCAGGAGGGCGACCGCGCCGCCCAGCTGATGGTGCAGCGCACCCGGGCCCGGGAAAGCGAGATCGCGGCGAAGTGGGCCAAGGGCTTCGCTGACAACGACGACGCCTTGAAAGCCGAGGCCCGCGCCGAGCTGCAGCGGTGGAACGAGAAGAACCCGGAAACCCCCATCCGCATCCGCATCCAGGACGTGCTCAAGCGGGCCCAGAAGATGCGCCAGTCGCGCGCCGAGCGAATCGCCAGCAGTGCACCGCGGGAGGTTCGGGAGGAGGCTCGCCGGCTGATGGGCGAACGGTAGGGCAAGAAAAAGCCCGGCACGAGGCCGGGCTAAAAGTCTTCCAATGACTCATTCCCCACGAATGAGGATTTCATGTTACACGCCGCC
>CAZZDD010000272.1:0-1282 GCA_964652185.1 uncultured Candidatus Peribacteria bacterium | reverse complement strand
ACCTTGGGCCGGAGTTCGATCGGTTCCTGGACTACTACCGCTCTTTGATGGGCAAGCCCGATACCACTCCCGAGGGCTATGCGCGTCGTGAGGCGGCGGCCCGCGAGATCATGGCATCGGATGCGTGGGTGCGCGCGACAATCCCGGATATGTCGGCGGAGACGATCAACAAGCCCGGCTACGGCACGCCAGAGTGGCGCGAGTCGCGCGTCTACAATACGCGCAATGGCGAAGTCGTCGGCTACGAGGCCGGGATCAAATACCTGATCGACGAGGCGGCGGCCAAGATTCCCGGCGAACTTAAGCAGGAGCGCAAGTTGTTCCTCCTGCTCGGCAAGCCTGGTTCGGGCAAGAGCACGATTGCCCAGAAGATTGGCGAGCGACACGGTGCCATGCACCTTGTCGGTGACGATGCCAAGCTGATCATCCCCGAATACAACGGCGGCAAGGGGTCGGGTGCGGTCCACGAAGAAGCGTCCGAAATGATGAAGGACGTCCAGAAACGGATGATGGTGACGGGCAACAACATCATCATCGAAAAGCTCGGATCGTCTGACGGATCGGTGCTGAATATCCGGGACGCCTACTCCCAGGCCGGTTATAAGATCATCGCAATCAACGTCGATGTTCCCATGGCCTTGTCGCTCGAGCGCGCGATCGGCCGCTGGCATGATACGGGTAGAGCTGTTCCGCAGGCGGAATTTGACAGAACGGCCTTGAATTTGCCGGGTCTGATGACCAAATTAAGGAATGGAGGACTAGCGAATGAAACAGCCACTGTCAGGTTCTCCGAAGCTGCCGATCGATGGGAACTCCTCGATCCCGGACTGGAAACAGAAGGACTATGGGATCGGGCCGGAGCCCCCGAAAGGGAGCTGGGAGTGGTTCGAGTGGGTCGAGACCAGGGCCCAGATCGCGGGCGCCCTGGAAGCGGCCGAGGAACTGAAGGCCAAGAAGGCCTGACACCGGAAGAAGAGGGCGCCTCGGGGGCGCCCTTGGCATATCAGGAGCCTGCTGCGCTCGCCGCCGCCCCGCCCGCCGACTCCTACGCCCTCCGCACCCTCAACGCCCTTGATGATCCCGTCCTTAAAGGGCACTACCAGTCCCTCATTGATGCAGGGACGAATGTAGAAGGGGCGGTATCTGCTCTTGCATCTGATCGTCGCCTGGACGACGCAGAGCGCCAGCAGATCGCAGAAGCGTATGTCGGTGGGGTAGTAGCGGGCGATCCCGTCCAGGCCGTCAGGGACGCTGCTGCGGAGCGTAGCCGCGACATTACGTC
>CAZZDD010000271.1:0-1294 GCA_964652185.1 uncultured Candidatus Peribacteria bacterium | reverse complement strand
TGAACCTGATCGTGGCGAAGCACCATCCCGGTGCCTTGCCGCCAGCGAGGGAAACCGCATGAGTGACGATTACGACGACGACGACGAAGACCTTGACGATGACGTCGCTGAGATTGTGATCCTCAGCGAACGCCGCAAACCGAAGAAGCCAGAGACGCCAGTCGTCGTGCCCACCGCGATCACCGCCGATTGCTCGCATCGTCAGCATGGCGTCACACTCGACCCCGAGACGAGGTCTGCGACCTGCCGGCGATGCGGCGCCGTCGTCGACCTCTACGATGCACTCCTCGACATCGGCAAACGTTGGAAGCATTGGATCGGCCAGGTGGAGTTTGCCAGGCATGAGGTCGAGTCGCTGACGAAGGATATCGAAGCCCTCAAGCGCGTTCGTGACAACGTTCGCCGAACGCGTGACGGCGGCATCGACATCCTTCAGGTCGATCCTGAAATCCTGAAGCGCTACACCGACGATCAAGCCAAAGACCTCGGGCAGGCGTTCTTGAATAGGCTGCGGTGGAACAAGCGCCCCATCCTCGTCACCTTCAAGAAGGAAGAGGCCAAACGTGGCGCAGAAGAGAAATAGGGCCTTCGACTTCGCGCACGCGAACATGCGCCTCCGCACCCGCTACGGCATCGAGATGTCGATGCAGGAATGGGAGCACCTCAACCGCATGTTCGCGCAGTCGAGCCCCAAGATCGTCAACCCGCGAAAAAACCATGTTGGCGACGTCGAGGGCTGGGTTGAGATCGGCGACGTTTGGGTCTGCGCCTACTGGAGCGTCCAGCGCGGCACCGTCTCGACGTTCTTTGCGCGGGGCGACACCCTTACCGATCGCCAGCTGATGGTCTTCGAGGCCATCGTCGCCGCCAGTGCGAAGGGCGTGACCCCGTCGATTCGCGAGCTCGCAGATCGCACAGGCATCAAGTCGACGAACGGCGTGGCCGATCACCTCAGAGCCCTTGAGCGTAAGGGCTTCATCGAGCGCAAGCCTGGCCTCTCGCGTGCGATTGCGATCCTGCGCTACCCACCGTCGTCGCTGAGGTCGATCACCGACGCCGAGGCCCTGGATCGAATGTCGAAGGCCCTCGATGACGAGGGCGATTCCGAGGCCCAGGTCGAAGCTGTGCGCACCCTACTGCGCGAGACGGGGCGCCGGTGAAGCCATGCCCCGATTGCGGCGGCACCGGCTGGGTGACCCTCTTGGCCATCCAACCGGTGCGGCGCCTGACGGGCAAGCAAGAGCACGTCGTCATGGTGCCGGTGACGTTCCGGGCCCGCTGCGACTGCCCCTCA
>CAZZDD010000270.1:0-1331 GCA_964652185.1 uncultured Candidatus Peribacteria bacterium | reverse complement strand
CCGCGCACGGGTTCACGCGGCGGCAGATTCCGGGCGACCGCTCAATAGACCCCTGATTGAGCGACACGAGCCTCAGGGCAGGACGGCCTTCAATCGCACTCATTAGTCTACGCCCCCTCGCGTCCCTTTTTGGCGCCGCCGTCGCTGCGCTCTGGACTCTACGGGAGTCTATATCCACCCCGGATGGGTTGCGTGCTACCGCAAATTTTAACTGTGACCTCTCGGCTTCGTGAGTGGATCGCGTGTTTCGTGTGTGAATCGGAATCTAATCTACTATTGGTAATCGTTTTGGTTTGTTAGTGCGATCCACCGGCCAGCTTCGCGGGAAGTGCCGTTTTCTCGTAAGCTTGGCGCAGATCCTCCGCCGCTCGCGCGGGAACGTGGCGCTCCAGGCCCTCGGAAAGGGCCACCCAATCCTCCATCGAGGCGATGACGCGACGAAAGCGGCCCCGCACTTCGCCCTCAAGCCAATCCAGTAGCGTCTTCGTCGGCAGCAGGGTCGTGCGCACATGCGAGCCGATCCGATCCTGATGCTCCGCCACCAGCCCCGCGCTGCTCAGGTGCCTGACCTCGGTGGCGATGGTCGCCGGGCTGGCAATGTCCGCCAGATCACGCTTGGCGTCTGCCATCGTCAGGGGACGCCCCTCGACATGCCCCAGGATGATCCGGCGGATGAGGACGCGGGTCGTCTCACGGAAGGGGTACTTGCGCCCGTACCGCCCCCGCCAGGCCGCAAGCCTCTGCTCATCCAGCACGTCGAGGAAGCGGACCAGGGCGACCAGCGGCCGGCTCGGCTGCCCGACCGCATGAGAAACCGAAGACATCAGTAGCCCTCCCGGGGCTTGAATAGCGCAAGCCAGGCGATGATGACGCCTGCATTGCAGTTCCTAGCATGTTCCAGAAGGGCGTAGGCATATCGCCTCCGATTCCTGCCAGACCAAATCTGTTGCTTCAATTTTGAGAGTAGCCAATTAGGCTACGAAACCGCTTGACCCTCGGCTTGTGAGTAGGCAAAATGCCTACGACCACGAGGGAGGGCCTGGCCTTGCAGACCGCGCGCCAAAATGGCCTCAGCGCATGAGCGGGCATTTCGTTGCGCTCACCGCCGGTCTGCTGCTGGCCGTCTCGATTGCGGTGGCCGCGGCGTCGCGTCGGGCTCGGCACAGCGGCACGGCAGTGACGCTTGCCGTCCTCGGAGCGGTCATCGCCGCCGCGGTCATGGCCCTGAGCCTGCTGTCGGCCTGGAGCGGCGCCCGATGAGCGCTCGCGCCGCCAGCCCCCGCAGCTTCCTCGTCCACCTCACCGGCTTCGCCTGCGCCGCCGCGGTGCTG
>CAZZDD010000269.1:0-1340 GCA_964652185.1 uncultured Candidatus Peribacteria bacterium | reverse complement strand
GACATCGAGCTGACCGATACGCAGTACACGAATATTTTTATTGGAAAAGAGTTATCAGAGACGGCATCAACTGGACTAACATCTGGCGGTATTTTATCAATCGATGTTGATCCGACTAAGTTTGATTTAAGCGCTGGAGAGGGTCATATAATTGATCATTCAGTGACACCTCCAACATATAGGGATGTTACTTGGACAGCATTTGATGCTCAAACGGTGACGAATTTAGCCACTCAAGACTTTACTTATATCTTGATTGATTCTGCTGGAGCAATTGTTCAGCAATCCACGTTTCCTACCTCAGATGAGCGGCGTGATAATATTTATATTGGGCGAATCAATCATAGAACAAGAACAGACATTGTAAATCTGAGAACAACTCCCGATTTATCCATTGAGGTCGCATCTAATGTTAACGATTTGATGATTGCTCTAGGTTCTTTTAATATTTCAGGAAATGCTGTTTCTGCAAACGGCGCAAATTTGAATATTAATAAGAGTGCGGGTCAGATATTTCAAAAGGGATATGGATACCCATCAAGCTTAAAAGATCCGAATATTATTGATATTGCTTCTGCGACGGCAGCGACTTTTCGTTATGCCACTCAGACAACAGTTGCGGGCTCTACAACGACAACGGTTGATCCGGCGAATTATGATTTGGCTGGAACTATTACCGCAGTTCCTGGTTCAGTCTTTAATGCAACTGTTCAAAGGGTTTATCTTTTTGCTTCGGGAAACATTTTTATTCAATACGGACAGCAGGTTTACTCAACTCTTGCGGACGCAGTTGCAGATATTCCAAATCAAGTGTTTGTGACTACTCCGCAAGTATCTGGTGGTTTTGGTATTTTGATCGGATACATAGCAGTTCAAAAAGGTGCGACAGATTTAAGCAATACATCTCAGGCAAAGTTTATTGCTGCTCCTCAATTTCCTGGAGGTGGTGGTGGTGGATCTTTTGGAGGAACAACAACTCTTCAGCAAGCATATAATAACTCTACAGTTTCTCCGCAAATAACACTTACATCTGCCCTTGGTGCTTTAAGCATAGCAGATAACGCAACTCCGATTGCGGCTGACTTGTTTAAAGTCACTGATTCTGCTGGGACGACTGAGTATTTCTCAACGAATGCGACGAATAACTTCATGTCGAACGCTTTAGGAATTTCAACATCTGGCGGAGGTATTACAAACTCCTCGATAGGTCTTGAAATTGGTGGAACGACAAAGGCCTTAAGACATTCGGTTTTAACAACGGCTGAGAGAAATGCTCTGACAGCTCTCTCTGGGATGACCATTTATAATTCAACGACTTCTTCGAATCAGTATTATAATGG
>CAZZDD010000268.1:0-1345 GCA_964652185.1 uncultured Candidatus Peribacteria bacterium | reverse complement strand
AGAGGCACCGTCGCCATGCTGCTAGGCTGGCTGGACAGAAAATGATGCTTGTGTCACTTTTTGCGCCATTTGCTATAGATAGAGTCATTCCACTTGCTGCGCTCCTTGTCAAACGTGCGCAGCATGAGCACGCCATACACAACGCCGACTCCGACGCCGACGGGCAAGCAGAAGCAGAACAGTAGTGTGTTATCCATGCTGAGAGTGTAGCACGGCATTATTTCCCCGTCAACGGGGTTGGGAAATTTGGGATATGCCATTGAACAATCATCTGCATTGTGCTATGCTCTCTGAGAGAGTCGGCAACGATGCTCACAGCCTGGCAACAAAGGTTATCAGCCGCCTCGCGGCAAGGTTGCCAGAAGTATTTGACGGGATAGGCAGTACCGGGCAGAAGGTGGTAATCAACATCTCGCCCGGCGCAAAAACAGTAATCATCGAATGGCCGCCTGATATTGAGCATATCAGGCATGACAAATAAATACTGCGTTACCGTAAGCAGGGCGCATACTCCACATAGCGAGTATGCGCCTTTTTCGTTTGAGCGTTTGGACGTGATGGCGTGGGCGACACAACAGCAGGAAAGATAGACGGTGCAGAAGATGTAACAGTTGGGCGGGGCAACGTGCAGCAAACCGTGCGCATAGATGACGCCAGGGGCGGCGGCGATTCTCTCGATAGACTGGCGCAACGCATCATGCATAATGACATGGAAGAGCGACACAGCAATAGCAACTACATTATGTTGCGCATGGAAGCAAAACTCGACCAGGCACTAGCAGAACAGGTAAAGCAGGCGCAGACGCTCACTCAGGTAGTGCAGCAGCAGACGCAATTCGACCGCCGCCTGTACGCCATCGAAATGGCAACGCAGCGCCAGGTGCCTAACATCGATAAAATCATGGTACTCGCTCTGGCCATTGCCGTTGCACTTATGTTCGCCTGGACGGTAATCGCTCCGAGGCTACCATGACAATATGGGAAATTACACGAATGGCATGTTACGTAGTGGCGGCTCCCTCGATGCTCTGGCTTGCGCTGTTTGCCATGCGCCATCGCATGTATGCACAGATGTGCTTGTATGGCGCGCTGGCAGCGCTTTTTACGTGGTACATGGCAGAAATTACGATTGCGTCAACTGGTATCAACACTCGTGAGTATCGGGTGATAGGTACGCCGATGGTTGTAGCGATTGCCGTTTCCGCCCTTTGGCTGGCTGTAGGATTTGCAAGAGAGGCTAAACATGATTGACGAAAGCATTTGGGGCTGGGTTGTACTGGCTGTAACGCTGGTAACACTGGCTGTAGTCTGGTTGCGCACTGGACAGCCGACAAGCGCCGCCGAT
>CAZZDD010000267.1:0-1350 GCA_964652185.1 uncultured Candidatus Peribacteria bacterium | reverse complement strand
CCCTCATCGAGCGCGGCGAGGCACACATCGTTCGCTACGTGGTGAGCGGCTACGGTAAGCCCAAGGCGCTCTATGCCGCCGGCCCTGGCGAGAGTGCCAGGCCACCGAAGATCCGCAGCAAGACCGAGGTCCAGAGCGACTACCGCAGACGCATGAAGCGCGAGAGGCCCGACGAGTACGACCTTAGATGGAAGCGGCACTACGCGAGGCGACGTGTCGTCAAGCACGCCGACATCGCAGCGGCCTGGATCAGTGGAGGGGGGAAATGAAACGTGACTGGATGGTGTCGATCCGCCGGCATCGGCTGGAGGGGTAAGCATGAAGATCGAGATCAACACCAACGGCGCATGGAAAACGATCCTCGCAGGCATCGACATTGACGAGCCAGAGCTCTACCGACGGGCCATGCTCGCGGTCGCCGATCTCGCGGAGATTGACGAGGCGATCGGCAGCAATCGCAAGCCCGCAACGTGGCGCCTGGTGCACGAGCAGAACAACCAGGTTGTCAGCTACTGCGTCGGCGCGCAGGGATGGACGGAGCGGGCGGCATGAAACACACCGACCTTATCGCGCTGGCCGAGCGGCTGGCACATGCTGCTGAGTACGTTCGTAGTGCATTGCCGACGCTATCGGAGCCAGATGCTAAGTGGCTCGCAGATCAAGACGCTGCGGTTTTACTCATGCGCCAGATCGCCGAATCGCAGCCGGTGGCGTGGCGCTTCGAAGTGCGGTTCTGCGAACCGAACCCTGTTTCGGAGTGGAGGCACTACAACACGACCACCTCACATGAGGCCGCATTGCGATCCGTCTCGCGCTGCGATGGCGGCATCGAAGGCCGCGCCGAGCCCCTCTACACCCTGCCGCTGGAGGATTGACCATGACCCCCGACCAGATGGCCGAACTGGCAGCGCGGCTGCATGTCGCCGCAGACTCTCAGCGCGAGTATTCGCAGTCGGTGGAATCCCTTGACTGGGCGGCAGACCTCGACCGCGCCGCCGACCTTATCGCAGGCATGGCGCAGCGGGTGCCGTTGTGCGATGAGCAGATCGCAAAGATTGTGCGAGAAGCAGGAAGGGGGTCAGCGCTCAGGCGCGACGGATCGACTTCCTATCGGATCGCTCGCGCCATCGAACAGGCCCACGGCATCAGGCATGAGGATGCAGCATGAGTGACGACATCATCAAGCGGCTGCGCGAGGCGATTGCAGAGCATCCGCTTGCGCCGATCCACGGTTACGCCGCAGACATCGCCGACCTGCTCGACCTGCTCGACAAGGCGGAGCGGGAGAACGAGCGGCTGCGCAAGTTCGCCGGAAAGGTTCTGGACAAGTCGCGCGAGGAATTTCTCGAA
>CAZZDD010000266.1:0-1367 GCA_964652185.1 uncultured Candidatus Peribacteria bacterium | reverse complement strand
TGGCGAGCTCGATGACAGCGTTCGGCGTCATTTTCTCAGCCCCAGCCGAAGATGGCTTTGATGGCGCGCTCGGACTCCCACGTGCCGCTGAACTGCTTCGTCAGCCGTTCACGCATGGCGACGGCGATCAGCTTGCCAGCGTCCTCGGCGACGGCGTCAAGGTCGGCGCAGATCTTGGCGATGAGGTCGGCACGGTGCGCCTCAACAATGGCGCGCACCTGAGGCCCAAGCTCCTCGACAAGCTCTTTCACGACGGTGTTCTTGATCTCCTCCGTCGTCTGGTAGGTGATCGAGTCCATGATGGACTTGGTCAGCTGCTGCGCGATGGCAGCTTTGATGTCGGGCATGGCCTCGTCGATGATTCCCTTGGTGTCCATGGTCGCTGTCCTCGTCAGTGCGGGCCGTCTCCGCGTTGCGGCTGGGCCCCGATCGTCTCCGGGGCGTGAGGGGCGATCTAGACCTTCGTCGACGTCAGGGCCTTGCGGACACCACCGATGGCGGCGACGATGGCGCTGAGGCTGTCGATCAGGTTGGCCTTGAGTTGCGCCCCGGGGAGGGAGTCATCGATCGTCACGTCGCGCAAGGCCTCGACGCCAGCCGTCACGGCGGCCTCGATCTCGCCCAGCGCCACGTCGGACTCGGCGATGACGAGCATCAGTTTGGCGCTCTCGTTCAGGTGTTCGGTGATGAGCTCGGCAAGGTCGGCCGTCTCGGTATGTGGGCGATTGAGGGCGATGCGCAGGGCGCTCTTGGCGCGATCAAGTTCGGCTTGATTCATGGTTTTCTCCTTGATTTCTTGATTGAGGTTTTGCTTTTGTCGACGACGCTCACAGCGATTGCCACGCTTCTTGAAAAGAAGAACGTGAGGTTGACCACGGTATTCGCGGCTTCGCTCATGAAAGTGCCGAGCCCCTTTGGATTCCATTTTCATGATCGTTCTCCACTTAGTGATGGTTGGGGGCGGCGATCTCGGTGATCTCGGCGATCTCTTCGTAGGCGTATTGGGCGCCCTTGCGGAGACGCTCGAGCGCCGCTTCGGGCTGGGTAGCGGCGAGGCGCTCGGCGTCGGCCAGGCAGGACTCAACCGAAGAAACCATGCAGTCTTTGACGCAGCGGCGGCTGGCGATGTCCAACCGGATGTCGGCGGCGAGGGTTGGGATCTGGCGGGCGTTGTCGGCGATCTGGCGGGCTTGGCGGCTGGTCATTTGGCTTCTCCTCACCGGGTGCGATCCGGTGAGATGAATATACGCGATCTGTTGCGTAGGCGCAACTCTTTAGGTCGCGTTCTTTGAACTTTTAGATCAGGGCGCCACATGTCGCCGATAATCCGGCGCTTTTGCAGATCTGGCCCCGCTGCTACCGTGATC
>CAZZDD010000265.1:0-1381 GCA_964652185.1 uncultured Candidatus Peribacteria bacterium | reverse complement strand
CCTCTGTGCATGGCGGGTTTTTGACACAAAAACGGGTTTTTTCTGGCGGTAAGTAAACCGACAAAAACCGACAATAGATAGGAGGTAGGGCGACATGACGAAATCAGAACTTGAAGCGCGTGTGCGTAGTCTGGAAGGGCAATTGGCGGCGTTTGCGCCGGATTCGCAGGCGCTGGCGCACCTGGACCGGCTTGCAGCGTTGGCGTTGCCGCTGGAGCAGCGTAATGTGCGGCAGCCGGAACTGGATGCTGAGGTGGAGCGGTTCCGCGAATTGGCGGCGAATGATGCGGCTTGGACTGAGGCATACAAGTGCGCGCTGGCTGAGCAGGCGGGGAACCGGTTGACGGGCCAGGAGGTCACGGCGTTGGCCGGTGTCTACCGGCAGATGGCAGAGGTTTCGGGAATTCTGCGGGCGCGGCGAGGTGGTCTGGAGTCAGGGAAGGCGCAGACGGTTGCCGGGTCTGCCCGTGACCATGCGAACCTGATCAAGTTTCGGGCGAAGTCGAAAAGTTGAAGACTGCCGACGATGAGATCGTGGAACGGGCGTTGACCCGGCAAAGTGCCGGGCTGCCGTTGTCCCGCGAGGAAGCCGCGGCATTGCGTGCCTGGGAGCGTGCCGAACGTGAGCGCGTGGCCTGGGAGGTGTACGCGGCGATCCCGAAGCGGCATTACGTGGAGATGAGCGGGCGCCAGGTGAAGGTCATCAACGAGCAGGCGGACAAGTACGGCCTCCCCGCGCTGCTGGGGCCGACGGTGGACCTGCGCGCGTTGTTGCGCCAGTTCCATGATTTCCTGGCGCGTCACGCGCGGCAGTTTGCGGCGGCGATTGATGAAGAGGCGGTGATGGCCGAGGGGCTGGTGAAGGGCAGCCCCGCGGCAGAGCGGTACCGCAGCCTGAAGGCAGACATGGCCGAACTGGACCGGGACCGGATGCGCGGCGAGTTGTTACCGCGTGCCGAGACCCGCGAGGCACTGGGGCAAGTGGCCAGCGTGATCCGGCTGGCTGGTGAACGACTTGAGCGAGAACATGGCCGCGATGCGCGGCTGATATTGGATGAAGCATTGGACGAAGCCGAGGCCGGTATAGACGCGGCTTTTGGCGCCGAACCGAACACAGGAGACTGAACGAATGGAACAACAGATAACGGTACCACTTTCGAGCGAGGAGCCAACAGGGCACATGGTGCAATGGGTCAACCTTCGGGTGAGCCGCAGCCAGGCGCGCACATTGAAGCGTATGGTGATCGCGCTGCGGGCGAACAACATCGAGGTGACGCGGCCATCTGGGGCGCTGCGTCGCGTCGAGGATGCGAGCGACGCGATCCGTTGGCTGCTGGATCGCGTGGGCGACGAAGCGTAACGACGAACCGAAGAAAGGGAA
>CAZZDD010000264.1:0-1382 GCA_964652185.1 uncultured Candidatus Peribacteria bacterium | reverse complement strand
CGATTGCGCGGCGGCAGGGTGGTCGTGTCGGTGACGGGCATCTCGGCGGCCTCTCGCTTGGTTGGCGAGGCCATTTCTACGTCAGACGTAAGATGCCTTACAAGGGAAAAATTACTCTACGCGTTTAAATTCAGTTTTGGTCGGTGCTGGTTTCCATTGCGCGGCCGACCTGAAGCCAAGTCTGGCGCTTGTCCTGCGGCAGCGCGGTAACCAATCGCATGCTTTCGGCGGCGTCGGCTGCCAGGTGCTTGTGTGATGGGGCCAGCGTCAATTCGGCGATTGATCGCGCACCATAGATCTCCGCAAGCCGCATGAGGTTTTCCACAGTTACCGGCGCCTTTCCGTGCTCCCATCGATGGATCGTCACCGACGAGACATCGAACAGTGCCGCAACCGCCTCTTGTGTCAACTTTGCATTATCGCGCCACGCGGCAAGATGCCCCCACGCATGGGGGCGATTTGGTTCGAGCTTCGGCATCTGATTCTTCCGGGGGCGGGCCATGCCCGTTGGGTTACGCCTCGCGTTCGAAGCGTTCCATGCCGCGATGGGTAATTCGGCCGGGTTTTTCCTTGACGCGTAACTTACGCGTGGCGTAGAAACCCGGCCATGACTCTGGCAGAATATCTCAAGGCCGCTGGGCGCGGCGCGCAATCGAGGCTGGCCGAGCAGGTCGGCGTCTCGGTGCCGTCCGTGTGGCGCTGGAAGGAAGGCGTCGCGCTTCCCAGCCTCTCCCGCATCCCCGCCATCGAGCGCGCGACGGGCGGCATGGTGACTGCCGCCGATTTCATGCCGCAGGGCGAGGGCGCCTAGGTGGGCCGCACCCGCGAGCACAGGAATGTCTCCTGCCGGATAATCCCCGGCCGGAGCATCACCGTGCGATACGGGACCGCGTTGCGGCCGTCGCGCGCACAATACGCCTGCGCCATGTCGGCCGCTTCCTGCATCGGCCGGTCCTTGCCCATGTCGATGGTGATGAACGCCGGCCCGCTCGCCGACATGCGCGGCGGATCGTTGAAATTCCCGGCCGCGCAGCCCGCCAGCACCAGCGCGCCCACCAAAACAGATCGCATCAGCGTCTCTCCCTTTCCGCGTCATGCAGGCTGCCTCAATTCGCGCATCGCGCGCAACGGGGCCGCCGCATTGGTCTCTCCGTTCCATGCCCCAACCGTAGGAGCCTCAGCGTCATGAGCGCCAGCGTGCGCAACGGGCACGACGTGCCCAACTTGCTGCGGGCGGCCTACCCGCGCCACACAGCGAAGATGGCTGCCAGCGCCGCGCAGGTGCCGCCCGAGACGGCGCGCAATTGGCTCCGCAGCCGCGCCACGCCTTCCGCCTCAACCCTGCTCCGCATGGCGTCGCGCTGCGAACGCCTGGCGGCGGC
>CAZZDD010000263.1:0-1399 GCA_964652185.1 uncultured Candidatus Peribacteria bacterium | reverse complement strand
ACGCGAAGGAGCGCGCCGGCGAGCCAGAGGAGGAGCGGCGGGATCATGCGATCACCGCCTTTGCCGGAGCGCGTCGGTAGCGGCGTTGTCCGTCCTCGCACCGTTTGCCGACGATCAGGCCGTCATCCTCGAGCCGGGCGAGCGCTACGTACAGCGCGATCGCGTGGCGTCGGTGAGCGATCGCGCGAAGCCGATCTCGGATTTCCCGTCCGAGCAACTCGTCATTGCCGAGTGCGTCGAGGATGGATGCGCGCTGGCCGCTCATGCGGGCTTCCTCCGATCGCACCGCTTCACAGCACACGGCCGACGAGGACGCCGAGCCCGATGACGATCGCGACGACCGAGATGATCCAGTTTCTGATTTCCGAGTCCATGTCATTTCTCCTTGGTTGGTTGTTTGCGAATCACGTTTCCGTCCTTGTCGTGTGCCGGCTGGATCTCCGCGAGCAGCGCCTTCGCGCCGCGCAGCGCCGCCTGATTCTCGGCGGACATGTAGCCGCCGTGCTTTGAGAGGTAGCGGACAAGACGGGTAAGCGCGTCGTGGAGGGCGTCGCGCTCCGCGGTGAGCTTCTCGACGAGGTCGGCGGTCATGGGTGCCGCGCCTTCCACGCCTTCTCGGCCGCAGCGACCATGGCCCGGCCGTCTTCCTCGGTAATCGTCCTGTCGCCGTATGTGTCGTCGCACCACTTCGCGAACTTCAGCACCAGCTCCTTGGGCCAGCCGAGCGTCACCATACCCGTGCCGAGTCCGCTCTTGATCTGCGTGACTCGGTACAGTCCATCACGACGATCGTAGTGAACACCCCAGCACCCGACGACTTCACCCTTCACTTCGACACGGTGACCGTCTGGTGCCATTGCGATCGTGAAGGTGCCGCTCATGGCGTCCACCCCGTGCGGAGCAGCGCCTCGGCCTCGGCGTACTCGTCACGGATCGCCTCGAATCCGTAGCTGCCAGCGTCGAACCCCTCGTGAGCAACAGCCCACGCCTTCACGGCGAGTTTCGCCGTCTTCTTGCGGACAGCAGCGACGACATCGATCCCGTGAATCAACGACGCAACGCTCGTGATGGAAATGGGCTCGCCGCGACTCGCCGCGATCGCGCAAATCAACGCCGCCTCCTCGCGGACGCGCTTTGAGATGCGCTTCACGACACCGACCACCGCGTCGTGAGGTTAGCGGTCGCGTCGAGTGCTCCGTAATCGTGCACCTCGTCGCGAAGATCTCGCGCGCACCGTCGACGCATCTCGCGGCGCGCTACCACCGCCGCCGCTTCCCACGCCGCGCGAACGTCGGGATCGCGCACGTTGCCCCAGCTCGGCAGGTCGTCGCTGGCTGTGAGCGACGACGACAGCAGCGCGGAGCGCCACGCCATGTAGAGCAGCTCGGCGAGGTTGTCA
>CAZZDD010000262.1:0-1402 GCA_964652185.1 uncultured Candidatus Peribacteria bacterium | reverse complement strand
GAAGGTCGCGCGGGAACTCGGTCACGCGCGGGCAGGGCCGGTCAGAAACGACCGGTGCGCAGCCGGTCAGTAGCGCCATCGCGCTCAGCATCAGCAGCCGCCGCATCCCCTGCCCTCCTTGCCTGTTGCTCTGCCTCGGCCGCCCGCGCCCGCGCGCTGTCCAGGCCGCTCTGACGCCCGCGCAGCCACGCCCCGCCCACCACGGCCAGCGCGGCGCCGATGGCGGCGAGGATGGGCCAGAGGCGGGCGGTCAGGGCGGCGATCACTCGATCGCCTGCCAGTCTTCGGCCAAGACGTCCGTCTGGCTCGCGAGCCAAGGCACGACTTCGCCGGTCGCCGTCTTCATGTCGATGTGCGCGTGATAGTTTACGCGCGTGCCTTCGGGGTAGATCCCCAGCAGCGGAGGCCGGTTCACCGTGAAGGTCGATCCGGGGACGAGGAACAGGAACATCCCCTTCCCGTTCCAGCCTTTGCGGGCCACCCGGCCGCCATCCTTCAGGGAACGAATCGCTTCGCCGAAATCCATGTGCTTTGTCCTGGGTTGATAGCGCGTGGCGACCCCGGCCACGCTCGGGTACATCACGCCGCCCTCTGCCGCCGCAGCAGATACACCGAGGCGATAGCGACCACGCCGGCAATCGCCGCCACACTCACCGCCCAGTGCAGCCCCGACAGGCTCGACAGCAGCGGCGCGATGGCCGCAGCCGCAGCCGCCACGCCGGCCAGCGCGCCAGCGTCGGCGGTCGGGGATGGCGTTGCGGACGTAGCCGCAGGCGCCGAGGCCGAGGCGACATAGTCGCCCTTCACCCATAGCCCCGCTTCCGCCGCGCGCCGGTTCGACAGGCCGGCGACGGGTTGCAGCCGGCCGTTGACCCGCGCCTTGTTCCACTTCGCCAACTCGCCCGGCACGGCGCCATAGTCGCCCGCGTTCAGCTTCCGCAGCAGCGAAGAACCCCGAAAGGCCCCTGCCCCCACGTTGAACACGAAGGACACCAGCGCGCCGAACTGGTTGTCGTTGAGATCCACATCGACGGCGTTCCACACCGCCTGTTCCGCGTCGGCCAGGTCGATCCGCAGCCGCGCCACCGCCTCGGCCTCGGTGATCCGCATGCCCGGCCGCACGTCGCGCGTGGAGCCGTAGCCGACCGTCCAGACGCCGGCCACGTCCTGATAGGCGGTCAGGCGCAATCCCTCCCACTGGCGGATTAGCGCCAGGGTGGCGTCGTTCACACGGCGTGTCATGTCAGCGGCTCCGATTGGAAGCACCAAAGGTGATAGCCCTCCGGCACATGCGGCGACGGGGACCAGAACAGCAGGGCGGCGCCGCCGAAGGGCGAGGGATCGTCGGGGTTCGGCCGCAGCATCCGGCCCGGCGGCACGTCGCGCCATTCGCCCTGGATGC
>CAZZDD010000261.1:0-1403 GCA_964652185.1 uncultured Candidatus Peribacteria bacterium | reverse complement strand
CTTGGACTTCTTCGCTCCGCTCGCCATCTTCCCAACTCCTTAGTGTTGGGAGGAATGTACATATCGCGTGTATATCTGTCAACACGGAAAATGTAGATAGCGGGCAAAAATAAAGGGCAGCCAAGCTGCCCCGATTCGCCTGTGTCTTTAGAGGTGCCTTTCTTGTCGCGATATTCGAGCCTCCAGTCCTCGCACCTTGCTCCTTAATTCTGATATTTCATCGTCGTGCCGTCGCCCCGTGGCCTCTATGTCCCGCAAGACCCATAGTACCAAGATGCCGCCTAAAATAAACGTAATAACCTTCCACGGGTCGTCTGCGGTGATAACGAAATAGAGCGCCGCGAAGCCGACAATAGCCCAAAGGGCAATATTCTTTGCCAGCTTCATGCCGAGATCCCCGGCCGCCAGACGTAGCCAGCCCACCGGATTTTTACGTCTTCGATAGGGGCCGCATTAAAGCTTTCGAGCCTGAAAAGGCCCTTTTTGGAGCCTCGCCGCACCATTTTGACCATTTTCCGGCCGTCTACCAACTCGACAACGCATTCACGGCCCACCAGCTCGTCCGGAGACCTACCGTCGCGGATGTAAACCAGGTATTCGCCGTCATAATATCGAGGATGCATGGATTCACCCTTAACTTTGACCACGACGGCATTGGCTGGCACCCCAGCCGGCAGCTCGACCTCCTCAATTCCTTCCCCTTGGGGGTAGTCATCGATCGGCACCAGTTCCGATCCGCCGGCGACGTAATTCACGACCGGATGCTTCATAGACTTTGGGGAGGGGCTTCCTTCGCCCGTTAAGAGCCACCCAGCGCTCACCTTGAACGCCTTGGCATATCTGGCGGCCGCCTTGTCGTCGTAGTCGTTTTGGCCGTTCTCGTGTGCCGCGTAGGTCGAATAGCCCCAGTGATGGCGCAGGGCGGCCTGCCTTGCCGAGCTAAACCCGGCCCTTTCCCGCGCCCACGAAAGGCGTTTCCCCATGGTTTCCATGAGGAAGTTTTCACCAATTATGTATACATAGGTCATGTTGACAACGTGTACATGCTGCGTGTAGATTACGTCGCATGGTCACGGTGCCTGATATTTTCGAGAAGTTCGGAGGGCCAACAGCGGTTGCAGCCGCATTGGAGGTCCGCACTTCAACCGCTTCGGAAATGAAGCGTCGTGGCTCGATACCTGTAAAACACTGGCCGAAGTTGATAGATGCCGCGCGCGAACGCGGCATTGAGGGCGTTTCCGCCGACACGCTTACGAGAATCCACGCTGGGGAAGTCGCGTGACGGCGCTAGTTCAAAACCCCACCTATGAGCTTTCTTCTCGCGTGCTGCGCCACGGCGGCGCCGAGTTGAGCGGAGGTAACTGATGCTTCCCCGCTCAAAACCATCGGTCTTCGCCGTCATC
>CAZZDD010000260.1:0-1413 GCA_964652185.1 uncultured Candidatus Peribacteria bacterium | reverse complement strand
CCGCAGGGCGCGCCGGCTTGACCGAGGACCAGATTTCCCTTGCGGGCATCCTCGGCGTCGGCCCCGGTGCGACGGACTTGCTCCCGGTGGAAGTCCTGATGGGGCGCCTGCCGATCCCCCTCCCACCCGCACTTCGCCGCCCGGTCGCACAGGCCATAGGCCGCATCGGCGGTCAGGCGTTGATCGAGGGCGTGCAGGAGGGTGGCCAGGCGTTCTTGCAGAACCTGATCGCTCGAGAGGTGTACAATCCCGAGCAGAAGCTGATCGACGGCATCGAGCATGAGATCGGTATTGGCGCGGGCGTCGGCGGCATTGCCCAGACCGCGAAGGAGCTCGGCTCGTGGATGCTGCGCTCCGGCGCCATCCGCAAGAAGAAGGGCGTACACGACTCCTTCGTCGAGCATGAGAAGGCGAAAGAAGAAGCCGCCGCGGCAGCCGAACCCGACACCCGCACCCTTGCCCCCTCCCAGGAAGGCCCGACACCACGTCTCAAGCCAGGTGAAGGATCCGTCCGTGGTCCCGCTCCTGAAGCCACCCCAGCTATCGACGATGCCAATCGATTGCTTGCGGAAATCGGCGGGGAAACGATTGCGTCACCGGAAAGCGTTGAGCAACCCTTAACGCCCGCCGCGCCGAGCGCTGAACCCGGTCCAAGCGCGCCTACCCAGGCAGCAGAGCCCGCTCCGGTCCCGACCTTCCGCGACGTCTCAGATGCCCTCCCCCGCGATACCGACGGCCATCCCGACTTTGCTCCCCTCTTCGATCAGCTCGCAGCCCGTGGCAAACGGTCATTCAATGAACTGAGCGATGCTGAAAAGGGTGAGGTGCTGCAGGCGCTGAAGCCTGAAACCAAGGCTGCCCCGTCGGAAGCCGTCGCCGCGCCCGCCACAGAGGCGCCAGCGGCCGTTCCGGCCCCGGAAGCGGCAACCGTAGCCCCAACGCAAGAAGCCGCTCCTGCGGCTCCTGAGGCGGCCCCGCGCACCCTTACCGAAGCCATCCAGCAGGCAGCCCCCCAGATCGAGGAAGCCGCGCGCTCCGTACTTGACGGGAACTTGACGGAGCAGGCCGCAAAATCAAGTACGGCCGTCGACGAGTCCGCGCGTGCCCGCTTCAACGAGGTATTGGCAACCAAGGAAAAGCGCTCCAACTGGGCGCAGGCGGCTGGCCTATCCGAGTCGCAGATCCAGGCGCTGACCGCGGAAGCGCTCGCCGACGGCCGCCTGCGGATGCTCAAGGGCAATGTGGTCCGCACGGCCAAAGCACGCGCCGCGGCCCCCGCCTCCCCCCTTGCCGCGGAAGCCGCGGAAGCGACCACGGTCCCCATGGGCCGCGCCGCCGAACGCCGCCTCGAGGCCATTCAGGACGCGACCGCCTATCGCCATGCGGCGAAACTGCTCGGCCTCGTGGGCAAGC
>CAZZDD010000259.1:0-1414 GCA_964652185.1 uncultured Candidatus Peribacteria bacterium | reverse complement strand
GCAATGGATTTATTAGCTTATAAAGTTTTAAGCTATTTCACCGCCACAGCAACAATGACAATTGCTACACCTTGCGTTGTTACTCAAGTGGGGAATGGTTTAGTTTACGGACAAAGAGTTGCTTTTAGTACAACTGGCGCATTGCCAACGGGGGTGACTGCGAATACTGGCTATTATATCAACCCAACAAGTGCAGATACTTACAACCTCGCTACTTCTTTGGCTAATTTACAAGCTGGTACTTATGTTGCCACTTCTGGCTCACAATCAGGAGTCCATACAGGAACTAATTTAGAAATTATCATTGCTATGAACGCTAACAATGGAGCTTAATCATGTTCATAATACCAGAGGCAATTCCACCAAAACTACCTAAAACCGTCGCTTGGTTTCCGATGAATGATCAAACAAAGATGACCTCTTTGTCTGGGTTAGTTCAAGAGATAGTGAACAGCATGGGAACTGGCAATAATGTCAAACAACTTACTACATCTGCACAGCCTAAAAACAATACTCTAACTTATAACGGCTTACCAGTTTTAGAATTTGGTCACGACGGAATACTTAACGATTTCATGAACTTTGATAGCAATGAAGCGGGTGATACACCTTTTACGGTTTTCGTTGTAGGTTTAAATAGAGGCGGGGTTTCTGGGCCACAGGCTTTTATTGGTAGGCAAACAGCGGCTGTAAATGGACAGTGGGTTATAAGAAGGGAGTCAAGCGGAGGAGTGTTTAATGCCTTTGGTTACGGTGCGGGGGCTGGGAGTAGTCAAGCTGCAAAAGCTGGAAATGATAATGCTAATATTCATAATGTTACATTTGCGAGCGGTCAGGGTATTACATACAGACTAAACAACGATTCACCAGCAACAGGCGCAGTTAGAAGTGGACAAGATAATGATGTGTTAACTGGTCTAGCACTCGGTGGAGCAAACCCTGCTGGCGGCAACCCGCTCAACGGTTGGATTGGTGAAATTATCATCTGCAACGAAGTATTAACTGCTGAAGTTATCGCTGGCGTAAATCGCTATTTATCAAACAAATTTGGGATCACGATTTCATGAGCCGACATAATTTTTTTACCACTTTTAGCGAAGCTGTTGAATCGCAAAACTACGATCATCTTTTTCAAAAGTCATTTAGTTTAGCCAATGCTTCTGGGGTCTCCGTCAATATAGTTAGAGAACTTAATCTACATCTTGAAGACGAAAATGGCGTATTTCCTTTGGATCAATACATCGCTGATAATAATATCATTGTTGAAGATCAAGGGGTTTACGAGCTAACTAAAAAATATTTGCGCGGGAATAAAAGATGGGCTGATATTTATAAATATTTAGATGGTTATGTTTACTTCAAAGATCATAGTGACAGAACTTACACAGTTATTGATATTGATGATAGTTTGAAA
>CAZZDD010000258.1:0-1418 GCA_964652185.1 uncultured Candidatus Peribacteria bacterium | reverse complement strand
GTCGCCTTCGACTGGACGACCAGCTTCGCCGTTGACCCGGACAATACAAGCGGACTGACCTACAGCGTGGACAAAAAAGACGGGACGATTACCGTTGGCACGTCTACCTCGTCTACCTGCACCATCACCTTTCCCTACGGGACGCGCTGGATTGAACTGACCGTCACCGACGCGGACAACAGCGCGTCCAGCGTCAAGCACATCCCGGTAGACATCTACCACCCGACGCTGCGCCCGCCGCTTGCCGTTCAACTCGATACGCTCTCGTGCGGCAACGGCGGGCAGGACGGGTGGAGCATGACGTTTCGCCTGCCGAAAGGGACGGAAGCGGGCTTGTCCAGCCTGCCCGATGGGGCGCTTGTCGGCTACTTTGAGGACGAACACTACGGCGCGACCAATGCCAGCTACCAGAGCAACGCGCCCGCCGGACGCGACGCGCTCAAGTTCGTCGGCTACCTCGTGCGCGACAGCATCAGCATCACGCCCGACGGAAGCGACGTGACGTTTGAAGCCGTCAGCCCGCTTGCCATTCTGGAACAAACGGCGGCGCTGACCCAACTCATGATCCGCGACCAGTCGCCCGATGACTGGCAGGACGTGAAAACGCTTACCGTCAACCGCGCCCTGTGGTATCTGTGGTACTGGCACAGTTCCATCGCCGCCGCCTTCGATTTCCTGTGGGTGGACGGGACGGACTTGGCGTACTCGCGCCTTGCTGTCGAAGACACCAGCAGCATGGCGGCGCAGCTGCGCGACATCGCCAGCGCCATTCACGTCCAACTCACCGCCGACCATTTGGGGCGGCTGTTGTTCGTGCGCGACCCGCACTACCTGAGCGTCAGTGACCGTTCGGGACGCACCACCACCTACGCCCTCACCACCGCCGACATTCTCGAAGCGGGCATTGACCGCGAGCATCGCCGGACGGTGAAATTCGTGCGCGGCGAGGGCGTTACGCCCAGTACAAGCGCCAGCGACCAACTGCCCGTGTTCAGCAACGCGCCGGGCGACGCGCCGGGCGAAGGCACGGCGACGGAAACGCTCTCGCGCAAAATTGCGACGCAGACGGAATTGAACCGTCTCACAGGCGAGCATTACGCCCGCGTCAATGGGCTGTACTACGACGAAAGCACGAAGGCGCACGCGCTTGTGCCGAAAGGGACGCGCTTGCAGCTTCCCGACGGCTACGCGGTGTTCGATCCCGCCTACCGCGAGTTCGTCTCGCTCACGCTTGCCAGCAGCACGAACGCGCGCGGCGTCGCCTTCACCAGCGCCACGAAATGGACGGTGGAGGAGGTCAACATCACCTATGACGCCGACGCCGGAACGAAAGAGATTGAGGTCACGCTTGACCATGAGACGCACGGCGTTCCCGGCACAACGCACGTCAAGCCGCAGGCGAGCGAGACGGGCTTGCC
>CAZZDD010000257.1:0-1423 GCA_964652185.1 uncultured Candidatus Peribacteria bacterium | reverse complement strand
GGCTTCGGCTCGTGTGCTGGCGCGCTCGGGGACCTTTCTCGGGTAGCGGAGGGTGTGCGATGCAGTCGTATGTACAAAATCTATTGCGTATGTACAAAAAAGTCGCTAGGTTCGTAGGCCATGACGAAACGACAGTTCATCCCGATCACTCGCGACCTCCCCACCACCGCGCCGGCGACGCCTGTCACCGTCGAAGCGATCGAGGCGCTCCTCGATGCCACGCGCGAGAACGACACCACGGGCCTCGTGGTCGCGTCGCTGTTCTCGGAGCAGCTCGCCGAGCACCTGCGCCACGCCGACCGCGGCATCCTGGCGCGCGCGCTGGCCCTGCTCGCCACCGACGGCGAGCTCGCGCCGCACGTCGCGACCTGGCTCGCCCATGAGCACGAGATCCTCTGCGCGTGCTGTCGCGCGAAGGCCGCGAGCAAGGCGGTGGCGTCGTGAAGCGCGCGAAGAAGCCCCGTCTCCAGCGCGAGAAGCTCGTCGCGCTACTCGCCAAGGAAGCGCGCCGGCTCGCAGCGAAGGGCGGCCAAGCCAACTTCACGCGTCTCGACGAGCTACTCGACGAGGGACTCGGATGGGACTGGAGCCGCTCCCATGGCTACGTCGATCACCACGCGCGCGCCATCGAAGCGCTCGCACCGCTCGCGACCGACAAAGACCTCGAGTACGCCGCCTATCTCGCGGTGTGGCGACGGATCGGCGGGAAGGCGACCAGCGAGGAGGAAAACGCAGAAGTGCGGAAGGTTCTCGCGCCGCTCGGCGTGCAGTTCGCTGCGTGCGGTTGCCTGGCGCAAACCGCGGGCGACGCGTGCTGTGACAGGGACGTGGCCAGGCGCAAGGAGTTGGAAGCAACCGCCCTCGCGTTGCTCGACACCCTCAAGGACGGCAACACGAAGCTCTACGCCGAGGCGCTCGCGGACCTGGGTAAGCGCGTGGACGCGCTGAAGCTCAAGAAGACCGTCGAGAGCAAGGAGGCCGCATGAGCAACGCGAAAGACCCCCGCATCGTCGACATCATGCGCGTCGTCGAGAAGCTCACCGACGACGACGATCCGCGCCTGTTCGATCCGAGCGGCATCGAGCGAATCCTCGACGCCCTCGCTACAGCCATCGAGCTTAACGGAGGTGTCAAGCCCAGGCCCAGCGCCGAAGCTGCAGACGTGCGGCGACTCATGGCGGCCGTGTGTGAAGCCGCGAATCCGCGGTTCCTCGACGTGATGCACGCGGAGGCACTCGAGCAGGAGCGCATCAACGCCGAGATCCGCGAAGACGTCGCGAAGGCCGACGCCGAGAAAGCCGGTGCCGCGTGACCCGCGCGAAACGCCCACGCGTCGGCTCCACCGTGCTCCACGTGGCGCGCCATCACCTCGGAGGGATCTCCAGCGCCGCGTTCCTCCGTCGCTCGGTGGACTGCGATACCG
>CAZZDD010000256.1:0-1436 GCA_964652185.1 uncultured Candidatus Peribacteria bacterium | reverse complement strand
AACGCTGCATCATCACATCACAACAGGGCAGCGCGCGCAGGAAGGCGGCGATGGCTGCGGACGCAGCGACACGCGAGCAATGGCAGGGCGGCAGTTCGCAGCCGGTCCCCTCCATGCAGCACGGCGGCTTGACCAGCGCCTTGCGGACAGCCTCGCCAGCCGCCTCCAACGCCTTCCGCACCCCGCTCATCGCGGCGCCCCCGAGGCGAGGGCGCGGAGGGCGGCTGCGCAGAGGGCGAGGGCGGGGGTGGCTGCGTCAACGGAGACGAGCATATCTCCGCGGTTCGGCCCGCATGCAAGGAACAACTCGGCGCCAGCCTGCGGTAAGTCGGGGCGTCGTTTCCCATTGGCGCCTTGCCAGAAAAGCCCCTCCGGCACCAGCGACAGCGCGGCGTCGAGGGAGGCGGTGAAGAGAGGCGGTGACACTACGTTGCCACCGTCTGGGTCGCTGCGATCCGCGAAGAAAGCACGCCTGCCGTCGGGGTAAGTGATGCGCTCCCAGGTCGGGTGCGTCAGTTCGGGATGGATCGCGATCAGGATATCCGCGTTGAGGATTTCGCCAGGCCCGCTCGCCTTCTCGCACCTCTCCGCGAGGTCCATCAGCAGCGCCGCGCGGTCAGTCATGGCGCGCGTCCTTGGCTTCCTTCCCGCGCGGCCAGCGGCGGCAGCGGAGGACGAAGCCTTGGGTGCGGCGCTTCCTGACCTCCACGATCTCGTAGCTGGTCCGACCCCTCTTGGTGCGGACCCACTGCCCGGGTGCGGGCTCGATCTCGCTCTCCCAGGTGACGGCGGTCAGCGTCACCAGCTTGCCGAGGGGCGGCTCCTTCATGCGGGCGGCTCCATGGCGTCGAGCAGAGAGCCTAATTCGTCGCTGACAGGCGGGAAACTGCTGTCAACGTCGAAGTGCCAGCCCGCCTCGTCATCCATCCGCGTCACGTCCTGGCGAATGGCGGTGAACCACTCCCGCGCCGCCGCCAGCATCCCCTCCCGCCTCGCCTGCGCCAGCGCGGCGTCCAGCGCGGGGGTGGGGCCTCGTGCCTGAATAGAGACAGCCGCATCATAGGCGCCTTGGGCGCTTTCTTCTTCGCCTACGGTCATGCGATCATCATAGATGTGGTAAGCAACATCAGCGCACGCCTCCCGCTCGGCCTGCACCGCCGCGTCGAGGTCGGTGGGGGCGCGTCGGTTCCACGCATCGGCGGCATCTTCTTCGGTGACGAACACGTGGTCCGGCATCGCCGAATTGTCGTAGCCCTCGCCGACAAAGCAAAAGCAGTCGGCGCCACAGCACGCGACGCAGAACTTGCCGTCGCCGGAGAGGATCTGAGCCTCAGATCCGCAGAACGGGCACGGCTTCAGCCAAGGATAGCCGGGTCGGTCGGTCGGCCAGGTCATGGCGTCACCCACTGCAAATGCGAGAACACCCACACGATGAT
>CAZZDD010000255.1:0-1456 GCA_964652185.1 uncultured Candidatus Peribacteria bacterium | reverse complement strand
ATGCTCGGCGAGAAGACCGTCCTCTTCATCGACGAGATCCATCGCTTCAACAAAGCGCAACAGGATGCGCTGCTTCCGTACGTCGAAAACGGCACCGTCATCCTCATCGGCGCCACGACCGAGAACCCGTACTTCGAGGTGAACTCCGCTCTGGTGTCGCGTTCGCACGTGGCATTGTTGCAGCCGCTCGCGGTCCCGGACCTTGTGGGGATCCTGAAGCGCGCGGTCGCCGATCCGAAGGGATACGGTGGTAACGTGACGATCGCGGACGAAGCGCTCGAGCGCATCGCGACGATCGCGAATGGTGACGCACGCATCGCGTTGAACGCCTTGGAGTTAGCCATTCTTTCGACCGGCACGAATATCACGCTCGAGGACGCGCAGAAACTCTTCCAGCGGACGGCCCGGCGGTACGACCAACGCGGCGAGGACCACTACAACGTCATTTCCGCGTTCATCAAAACGCTGCGGGGTAGCGACCCCGACGCGGCGCTCCTCTGGATGTTCGCGATGCTCGACGGCGGCGAAGAGGCCCGGTTCATCTGGCGTCGCATGCTCATTTTCGCGTCGGAAGACGTTGGCAACGCGGACCCGAGGGCGTTGATGTTCGTCACGTCCGCCTGGCAGGCGTTCGAGATGGTCGGTTTGCCCGAAGGGGAATACTTCCTCGCGCACGCGTGCGTGTACCTCGCGCAGGCGCCGAAGAGCGATGGCATCAAGCGCGCGATCGGTCTATCCAAACAGGCGGTCTCGCAAGCGCCGCAGCTCGAAGTGCCGAATCACCTGCGGAATGCGCCGGTGAAAGGCATGAAGGAACAAGGGTACGGCGACGGGTACGACTATCCGCACAACGATCCGCGCGGGGTCGTCTCGGCGAATTATTTCCCGATCGGCATGAAACCAGTGAATTTCTACGAACCGACGGATAGGGGATTCGAGGCGGAGGTATCCGAGCGTTTAAACCGCGTAAGGGCTGTGATAAGACAAAAATCAAGTATTTGACGTAATGGTATATTATTGCAAAATATACAAAATTGTGGTACAGTGGTGAGGACATGCAACACACACTTCGCCGCGGCTTGAGCTCGCTCTCGTCCATCGCCCGCACGCATGACGATCTCCCCGCGTTCAACGCGGCCTATTGGGTACTGACATTCCTCGCTGCGATGATGTTCAACGCCGGCGCGTTCGCGGTGCTGATTCTCGGGCACATGACGCTCGACGTGTACAAGTACCGCGACATTCACGGTAAGAAGTGGAGCAAAGTCGCGGAAGGCGTCGCGCGCGAGAACCTCGTCGATACCACGCTCGTACTGCTCAGCATCGCGTTCGGCGTCTATTGCCACGCGTCGTTGCCGCTCGTTGCCGGGCTGCGCGGCCTCGTGCGCACCGAGATCGTGGTGCTCAACGCCGTGTTCCAAGTGTTCGCGAAGATGCACATCCTGCATAGCACCCT
>CAZZDD010000254.1:0-1461 GCA_964652185.1 uncultured Candidatus Peribacteria bacterium | reverse complement strand
ACGACCATCGCAGGGCACCCGAGTTGCTGCCAGAGCCACGCCCTGGCGATCGCGCCGTCAGTCCCGCGTGACGCCCCGCGCCGGTCCAGTACCCACGCGCACAACGGGTCCGCGCGCCAGACGTTCCAGCAGCGCGGCGGGTCGCCGCTTGCACTGCCGTCGCCGTTCGGAACGCCGGACGCCACGGCGTCGCCGGATTGCTGCGGCGCGTCAGAAAAAAATCGCGCCTGCGCCGCGTCCGCACGCTCGGGCGCTGCGCCGGGAAATTCCCGATCGGCCTGCGCCGCCGCGTCCTGCTGCCGTGCCGCCGAAACAGCAAAATCCCGCACGAATTTCGGACCCGATTCGTCGGCCGTCGCGGTGCCGCGCACCCCACCCGTCGCAAAATCCCGGCCGAAATTCGGACCCGCATCCGCCGCACGAGTACTTGCGTCCGACCCGCCACGTCCAAAATCCCGCGCGACTCGGTCACGCACCTCGCGCCACAGCACCCGGACCAGCGCCACCACCGTCAGCATCGCACCCATTAGAAGCCTCCAAAATCCGCAGCGATTCTACGGTTCAGTCCTGCGGCATGTCGCGGAACGTGCAGTGGATGCCGTCGAACTTCGCCTTGACCATACCCGTCGATCCGGCGCGGTGCTTCGCGATGATGAACTCCGCGACGCCCTTCACGTCCGGTGACTGGTCGTACATATCCGGGCGATGCACGAAAATCACCGTGTCCGCCTCGGCTTCGATCGCGCCCGACTCGCGCAGGTCGCTCATCATCGGCCGCTTGTCGGCGCGCTTCTCGGACTCGCGACCAACCTGCGCCAGCGCGATCACCGGGATCTGAAACTCGCGCGCCAACATCTTCAAGCCCTGCGCGAACTCCGCGACCTGCTGCTCTCGATTCTTGCGCGGGTCCGTTGAGCGCATGATCTGGAGGTAGTCGACCACCACCATCGCGAGCTTGCCGTGCTTGTGCGTCACGCGCCTGACCCGCGCCCGGATCTGCGGCACCGACAACCCGGCGCGTTCGTCAATCCAGAGCGGACGGCGGTGGATGCGCTCGGCCGCGTGCGCCATGCGAGCAAAATCCGCGTTGGTGAACTTCCCGGTCCTGAACTTCGTCGCGTCGACCTGCGCCTCCCCCGCCAAAATCCGGTTCACCAGTTGGTCGCGGCTCATCTCCTGCGAGAACACCAACACCGGCAGCGACTTGCCGACCGCCGCCATCGCAAACGTCATCGCCGCGAGCGACTTGCCGCTCGACGGACGACCCGCGACGATCACGAGGTCGTTCGCCTGCCACCCCGCCGTCACGCGGTCGAGCGACTCGATTCCGCACGGAACCCCGGTGATTTCCTCGGCGCGGTCGTACAGCGCCTCCAGCGCCCTGAACCGATCGGAAATGACCTGCGAGAACGCCGGGATCGCCTCGACGGTTTGCTTGTCCTGCACGCGGGACAGCGCCTG
>CAZZDD010000253.1:0-1484 GCA_964652185.1 uncultured Candidatus Peribacteria bacterium | reverse complement strand
GCTGACCCCGGAGACGGCGCGGGCGATCCTGGCGCACAATCTCACGGGGCGGCGGTTGTGTGGATGGTGAGGGGCGAAAATACCTGTTGACGGCATTCGTGTTTGTCCGCATATTGCGGACATGGCGAGGGGGATTGGCCCCAGCCAAAACGAGGGATTGCCCCGATGACCAAGACCCCCTTCATCTTCGATCTGGACTTCACCAACGCCGCCGAGGCGGCTGAACACCTCGCGCTGCTGGGCTACAGGCGCGCCCCGATGAAGGGCCTGGTGCGGCGCTACAGCGCCGAGGCTTGGTCGGACACTGGCGCCCGCCTGCTGGTCCTCGCCAGCACCACGCTGCTGCCCAACGATGCCGGCGTGGTCCGGGTCAACTTTGCGGAGTATCCCGCATGACCCCCGACCGCCTCCGCGAGTGCCTGGCCGCGCTGGATTGGACCCAGCGCGGTTTGGCGCGCCTGCTAGGCCAGGACGAGCGGCAGGTGCGGCGCTGGGCGACTGGCGAGTATCCCGTACCGTCCCCGGTCGCCGCGTGGCTGGACAGGCTCGCGGCCTACCACGCGAAACACCCGCCGCCGGTCGGCCCTGAGCGCCGGTAACGCTTGCCCCGCGATTCCGCGAGCGGTAGGGTAGGGCGCTGCGAACGCCCGAGCGAAGAATGCGGCCCTGGGGAGCCCCCGGGGTATTGCCGTGCGATACGGCTACGGTGGGCCAAAGAGCCTTGGCTTGGTCGGGGGACGCCTCGGCCCGCAGCATTGATCTTCGGTGGCCCAGCGGATAGGGCGCCGCTCTCCGACAGCGGAGGTCGCAGGTTCGAATCCTGCCCGGAGAACCATCACAGAGCCGGCCGGGGGCAGCCCTGGCCGGCTTTTTGTGTTTGGGGTGGGGCTGGAATTGCCGCCTATGGCGCGCCTCTTGCTATGAGGCGGAAAATCATCCGGGCTTGACTCTAGATGTTGATCCGCCGCTTCCTGAGTCGGCCCTGGCAGGGAAGGCGAGGAATCCAGGGCTAACGTATTCAATGGGTTAGGCGGCAAGTTCCATGCCAAAAGCAAATACCGCATAAGGTATAGTAGGGTAACGGCGTCAGTAACGGCTAGATATAGTCACCGCAGCGGAAGAATAACCCACTGACATGGCGATGTAATTCCTAGCGCCGCTTCGGCTTTGATGCAAGTTTGTCTTGCGCGAACTTCCTTTCCGTCTTCGCCATGAGAATTGCGGTGCGCTGCTCAAAGCGGCGCGGATCGCTGATGACTTCCAGCCGGTTGGCGAACTCGCGCAAGATGGTGGCGATGCGGCGCAGGTCCAACTGATCCCCCACCACCCACCGAAGCTGCATGGCGCGGCTGCCCATGATGTCTTCGTCCATCTGCGTGAAGGGCGAGCCGGTCAGCACGACGCGCTTGGTGTCTCGGTCCATGGCGGCGCTCATGCTTGGGGTTCCTGTCCATCGGTCGCCTCGGGTGGCGGGGGGAGGGGCG
>CAZZDD010000252.1:0-1500 GCA_964652185.1 uncultured Candidatus Peribacteria bacterium | reverse complement strand
AAGACCACCTCCGCACGCGTGTTCTCGAACAGGTTCTCGGAGCCTTCCTGTCCGTATAGGGAGACAAGCTGCGCCTTGGTCTGCACCACGTAGGCCATGCGGATGCCGAAGGCCCGAACGAACGCTGCCGCGTCGGCCAGGACGGCCATAGGTCCGCACGCCCAGAACTCGTCGAGCATCATCAGCACCTTGCATCGGTGCTCCGGGTCCTGGCCGTATTCGACCTCCGTGTTCAGGTCGATCATCTGCTGGAACAGCAGCGTCGTCAGCGGCCGGAAGCGGCGCATCTGCGCCGGGTTGAGCCGCAGGAAGATGCTCATGGGCCTCTTGCGGATAGCCGACAGATCGAAGTCGGATGCCTCCGTGGCCGCTACGACGGTCGGGCTTGCCCAAAGCCCGAGGTGCGCCTGAATGGTGCGCTGGACGCCGGAGCGGGTCCGGTCGTCCGGGTCGTCGATCCACGAAAGCACGGCATCCACTGCCGTCGTGGGGTAGGGACGCCCAGCAGTACGACCCGCGACGATCAGGCTCCGAAGCCACTCCTGGTAGTCCGGCCGCAGCGCAGCGCGCCGCACCGCGCCGGGGTGAAGCGGTTGCCCCGGGCATTCGGCCAGGATCACCGCGATTCCGTCGATGGCGGCGCGGGCGGCATTATCCCAGAACGGGTTTTCGACACGGGGGTTCGGCGGGATCAGGAGATGGTTGATCCGGTGGATCATCTCGATCGCCCGGGCCGGATTGTCCCTCGGGATGATGCTGTAGGGGTTGTAGCGATGCGACCGCCCATCGTGGGAGGCGGGAGAGAAGCAGAACACGTCCTGGCCCATGGCTTCGCGTTGGGCCGCCGTCTTGCGGTGCAACTCGCCCTTGATATCGAAGGCCACCAGGGAGCCACCCCAGGTCAGGCAGTTGGGGACGACGAACGAGACGCCCTTGCCGCTCTCCGTCATCGCATAGAGCGCCACGTGCCCGTCGCCGGCCAGGCCGACGTACCGCCCGCCGTCTATGCCCAGGGTGACAACATCTGGCCGCGGCGCCGGGCTGAAGACGAAGCCGCCGGCCTTGGCTTCCTTGCGCGTGGCGAAGTGCGATTCCCCGTGCAGCGGCGCCTTGTCGGCGTTCCGCAGGTTCCTCGTCAGCCCGACCGCCACGGCGAGCAGGGGGGAACACCCCGCGGCGGTAGCAGCCAGGAACTTCCACCCGAACGCCGCGCGCCAGCCTGGGTCCGCGGCGAAGGTCGCGTAGGCCCAGGCCCACCGCGGGCCGGTGCTGAAGTACGGATGCTCCCAGTAGCCGGCGAGGTTGAGCAGGACCGTGGACGCCACCACGACGCCCCCGGCCATCGCCAGGGGGATTGCCGCCCCTGCCGAAAGCAGGACGCGGCGGCGGGTCAAGGTTGCTCCCAGCCGAAGGCGATATCAGTGACACCGAACGAAGAATCGGCACGGCGCTCGACGTGAATCACCACGTCAAGGAAGCTTTTCAACATGGAGCGCAAGG
>CAZZDD010000251.1:0-1507 GCA_964652185.1 uncultured Candidatus Peribacteria bacterium | reverse complement strand
GCTCGAAGCCTTCTCGTCGCCTATCCTGGGTACGCTGCGGCTGACGAGACAGACGTTCCATACCGCATCGACGGCGTCAGCGGTGCAGCTATTGGTGAGTTTGAATGGGGTGTTGGCACCATCAAAATGGACGGTACCTTCGAACGCACGACTCCTCTTGGGGGCTCAGCGGCGACGCCAGTCAACTTCAGCGCAGGCGACAAAAACGTTGCGTGTGCTGTTCTCATCGAGACCATTGCAGCTTGGCGTTACATTGTTCTTTCTGCGGACCACGTAAACAGCACGGTCACGCCAACGACAGTGCCTGAGCTTCAGATCGTGCCCGAGGCAAACAAGACCTACGAGGTTGAAGCCAAACTTTTTACGACGTCGCCTTCCAACACTATCGGCTGCTTCGTTGGACTTACTTGGCCCAACGGTGTCATTTCCCCCACGGCTGGCGTCCTCCAAATCGTTCAGTCTTTGACTGCTTGGCAACAAAGAAACTACTCAAGAACGATAACGACAAACGCGCAGGCCACAGGAAACGCCAACAATATTGGTGAAGAAGTCCTGAATCTATTTGAAGGCGTCATGACGATAGATGGCTCCCCGTCAGGTGCTTTGGCTTTTGACTTGCGCTCTGAAGTCGCGGCCAATGAAGTACGCATCAAAGCAGGCTCATTTATTCGATACAGAGAAATACCCTGAACGACGCTGGAGGTCCGTGTGAACCATTTGCTTTTGCTTCTTGCCGCTCAGTCGCCCCCTGACGATGCCCAAATCGTCGCCGACACCTTGCAGATTATCCTCTCCGTCATGACCTCAGGCCAAGCCGTGGGCGGTCTCTTGATCGCGGGTGTCGTGGTCACCGCCTTGGTGGGCCTCAGCAAGCTGACGGTCCTCAAGCGGTTTCTCACCTCTCGGGGCCTTGTCTGGGTTCAACCGGTGCTCGCCGCTGTCCTCGGTGGTGCTGGCGGCGCCCTTGCCGCCATCTCGCAAGGCAAACCGCTCGCAGAGATCGCCATCGCCTTCGTCGCCGGTGTCGCCGCTGGCCTTGTCGGCATCGGTGCCCATGAGTTGAAAAACGCATTCTCGGCGACGGGACGCGCCAAGATCCGCGTCCCTGGTGACCTCGTGAGCACCGCCGCTGATGCCATGGAGCGACAGGTGCTTGACACCATCCCGACGGCGACGGTGCCCAGCGTTCGTTCTCTCGACGCCGCCGAGAAGGTTCGCAGGGCGACCGCGCTCCCGGAGGCAGAACGTCTGGCCACGCTCGCCGAGCTGCTCAAGAGCCGCCAGCAATGATCCTGGCGTTGCTCCTGGCGCTGGCTGCCCAAGATCCCATCGGCGTGGTGGAAGGGCAGCCAGCGCCCTACACCGGCATCCTCGTGACCCCAGACCGCGCAGGCGAGCTCGTGGAGGCCGAGGCCCGTGCCGCCGACCTCGAGGCCCGCCTTGCCCAGCAGGAGGCGTTGACGCTCGCCTGGAAGGAACGGGCGACGGTCGACTGGTGGGAGAGCCC
>CAZZDD010000250.1:0-1517 GCA_964652185.1 uncultured Candidatus Peribacteria bacterium | reverse complement strand
TTGTCAGCCCTTTTAGTTCATCACTTTATTCTTATTTCAGGAACAATAGTTAATGACAGGAGTAACAAATTTTAATAATCTTATTAAATCATTCGATAGTTTTTATATTAACAATTACAACAAGTTAGTATTTGAGGCTCGTAGTATCACTCAACATTATGATTATCATGAGGATATTGTTCAGGACTGTTATATTAAAATGCGTAATAGAATAGGTTTATCTGGATTTACATCAATAAACTTTCATGGATACCTGTGGCTTAGTATAATGAATGAATGGAAGGTGTTATGTAACAGGAATAAAATAAGATCATTTCATTCAATATCAGATGCCGAACTTGATGTTCATACGATCAATCATGCTGAAGAGAAGCTACAGGAAAGTAATAATTTTCATGATAATCAACAACAATATTATGAACAAATCGAATATATTGTAATGATGCTATTCAAGTATGTTCAGATAAGATATGATGATAAACAATCTTATTTATTCATAAGTTACTTTCTTCTCAATGATACCTACCGCACATTATCTGAACGAACTGGTTATTCAATCAGTTATATATCATCGGTGATCATGCCAATAAAAAAAGATTTGAAAGCTAACTTTAAAACATTTTTAAAACACAACACACTATATGAAAGAAGAAGAAGTCATTAAAATACTTTCCAAACCTCATGATGCTGGACACTATCAAACATATAAAAAGATATACAACCAGTATTTTCCAAATAATGAACATGGTAAATTTACTTGTGGTTGTCAATCATATACGTTGTATAAAATACTAACCACACATTTAAATAAACTAAAACAATAAAAATTATTGTATGACAGAAAACGAAAAAGAATTTGTAAAAAAAGTAGCTGCCGATTCAGCTAATATGACCATTGAGTTTGAGAACATTCAAAAGGCATTTCAATTATTAACAGGTGAAAAGGAACCGAGAAATATAAGATTAATGAGAAAGGCATTGTATGATTATCATCACAATCCGTTGCCTGATAAAAAACTTCCTGATTTTATGAATCCTGACTTTGACATTACTTCAACATTACCAACAACAGATGAAAATACGTTTATTGAAATACCTGATAATATTGATATTATTCCTGCTCCTGTTGATAATCTCTCCGATGCTTCAAACCGAATACCAGATAAGAAAATTTCGAAAAGAGGCAGAAAACCAAAGAATAAATAATTCAAAATAATTATCTATAGTAATATATTATGACACGAAAAAATATGACACGAAAAAATATGACACGAAAAAATATGACACGAAAAAAGGGTGGTACTGAAGTGACATTACCTCAACATTACCAACAACAGATGAAAATAGGTTTATTGAGATACGTGATATTATCGAAATACCTGATAATATTTCTATTATTATTCCTGCTGGTGTTGATAACCTTTAAGAATAAATAATTCTGTATAGTAATATATTATGGCACGAAAAAAGGGTGGTACTGAAGTAGCAGCAGCAACAAGACGAAATGTTATTTTTGA
>CAZZDD010000249.1:0-1536 GCA_964652185.1 uncultured Candidatus Peribacteria bacterium | reverse complement strand
GCGCGAGGCACGCCACCAGGGCCATGCTAGCAAGGGCGCCGCAGTCGATCATGCCGCCACCGAGGCGGCGGGCCCCGCGTCGTTAGAAGCCGACCAGCCCCAACTCGATGACGCGAGGGTCTTCGGCCCGAAGGACCGTGACCGGCCCGGCGTAACTGAGACTGTCGAGGAAGCTGATCCACGGATCGAGCTGGCGGTGCGAGCGAAGGCCGCGGCCCCGATGCAGCGCCACGCCCAGATGCTCGACGGGCTCAATCCAGGAGCACAGCAGATAGAGACGGAAGGACCGAGGCTCGTTCGGTCGATCCTGAATGACGACCACGGCATCGCGTATGGCGCCGCCGCCGGCCGCGCCCTTCCGCAAGTCAGCCTCTGTGATCGCGCCCCGCACTGCCCCGCTGCCGTCAGGCTCTGCCCCTTCGGCAGAGTAAGCGGCTTCGCGCAATGAAGGAATGGGCGGCGCGATGCTTTCACACATCGCACTTGCCGCTGGGTCCATTCGGTATCCCCCAGCGCCGCGGGGGCAAAGCCACACATCGGATTGGCTCCGCGGCAGCGCCGGTCGGGCGCCTGTCGGCGCTCCCGGCCGTCCGGGAGGCGGAGCATAATCTACATGCGCCCCGATGCTTTGCGCAATGCGCAATGCGCGATATACTGATTTTACGCACTCACGAAGCTGGGAGGCTCCGGGTGGACCATCAGCGCGCCGCATATCAAGCATTCTGCGGCCATGCCTCGGGCGCCAAGAGGCGAGGCATTCTTTTTCAGTTTTCATTTGAGGAGTGGTGGGCGTGGTGGCAGGTCGATAATCGGTGGGAGCACCGAGGCCCTAGGAAGGGACAGTATTGCATGGCGCGGCGCGGCGACGCCGGGCCATACCACCCCGACAATGTCTATTGCGCCACCAATGAAGAGAACGCCCGCGAGAAGTTTGAGTGCCGCTCGGGGCCGGCCCGGATGCGCCGGAGCCTTGGCGGAAGGCGGAAGCACCTGGGGCGCGTGCGCACTCCGGCGGGGGAGTTCCCGAATGTCCCATCCGCAGCGAAGGCCGCTGGCATTTCTCTTTCCGCCGCCCTGTCATGGATTAGGGCAGGTGGTAAGGGATGGGCCTTCATCGAGGATGGGCCAGGGGCGGAAGCGGCGCCAATAAGGCTGGTGGAAGCTTTTGGGATAAACCTCCGCTTCTATCGGAAGGCCGCCGGCCTTACTCAGCAAATCGTAGCTGATCGCTGCAAGATCAGTCGCCCTATGGTGTGCCTAATCGAGGGCGGCGCCGAGAACCCCTCACTTGATACCATCCTCGGATTAGCGGCTGCTGTGGGGCAGCCGATCCGCCTGCTTCTGGATGAGAAGTCCCCCGCGGTCCTTGAGGCCCTGTCCGCCCGGTAGTTCCGCCGCGTCTTAAGCGCTTCGCCCCCCCCCGCCCCTTTCGTTGCGACTACGTATCGTATGAGATATGCTGGGGGCTGAGGTGGTCATCCGGGCCGCCTGGGCTTGCGCGTGGATGACCCTCGAAACCCTCGGGTTCAGCGACTG
>CAZZDD010000248.1:0-1569 GCA_964652185.1 uncultured Candidatus Peribacteria bacterium | reverse complement strand
CGTGTACTTTGCCATCAGTTCCTCCATCGTGGTTGCTGCACGATGAAGGGCAGGTAGCTTCCGGAGTCCCTTGGAGGCGCCCCGCAGCAAAGCGGGGACACCGGGAAGTCAGTCGAGCACGTAGCGGCGGAAGAACGCTGCATCGAGCCGGCTGTAGGCGGTAGCAAGGCCGCCGGCCAAGGTGATGATCTCGCTCGGCCGGCAGGTGAACCGACCGACCGACTTGCCAGCGTACCGACGCTTTAGCCAAGCGTTGATCGCCAGATAACGGTCAGCCCGAACCTTCCAATCGTCATTCATTCTTCAGTCCTCCTTGGTGGTTAGCGCCGCCAAGGAACTCCGGAGTTTCCGGCCCGCCACTCCCCCCTGTGATCCCGATCTACCCTGGTCCGTCCCGGAAATGTCGGCTGGGGAGCCGTCGCCTTACAGTCTCAATATAGGACCAATGTTCCTACGTGTCAACTTTGCGACCAAAATTATTTTCACCTCTTGATAGGACCACTGTTCCGCGCTAACTATGCATTCACCATGCATCTGAGCGAGCAAATGTCGCCCGACGAATACCGCGCGAAAATCCGCGAGCTGGGCATAACCCACGCTAGATTCGCGAGAATTTGCCGCGTGGCAGGTCGGACTGAGCGTCATTGGGCAGCAGGGCGGAGCGAGCCGCCAGGACCAGTTACGGCGTTACTTGATCTTCTACTCGAGTGCCCGCGCCTTCTGGACCGGATGCCGAATTGATTTGACTGAACCTGCATTATGGGTATTGACGCGTGCGCACGAATCACCTACTCATCGCGTACTGGTGATTTTTGCCTCTAGGGCAGCGCCAAATCCACCCAACACATTGAAATTCCTTGCAATAGTTCGGCCAAGCCGCGCTAACCGACAGCGTTTCGACTGCGGACCAGAGCCAACTCTTTCGAGGAATCACATGGGCCAAGCGATCCAGGCCCCCGGCTGTTGCCATGCGTACCAGCCCGACGGAGGAACCCTCCATGGATCGCAACGACACGCTGAAATCTCGACTCGCTGAACTTGCCAACTACCTCGATCACGCTGATCTCGGTGGGGCGGCAATTGCACGTGCGGCCATAGCTGCCATTGACGAGCTCGAGAGCCAACTCCGTCGTCCGCCGCGAGCGGAACCGGAAGCAGCGTGATCTCAGCCGTGAGCGTACTCGCGGCAACCATGGGCCGGCGGCGGGAGACTGCCCCGGCCCGATCTATTTCTACCGGAGCCCGCCCATGAAGCGAACCCGCTGGAATGATGACTACGGCAACGTCGTCATCTCCTGCGGCCCCTTCAAAGCGGTGAGATCCGGCATCAAGAAGTGGCACCACATCTCGTTCTGGCGTCTTCACATTTGGCGGCACCCCGGAACGGGGAAGCTCTTGCACTGGTATTGGAACTCGCGATGAGCATCGACGCCGACAAGCTCGCTGACATCGCCATCGATGCGGTTTTTGATGACTACGAGGACTCGGGGATTTTCTCCAAGGAGCGCGCCAAAGCGGCGGCAAGCAAGGCGATCAAGGCCGCGGTGAGTAAGCTCCAGCCGGGTTACG
>CAZZDD010000247.1:0-1583 GCA_964652185.1 uncultured Candidatus Peribacteria bacterium | reverse complement strand
AGGCGTTGACGCTCGCCTGGAAGGAACGGGCGACGGTCGACTGGTGGGAGAGCCCGGAGGCGAATCGCTGGGCCGGTTTTGCCGCTGGCATTGGGGTCGCTGTTGGGGCGATTATCCTGGGGGCCTGGATCAGCGACATCGCTGCCACCCCGCCAGGCGGATCTTAGGAGCTCCCGATGTCGTTCAGAGTCAAAGCCGAGGCCCTTCGCCTCAAGGACACCGTCACCCCAGAGGACCGCGAGGCCTTCGCCAGCCTCGTCGGGAGTATCGGCCAGCTGGAGGCCGACTCTCAGGCCCTCGACACGCTGGTGACGGCGCTGGCCCCCAAGGTCCCGGACGTCGACATCCGGGGCATGAAGAACCGCGAGGCCGCCAAGGTGCTGGTCGAGGGCCTGACGGTCGACCAGGCCAAGGCCGAGACGGCTCGGCGTGCGCAGAAGACCAAGCGCCCCGGCGACGAGTAGCCTTCACCAGAGGCCGCAAAGACCCAGCAGCCCCACCGCGGGGCTGTTTCTTTTGGAGGATCCCCATGTCCATCGCCCTGACGCCCACCCAGGCCGCCATCGTTGCCCAGCTCCACCCCGCGTTGCGCCTGCGCCTGGAACACATCCTCGCGGGCCTGGAGGGGCGCCTGGTGCCCTTTGCGGGCCACCGCAAACCCGAGGAGCAGGCGAGGCTCTACGAAAAGGGGCGCACCGTCGTGTGGGGCGAAGGCTGGTCCATCGTCGACCAGGCGATCGTCGACAAGAAAAAGGTGGTGACCTACGCACCGCCGTTCAAGAGCGCCCACAACTTCAGCCCCGCTCGAGCTTGCGACTGCGTCCTCAACCCGGCCGCGTTTCCAGCTGGCCTCGCCGTCGTCGAACATGCCGGCCGCAAATACCCGAACCTCTGGGACACCAAGACCCCGGAGGCGAAGGCGGCGTGGGAGGACTATGGGATCCACGCTCGTGAAGTCGGGCTGGTGTGGGGCGGCGACTGGAAGATGAAGGACCTCCCGCACGTCGAGTTGCCCAACTTCGCCTCCGACGAGTGGAACACCTAGGTCACCACCACTTCCTGCCTCGAGGAAACCAACGCAGTGGCCATGTGCGCGGCACCGTCATCGGCGACGATCCCGTGATCTCGTGCGAGCGGGCATACGCAGCAGCGGTGTCGAATCGCTTATCGCAGGTGAGAGCCCACTTCGGGCGACCGTCTCGCGTGTTGACGCGGCGAGAGGTGACGACGACGTAGTAGGTACGAGGAGAGCACAACACGTCGCCGACAGCGATGGGGCCATGCGCGTGATAGGTGATGGCCACCGGCTTCATGATCAATACCAATGGTCGTCGACGGTGTGGTCGTCCTCAGGCCATCCGTCGAGGGCGCTGATGATCATCACCAGAGCCAAGACGTAGCAGAAGCGGACGACGTCAATCGCAAAGCTGATGGGGCGTTTCATCGGTCACGACCTCGTGCGCTGCCGTCTTTGAGCATGCGAGCCGTCGTCGAATCCCTCAAGGCAGGTGTGGCGACGGCCATCCCGGCGTTCACCTTCATGTTGCCATTGATGACGGTGACGATGGTGCCGCATTGCATCT
>CAZZDD010000246.1:0-1587 GCA_964652185.1 uncultured Candidatus Peribacteria bacterium | reverse complement strand
CGCGATCTTCCGCCCCTGCCACGCATTGACGGCCGATAGCTCCTGAAGCTTCGCCGACGGCGGCACATGCTCGCTCAAGCTGCTGCGCTCCCCGGCGGCTCGGCGACGGCCTCCACGCAGCCCTCGGCCATCTGGCCGCAGAACATCGCCATGACGAGGAATCCGCCCTCCTCGTAAATGCGGGACGCCTTGCGGTAGAGCACCGCAGCCTCCGCCCGCTGCCCCGCATCGGCCAGGTCGCAAGCCTCGTACTGTAGGTTTGCCGCAGCATCGAAGATCATGCCGGTAGTCCTCGGCGTCATCATGGATTACCCTTGCCAGATCGTAGGCATAATGCCTACCTTGGCGGGGCAAAGGCAAGGGAAATCCCCGCCGCGGGCGGAACAACGCCTCGCCCCCGGCGTCACCAAATTGGAGGAGAAAATGCGCAAATCCCCGACGCTACTCGCCGCCGCGCTCCTGGCCCTCACCGCCACCGGCCAAGCCCGCGAGCCCAGCCAGCCGTCCAAGCCCAGCCGCAGCACCATCCAGGACAGCCGGGGCCATACGCTCGGCACCGTCACCCGCGACAGCCGTGGCAACGCCACCATCCGGGACAGCAAAGGCCATACCCAGGGAACCACCAGGCCAGACGGCCGCTGCACCATCGTCCGCGACAGCTACGGCCACACCGTCGCCCGCTCCTGCCCGTAAGATTCCCTATCGCAACGTAGACATAATGCCTACGCTCGCATAATATCCCGGGGCCATGCATCTCCGCATCCCCGCAACGCTACTTGCCGCCGCCGCGCTCGCCCTCATCCCCGCCGCCCCACGCGCACACTACGCCCCGGGCGGCTGGGACTATCCGATGGGCTGCTGCGGCGGAGACACCACCGGCCAGACCCAGCGCGGCGACTGCGCACCCATCCCCGCCGAGGCCGTCAAGGAAACCCGGCGCAACGGCGTTCTCGGCTACGCCGTCACCGTCACCGGCTCCATGCGCCACCCCTCGGTCCGCCACGACGCTTCCCCCGTGGCCGAGTTTGTCCCGATCGGCGACCAGCGCATCAACCCGTCCCCCGACGGCGAGCACCACGTCTGCCTGCGCCACTACGAGCCGCGCTCGATCCTGTGCATTTTTGTCCCCCCAGGGGGGGCATAGGGTGGCCCATCCCCCCAAGCGTGGCCTGACCCCCGCGGCCCTCTACGCCCTGGCCGTTCTCCGTGAAGCCGACGGGGCGATCGTCCCGTTCGGCACGCTCGAACCAGGCTCATCCGGCAAGGCGTCGCCCACGCTGCGCTACGTCGTCTCCCTGCTCCGCGCCCATGGCTACCGCGTCGAGGGCATCCACAAGCGCGGCTACTACCTCCGCCAGCCCGACCTCCACACGCCGTTCCTGGACGCGCGGGACAGCGGCCTCACGGGCGGGCACGCCCTCCTCCTCGCCAAGCTGGCCGAGGCCAAGGGCGCCGTCGTCCCGTATGACGACCTCCGCCCCGGCAGCAACGGCCGCGCGACCCAGGTGCTGCGCAACGCCATCGCCGCCATTCGCAAGCGCGGCCACCCGATCTACGCGGCGGAAGGGCAGGGCTACTGCCTGCGCC
>CAZZDD010000245.1:0-1588 GCA_964652185.1 uncultured Candidatus Peribacteria bacterium | reverse complement strand
GTCTAGGACAAATCGGTGTACAGAATATACCTACCCCCCTCGGGTGGGATTACATAGTGCATTCGTGTACTTTCCATTCTCTATGCATAAACGAATCAACACTTATCGTATCTGCCTTGAGCCCATTGCACTTACGGCAAATCACTTGCAGGTTGTCGATCTTGTCGCTGCCACCACGAGCCAGCGGCACCTTGTGATCGAACTCAGCGGCTCGATCGCTGTTCGGGTCGATCCGCTTCGATGCAAGCAAGCCGCATAGGTGGCACTTGTTGCCAGCGCGTTGCAGCTTGTGCCTTAGCAGGTTGAGCATCTCTCTGCTGTCGCTGGCCGTGGCCTTGTCGCCTGCGGTCTGCTCATACTTGCGGCGCTTACGCTCCCATTTAGCACGCTTCCTATTCAGTCGATGTACCTCTGCGCGGCACTCGGCACACTGAAACCGCTTCTTTCCATCGAACGCGCCGAGTGGCTTGCCGCACGTCTTGCATGGCTTATCCAGAGGGCCTGCCTTTCGTTTCTTCTGGCATTCTTCGGAGCAGGTTTTCGACTTCAACGGAGATGAAAATGCAAACTTGCACACCTCGCATTGCCTCATGTTCTCAAACAACCGGCGAATCTTCTCGGCGGTTTCTCTTGCACGCTTCTCTTCTGCTCGCTTCTTTCCCATTCCGATAAAAGCACAATCGCGAGAACAGAACTTAGTGCGGTTTACGGCTTTGGGGTGAAACTCGCGCTTGCATTCCTGGCAGACGAACGCTTGTTTGCTTCGGCTGTTGTAGTACCAACTGTCTGCACATTCCTTGGAGCAAAACCGCTGCTCCTTTCGTCCGTACTTGCGCGGAACGAAGGCACATTTGCATTGTTCGCACACCTGACGAGTCTTTGCTGGCGCTAGGCGGCGCGATTGCGTGCACGATCGGCAGCGCTTTAATGGCCTTCCACGACCTTCCCGGCGAACGATTGTCGCGCCGCAGTCCTCGCATTTCACTTCCGTGCTACACACCGTCATTCTCCTCTGCCAGTTTTTGCATTGTGATGCTCGGCACACAGCGCCTGCCAGTTCTCGCTATCCCAGAACAGCGTTTGATTCCCTCTGTGCGGCACGATGTGATCGACCACGCTCGCAGCCGTGACCCTGCCATCCTTGGCACATTCAACGCACAGCGGATGTGATCGCAGGTAGCCGAGCCTCGCCTTCTGCCATGCATGGCCGTAGCCTCGCTGTGCTGATGTGCCTCGCCTGTCGTCACAAGCCTTCCTCGCTTCCTTCCTCCCACCACGCCCACACCGATCGCACGCTTGGCCACGCTGGCGTTTGCCTCCGCAGGGGCACGCTGTGGGGGGTGCTGTGGGCATGCTCAACTCCCAAAATCCAAAACCTCAACCAGAAAGCCCTGCTTCGCCACCGGTGCCGCTGCAAAGTCGCTACCGCTAAACACCGTCCACCATGCGGAGTACCTTCCTGCGGTGTCCACATCAGCAGCCAGAAAAACCTTTTGCACCGAGCCCACGACGTAAAACGTATGCGTGCCAGTCCCGGCGTCCGTGATGTTGATTGCCACGCCGCCAGGGACAGCCGACAGGCGAAAGG
>CAZZDD010000244.1:0-1590 GCA_964652185.1 uncultured Candidatus Peribacteria bacterium | reverse complement strand
AGAAAGTATCGCATAGCTTGAGGTTTAACAATGGCAATGCTAGATATTATCCTAAGTCTAATTGCCCTAATGGCGAAGAGCATGAATTTGAAGATAAGAGGGTTTATCTATTTGAGTTTGATGGGATTGATACACCTGCGGATAGAGCTAAGAGGTTTAGGGAAATAATTAACATAGAGAATTAATATGAAAGACAAAAGAGAATTAATGAGCGCTCTTGCGGACGCAGAAATAGAAATAGAAGAGCTTAAACAAAAGATACAGCAACTCGAAGACAAAAAGCTCCATGAAAACGAGCTTGGCTTTGATATGCTTTGCGAGAAGTATGTTGATGATTGTGCTATGATGGCTATGCAGTCATTGATTTCAGGAGTCGATCTATCATACGGATATGATCTTCTTGGCACAGCAAGGGAATCTTACGATATAGCAGAAGCAATGCTTAAAGAAAAACTAAAGAGGAAGAAAAATGATTAAAGAAATTATAGCTTACGAACAAGCCTGCAATGGAATTGCTAAGAAGTTTGTTAGAAAATACTTTGACAAAGATGCTGATTGGCGTTGGATCGCTGATGATGTTGGCGGAATACTTGAGGTTGGAGATTATTATTTCAACTTAGATAGAATGGTTACTGCTTTAAGATACAAAGCAACTCAAAAGCAATTGTTTGATTATTATGATATGCAGTTAGAGATGGGTCTTAATGAGAAAGTTTTTAAGAAAAGAACGCTTTTCTCTTTTGCAAACTATTTAAGATATCCTGAAACTTTCGTGATTGAGTTTGTGGATGGTGAGGGGTTTAATTTTAGGATTAATAAATAATGATAGATAAATACTTAAACTTAGGAGTGAATGGCTACAAAGCCTTATTGCAAAACAAAGATATTGCAGCGTTTGAGAAGTTACCAAAACTAACTCCAGCTGGATTAGCAATAGTCAGACATAAAGGTCTAAAAGAAACCCAAATTCAACAGTCTTGCGTAAGAATGGTAAAGAGCTATGCTTTGACACTAAAAAAGGACTGTAAAATTAAATTTATTCAGATTGACAACGGAGGCAAGCTTACGGATTGGGGAAGGATTAGAAAATTTCAAGAAGGCACTTATAGCAACTTTTGCGATGCAATGATTATTGTTTCAAAGGGCAAGCAGAATAAAGTTATCTTTGTAGAGTTTAAAAGAATCGCTAGTAAGTCAGGAATTGTTGGAGATGAAAAACACTTTGAGAATCAGCTAAAAGAAATTGAAGATTTGCAGGAAAGTGGATTTAGTGCGTATATTACTAATAACACAATCTTCTTTGAGAATGTTATTTTGGAAGAAATAAAAGATTTTTTTAGTTAAATTTAGCTAAACTTTAGTTAAATATTTAGCTATTCTTTTTCATGGAATCAATCGTTAAGCGGGTTGAGTTTAACTAAAATCATGTCAAGTTATTTATTTTCATTTATTTTAATCTTTTCTCTTGACTTAGCTAAATTCATTAGGATAATGCTCTCTATCAATATCAGTAAACAAGGTTTTTTGAAAGGTTACTGCGTGTACTGATATTGAACCCTAGACTAGAGAAGTGATATTATTTATTCTAGG
>CAZZDD010000243.1:0-1591 GCA_964652185.1 uncultured Candidatus Peribacteria bacterium | reverse complement strand
CATGTCGCCGATAATCCGGCGCTTTTGCAGATCTGGCCCCGCTGCTACCGTGATCGCATGAGCTCGAACCTCGTCGTCAACGGCATGCGGCTACGTCCCCCAAATGACGGCGAAATGCTGCGATTCATCGATCAAAACCTGGGGCAGCGCCCTTGGAGCAAGCAAGTCGAGATCGTGACCTCCGTGGCCCACCACAGGCGCACCGTCGTGCGATCGGCTACCGGCGTGGGCAAGACCAAGGGCGCCGCCGATATCGCCCTGGCGTGGCTCTACACGGGCCCATATCGCTGCGTGGTAACGACGGCGCCCACGGCGCGGCAGGTGAAAGACCTGCTCTGGAAGGAGATCCGCAAGAGCTATGGCAACGCCTCGCGGCTCAATGTGCCGCTGGGCGGCACCATCCCGCCTTCGGCTCCCGAGCTCCGTCTCGACGACGACTGGATGGCGATCGGCTTCTCGTCGAACGACGACGTCAACTTCCAGGGCTGGCACAGCCCAGGCGGGACCCTCTTCATCCTCGACGAGGCCATGGGCGTGAAGCCGCCAGTGTGGGAGGCGATCAAGTCGACGCTCGTGGGCGACTGGGATCGCCTACTCGCGATCGCCAACCCGACGTCGCCGACGGGTGCCTTCTATGACATGCACAAGTCGGCGCAGGTCTCGAAGATCCACATCAGCGCCTTTCACTCGCCAAACGTCATCGAGGACCGCGTCGTCATCCCTGGCCTGACGACGAGGGCTTGGATCGATGAGCGCCGCGAGGAGTGGGGCGAAGACAGCCCCCTTTGGCGAGCCCGTGTCTTGGGCGAGTTCCCCGACAGCGCCGACAACGTGCTGGTGCCCTTGGCGTGGATGGAGGCCGCCATCGAGCGCTGGCTGGAGCGTGGGCGGCAACGCGACGAGGACGACGAAGCCACCGTTGAGAACGAGCTCCTGGTGCGGCACCCGCGGCGCCTCAAGCCCGTGGTGGGCCCTTCGATCATGGGCCTCGACGTCGCCCGCTACGGCGACGACAAGAGCATCATGGCGATCACGACGTTCGGTGAACACGCCATCCGCACGGGCCGCCTCGGGAAGGCCCAGGGGCGCAGCAACACCGAGATCGCAGGCTGGGCCATCGCTGCGAAGGCCGAGCTCGGGATCGACCTGCTGCACATCGACGGCATCGGCAACGGCGGCGGCGTCGTTGACATCTGCGAAGAGAAGCTCGGCACCGGCGTCGTCGTCGACATGCAAGCCGGTGCTCGCCCCCTCGACGCTCAGCGCTTCCTCAACGCGCGATCAGAGTGGGCGTGGAGCTTTCGCGAAGCTCTCAGGCCCGACGCGCCCATCCCGCTCGAACTCCCGCCAGACGACGCCCTGCTGCACCAGGCGACGTCAATCCAATACCGGCTGACGTCGACGGGGCAGATCGCGCTAGAGTCGAAAGAGGACTGGCGCAAGCGCACCAAGAAGGCGAGCACCGACGAGCTAGACGCCGTCGTCATGTCCCTCGCCAAGGGCTACGGGATTCGCCGGCACGGCTTCACGATCACCTGAGGGGCAGTCGCAGCGGGCCCGGAACGTCACCGGCACCATGACGACGTGCTCT
>CAZZDD010000242.1:0-1613 GCA_964652185.1 uncultured Candidatus Peribacteria bacterium | reverse complement strand
GCCGGCGTCCTCGCCATGTTTGATCCAAGACTGCCGTCTCGTTTCTGGGACAAGGTTTCACCAGAGCCGAACAGCGGATGCTGGCTCTGGTGTGGATACCTGCTCAGAGGATACGCGCGTTTTCGTTACAACGGCGTCACCCAATACGGGCATCGAGTTTCGTACTCGGCTCTCGTCGGCAACATTCCCGTTGGATTCGAAATTGATCATCTGTGCAGGAATGAATGCTGCGTTAACCCGATGCACCTCGAAGCAGTTCCTCCGTATGTGAACAACATGCGAAGCAATTCTCCATCCGCGATTCATTCTCGCGCCACGCATTGCGTTCACGGACACAGCCTTGCGGGAGAGAACCTTCGCATTCGACCGAGCGGAAAACGCGAATGTGTCGAGTGTGTGCGCCGACTAAAGCGAGAAACGTGGAACCGCTACAAAGACACCATTAACGCTGAAAGGCGTGCCGCATACGCCCGCACGATGAAGCACCTCGATCCGTGCTCGCAAGCCATCGCTGACAGTCTGCGCGAAGTGCTCGCCCAGCACGACCTCGTCATCTGTCGCGCGCCGGACACGAGCTTCCCGAAGCTGGGCGCCGATCTCGACAAGGTGCTGCGCGAGTGTGCACGGAACGCGGCGCAGTCAGTTCTGCTCGTGATGGACGAGGCGCGCGCGGAAGGCGAGGAGGCAGCGTGAAGAAGCATGGCACATGCGTTCACTTCCGCGGCATCCAGCATGCAACGTGCGCTGCCGGCGTGTCGCTCGTCTCGGTGCGCGATGCGTCTCAGCCCGGTCCGTATCGATGGCCATGTCTTACGCTTCGCGCCGATCTCAAGGCTACGACGACGTGTCCGAGCTTTCGCGAACCCACAGCAGAAGAGATCGCGGCCGACGAAGCCGAGTTCAAGGCGGCGATGGATCGCATGCGCGACAACGCCGCGAAGGGTCTCTGCAACACGTGCGGGGTCAAGACGACGTCGGTGCGTCAGGCCGGACACTGCGTCTACGCGAATCCGTGCGGTCATCGCATCGGACAAGGTGACGCGGAGCAAGTCGCGAGGGCGATGAACGTGGCGGTGTCGCGATGATCATCGAGACCGCTCCCTCTCTCGTCGCGTTCGCGTTCGACCATCAGCCGGGGAACGGCACGTCGTATCGCCTCGTCGTCACGCTCGACCGCAGCGGCAACATCCGCTCGATCGCGTGGCCCGACATGCGGTGGTCGGCGGGCGACTTCGGCCGCTCGATTGATGCGCACTGGTTGCGCACCAGCGGGCGGCTGAAGAACAAGGCGGACGCGCACGCGATCGCCGAGATCGCGAATCACATCGCCGACACGTATCGCCAATCGCTTGTTCTCAAGGAGAAGTCATGAGCTACGACGCCTGGAACGAAGACGACAGTCACGCGCCCGACGGATATGTCGCAGAGGAAGAGGCTGACAGAAACGCCGCGGAAGCGTTCGTTCGCGGTGCGCAGGCTTGTCGCGAAATGCTCGCGCGCTTCGTCGAACAATCCGGCGACGCCACAACAGCGATGTCCATTCGCGCGAACTGGCATCCCGGCTGGGGCAAGGACCCGGGCCGACCTGAAGGCGAGATCGAAACGCCATGACC
>CAZZDD010000241.1:0-1628 GCA_964652185.1 uncultured Candidatus Peribacteria bacterium | reverse complement strand
CGGCGTGTGGAGCCTGTCGCGGGTTCAGCGGTGGTGGGGGGAGTAGGCGGGATGGCCGAGCATATGGAACAGGAACACATCGACGCCGCGCAGGGTTACGAAACCCTCGGCCCGGCCTACTTCAAGGCGCGCGAGATTGCCGAGCGGTGCATGAAGGGGTTCGAGGACGAACACTTCAAGCCGCTGCTCGACAAGTTCGCTGACGAGTTCCGCGATGCTCTGTGGAGCAAGGTTCAGTATTCGCTCCTCGGCGATACCGAGACGAACCTTCAGTCCGAGATGTGGCACACCATCGACAACACGGTGCTGGCGCTGCTGTCCGGCGAGAAGTGGGCGATGGAGCGTTACGCTCTCGGCGCGCGCTACGAACAGGACAAGGTCCGCGCTGCCATCGCGAAGCACATCCCGGCCGAGTTGCAGGACAAGCGCATTGCCGACTTGGAAGCCGAGGTTGAGCGCCTAACCAACGACCTGAAGTGGGCGCGCCGGGCATGACCGCCGCCATCCGGGAGCGCGTGGCGCGGGCTATTGGCTATGCACGCTGGCGGGTTGATTTCGATCTTCTTTCCCCAGCGAACCAAGAGCGCATCCGCACTGAAGCAGACGCCGCCGTCCGCGCGATCCTGCTTGAGGAAGCCGCGCCGCCGCTGTGGACGGTCGCGGACCACGACACGTACGCGGTGCTGATAGCGCCGGACGGGCACATTGCAGCGCGGTTCCACGTTGTCGCGGAATGCGAGGCGGTGGCGCGCGTGCTGAACGGGGCGCAGCGGGTCGGGGGCGGCGAGACGTGAGCCTCGTCGCAGTCCCTGTCGAACTGTCCGAAGCGAACGAGTTCGTGGCGAACTTCCATCGCCACAACAAGCCCGTCACGGGCCATCGGTTCAGCATCGGCGTGAGCGATGGGAACAACCTGCGCGGTGTCTGCATCGTCGGCCGCCCGGTGTCTCGCATTATCCAGGCGCAGGGCTACACGGCAGAGGTCTTGCGGTGCTGCGTGCAGGACGGCGCGCCGAAGGGTTCTTGCTCATTCCTCTACGCAACTGCGTGGCGCGCGTGGCGTGCAATGGGCGGGCAACGCCTGATTACCTACACCCTCCAATCCGAGGGTGGCGCATCTCTGCGCGGCGCTGGCTGGTCGTTGATCGCCGAGCGCAAGGCAAACGATCCGAAGCAATGGCAGTCGCGCGCCGGTCGCGCATGGCAGCCGGTTGTCGGGCAGGCGAAGTTTCTATGGGAGGCCGCCAATGCCGAATGACCGCATGACCATCGCCGCCGCGCGTCCTGGGATGCGGGTCGTGTGCGTGGAGCCGTGGCCGCCGTTGAAATACATGCAGACCTATACCGTCATGGCCGCATACCACGCGGAAGCGATCGAGGTGTTCGAGCATCCCGGCCTCACGTTCAGGCCGCACCGCTTTGTCCCCGCCTCCGAACCCACCCTCGCCGCGCTCCTGGCCGAGCGCGCGCCTGAGTTCCTGGCGGCGGTGCGGGAGTGGGCAATGGAAGTCGATAGAGCGCGCCGCGAAGATCCGTCATGGCCGTTGCGGACGCAGACAGTGCGGCTCGAAGAAGCCATCGAGCGCGCGGGCCTCATTGCGCAGGAGCCGCGCACGACCGAGCGCGAG
>CAZZDD010000240.1:0-1668 GCA_964652185.1 uncultured Candidatus Peribacteria bacterium | reverse complement strand
CTGCGACTAGCGCCCGCTCGGCGAGCGAAGCTGCGGGAACGCCTCGGCGACCATGCGGATGATCGTCGGGCGGCCCATCACCTCGAGCGAGCGCGCCATGTCGCGATCCGAGAAGTGCACGTTGATCGTCTGCCCGCCGCCCCCGCCACCACCCATCATCGCCGCCTCCTGAGACGGCGTGTTGATGTGCACGCTCTCCCACGGCGACTTCCGAATCGCGACGAGCTGCGAATCCGTGCCGCCAGCGCCACCGGGTGGGATGTAGCCGCCAGAAGCGAAGCCTGGGATGCCCGTCAGCGCCGCGCTCGCGCCCGAGCCGATCGCGCCGGTCGCTCCGAAGCCGAACAGGTTGCCGAGCGCCTGGAAGCCCTTCGTCGCCAACAGGCCGAGCAGGGATGCCGCCATCGACGCGGTCATCTGCTCGAAGCTCTGCGCGCCGGTCGCGGCCATCTGTGCGATCGACTCGCCGATCGAGCCGAACCCCTCCGAGAGCGACGCCGTCACCTCAGCGCCTTCGCGCTGCATTCGTTGGAGCTCGGCGAACCATGCGTTCGTCAGCGCGTTGTTCTTGTACTCGCCGCCTCGCGTCCTCCACAGCGCGGCGCCCATGTCGATGCCTCGCACGTCGGCGAAGTTGTCGTCGAGCGCTCCCTGCGCACCTGGTAGGTACGTGATGTCCTGAATCTGCTGCTTTCGCCGCGCCGCCATCTCCTGCTGCAGCGCGAAGTTCGCGCGGTCGAACGCCGAATCGTCGCCGGGCCCGGTCAGCTTGTTGTACTCGGCGAGCACCGCGTTGTACTCGCGCTGCGTGAGCGTCGTGTCCTTCAGCGCGGCGCGCAGCTTCCCGAGCTTCGCGGCACGATCCTGCTCGGCGTTCAGGATCGGGACGATCGCCGACCCGTACGACTTGCTGTTCAGTTCCAGCGCCTTCGTCGCCTTCGTGTACTGCTCGATCGCATACTGCCGCTTCGCGTCGGTGTACCCGCTGTCCTTGAGCTCCAGCTGCTCGGCCGGGGAAACGAAGTCTCCGCGCTTCTTGCGGTCGGCGATGTCGCCGAGTCGCATCAGCTCGTTCTTCGCAGCCTCGGCAGCTTGCTGCGTCAACACGACGGCCTGCCGCCCTTTCTCCCACTCCTCGAAGAACGTCGCGGTTCGGCCCTTGTCCGAGTAGAGCTTATCCATCGCGTCGCTGATGTCGCGCACCGCGCCGGCCGTGCCGTCGAGGATGCCCTTCACCTCTTTCATGTTGTAGATGAACTGCTCGTCGGCGAGCGCCTGCAGCTTGTACTGGTTCGTGAGCCGCTCGAGCTCTTCGATCTGGCTGATGATCTCGGTCGTGACGCCGACGAGCGCACCAGCGGCCGCGCCCCATGGCCCGGCGAGCTGCGCACCGGCGGCACCGAACTTCGTCGCGGAGTCGAGCGCCTGTCCGAGTGCGCTGTCGGTCAGCTTCAGATTCTGATTGAGCAGCTGGAAGAACTGGTTCGCGCCGGCTGCCGCTTGCTTGAAGTCGATCGACTTGACGCCCTTGGCCGCCTTCTCGGCTTCGCGCTCCAAGTTCTTCAGCTGCGCCTGGAGGTCCTTGATCGAGAAGTTCGTTTGCTTCGTCGCAAACTCGATCTGTTCGATCTCCTTGACGACCTTCTTTGCACCAGCTGCCGCCGGCGC
>CAZZDD010000239.1:0-1689 GCA_964652185.1 uncultured Candidatus Peribacteria bacterium | reverse complement strand
AAGGAAAGGCCGCAGGCGGAGCTACGCTCGACGCCTGCGGCAGTTGCCGCGCGTAGAGCCGGGAGAGGAGGCCCGGCCGGGGGAGGAATACGCGCGGGTTCGATGTTCATCTACGCCGCCTCGCCTTCATGGGCGCTGGCGGTGATCTCTTTGGTGGCGGCGACGACGCGGTTCCACGTCGTGCGGTGCGGCTGGTGGCTCCGGGCCTTCCAGCGCGTCCACTGGGACGGGGCAACGTCGGCCTGCCGGAGCATGGCGGCGACTGTCGTACCGGCCCGCTTCAACTGGGCTTCGATCTCGGAGATTGCAGCCACGTAATCCATAACCCCGTCTTATGCGCATACGCATAACAGGTCAAGAGGGCTTGAACGTGACGGGCCGATATTCGTTGAAGGCGGGCATGCCTACGCTCGGCCGCCGAATCTCCCGCCTCCGTCGCTCGCTCAAGGAAAACCAGTCCGAGTTCGCGAAACGATTTGGCGTCACCCAGACGACGATCTCGAAGTGGGAGTCCGACCGCCAGGAGCCGGAATCCAAGCACCTCGACGTGATCGCTTCGCTCGAAATCGACGGCGGCGTGATGCCTGATCCCGACGATCCGGTTTCAACCGGAGGGAACCCCCTCTTTACGATGGTTCCACTCACTGGATATGTAGGAGCGGGGGCGGTTGTCCATCTCGTGGACAGGGGGGCCGGTTCCAGCGCCATCGAGTGGATCAAGGCGCCCAAAGGGTTTGGAGCCGTGGAAGCACTAGGCGTGCGGGGTGATTCCATGTACCCGGTGTACCGAGACGGGGATACGGTGTTCTACGGCGGGCGGGCCGCAGAGCTACCGATCCGCGAGGCGGACGAGTACGTCGTCGAGCTGGCGGACGGGCGCATGCTGCTCAAGATCGTCGAGCCCGAGCGGGACGGCCGGTACACCCTGACGGCCTACAACTCCGCGCCGATCCGGGACGTTGAAATCGTCCAGGCTTTCAAGGTCCGGTACATCCGCCGCCGCTAGCTCCGGCACGGTTCCGCACCCCGTTCAGAAAATTCGGCATGCGCCTGCGCATATTCGCTTGACCTCGGTCTATGCGTATGCGCATATACCTCCATCAACCCACCCCGCTTCGGCGGCAGATGGAGGACAGGCAGATGGCGAAGTTGATCTGGGAGACCGAGCCTGACGGATCGTTCCGGGCGATCGGTGACAACACCGGCGCCGAGTACCTGATCGAGGTTGGGCTGGACGGCAGCTTCGTCCTGTTCATCGACGACTACGCGACCTCGGACTTCGAGACCGCCGACGAGGCGAAGGCCGACGCCGAGGAGCACGAGGCTCGCGACGAAGACCCGAACAACACCTTCCGTGGCGACTTCGCCGGCTTCGCGAGGAACCACTGAGATGGGAACGAAGATCGCAGGCGAGTTCATCGCCTCAATCGAAAGCCTCGCTGAGGATGCCGAGGCGACGGCGGCCCACGCAACGGCCGAGGCCAGCGCCGATGATGTCCACCCGAACGACGCCCGCGAGGCGGAAGCCGAGGCCGACGAGCTTGGATACATCGCCCGCGAACTGCGGGCGCTCGCCGGGATGCTCTACGGCCGCGTGATGATGAAGGGAGCCGCCTAGATGCACTCCCCCTACGCCACCACCGCCCTCGACCTCGGGACGGCTCTCCGCTTCTCCCGGATGGTCACTCC
>CAZZDD010000238.1:0-1694 GCA_964652185.1 uncultured Candidatus Peribacteria bacterium | reverse complement strand
GGCTGCGGCCGAGCTGCGCCGGGATGGAGGAGCGAGTAGTGGCGTGCCTCGTCCATTTCGCTGCGGCGGTTCGCGAAGACGGTGGCGTCTTGCCAATGTGCCGCGTCTTATCGTTGCTCAACTTCAGCGCGCGACCGATCAACATGCGCGTTGCGACATGGACGAATCGACGCGAGGCTGTCTCGTGTAAGGCTTGCCTGCTGAAGCTGAAGAGGCTCGACGCACTGAATGGAGCCTCCTCGCAGTGACCTACCTCTCTCCCGAGCAGATCGCCGCCCGCCTCGGCGTGTCCCGCGCCATGGGGTACCGGATCGCGCGCGCCTGCATTCACACGCGCATCGGGCGGCTGATCCGCGTGCCCGAGGAGTCGCTGTCGCGATACCTTGCCCAGCGGACCGAGGGACCATGGGACGCATCTATCAGCGACGGCCGGGCGGCCCGTACCACGGCTACTGGACGGACGCGAAGGGCAAGCACCACCGCAAGACGCTCGGCACCAGAGACGCGGCAGTCGCACGAGCCAGGCTCCGACAGCTTGAGCTGGTATCGACCGACGCGCCGACGTTTGGCAGTCACTCGCTCGCCCAAGCGATAAAGAACCTGCTCGACGTCGTCGCGCACGGCAACGCCGACGGGACGTGGCGATCGTACAGGCAGAAGGGCGAGAACCTGATCGACGTCCTCGGCGACATCGATTGCTCGAGCCTCACACGCGAGATGTCGCTCTCGTACGTCCGCCATCGGAAGGGGCAGGGTGCCAGCGACTCGACGATCCACAAGGAGCTCGTGGTACTGCGTCGTGCGCTCGCGGAGGCGAAGGAGCGCGACCTATGGCGCGGCGATCCACGACAGGTCGTGCCGTCGATTCGCGTCCGCTACGAGCCGCGCAGACGCTGGCTCGATCCGAAGCAGGCCACCGCGCTCCTAGCCGAGCTCGCCGACGATCGCTGTCTGTGGGCGTCGCTGGCGTGCTGGGCTGGGCTGTGCCTCGGCGAGATCGAGCGGCTGCGCTGGGAGCACGTCGACGTCAAGAGCGGGCGCATCCACGTGCCCGGGACGAAGCGGGCGAGCCGACAGCGCGTGGTGCCGATCGCCGGTCCGCTCGTCCTGATGATCGCGCGAGCGTCGAAGCGCAAGAGAGCAGACGGCCGCGTGGTGGCGAGCTGGCCGAATGTACGCCGCGATCTCGCCGCGGCCGTGGCGCGTGTGAATCAGCGCGCGCAGGAGCAGGCTACGAAGCGCAAGCGCAAGGCGCCAGCACCGATGCCCGTCGTGTCGCCGAACGACCTGCGGCGCACATTCGCGAGCTGGCTCAAGCAGCGCGGCGTCGACAGCTACACCGTCGGCAAGCTGCTCGGGCACTCATCGAGCAAGATGGTCGAGCTCGTCTACGGGCAGCTCGACGACGCGGCGTTCGCGCGGGCCATGGCGGCGCTGCCGAGGGTCGCGTGATCGCCCGCCTCGCAACCGCCCGGTGTGCAACGGTTGTGCAGCACGAGGTGGCATTCGGTGACACCAATGAGACGAGGAGATCCGGCTGTCGTCGGAATCCTCGTCGGAGAAGAGTGCCCAGGGACGGAGTTGAACCGCCGACACGCGGATTTTCAGTCCGGGATTTTACGTGTTGGTACGGAAGGTTAGGGTGTGAGTGTGCAACGGACGTGAGCGAGAATTCGGCCGCAACCCGCGCCGCC
>CAZZDD010000237.1:0-1710 GCA_964652185.1 uncultured Candidatus Peribacteria bacterium | reverse complement strand
CCGTGGGCCGATCAGGCCGAATATGAATTTAACCCGTATGCGGTGAGCTAAATGGATTTAACGCGGAGAGGATTCCTTAAAGCTCTCGGGTATGTGCCGGTCGGGATTGCGGCAGCATCGTTGCCGTCCATTGCCTTTCCGAAACAGGGCATTGCCGCACCTGCTGTTGCTGAAGTTGCGCCGAAAGTCTTGGACTCGTTTCATGTTGATGTGTCGTATCGCATCGACCGTATGGCATGGCAGCTCTACGCAGAACGTGATGGCTACTATATAGCCGAGCTTTACGATGATATGGACTGGCAGCGCAATAAGGACGGCATTCTTAAGAAGTTTCGAGAAATTGCAGAGATCAAGTTTAAGAAGGTGAGCTAAATGGCACAACCTATGGCCTCAGTGATGGACAACATGCTCGGGATGAATCCGCCGAAACCGCCGGATGTCGCCAAGCCGGATGACAACCCGTTACCGAAACCGCCGAGTGTGGACGACGCCGACACGAAGGCCCGCATGGCGGCGGCGGAACAGAACGACAAGGCGCGGAAGAAGAAGGCCGCTACGCTACTGACTGGGGCGCAGGGGGTCTTAGAGCAAGCCCCGCTCCAGGTCAAAACGCTGCTTGGGCAATGAAACGAGTGAAGCCAAATACTGTAACGAATTACGAAATGGCTGGCCTACGCGCAGAAGGGGTATGGCGAGGCGTGCGTTGGCAATATCTCTGGGCTTCCCTGTCTGATCCGTTTCATCCTCGATCCATTGAGGATTGGCGAAAGCATCAGCGCGAGAAGGACGAGTAATGCCTGACTTCGCAAAATCGCAACTGGCCGAACAGATTTGGCGGCGCAAGCAGCAATGCTGGGCCGAAACGGATCTGTGGGCGCCGACCTGGCGGGAGCTGGCTGAGTTCATTCGCCCGAATAAGAAGCGGGCGGGGGAAGTGCGTACCCCAGGCGGCAAGCAGACCGAGCGGCTGTATGACCCGACGGCGGTGAACGCCAACCGCAAGCTGGCGAACTTTCTCAACGGCGCGGTGATTTCCGGCTCAACCCGCTGGTTCAACCTCACGACCGGCGACGATGCCGACCTGATGCGGGACCATGAGGTGGCGGTGTGGCTGGACGATACGGCCACGCGCATGTACAGCCAATTCCAAAAGAGCAACCTGAACGCCGTCGCCCCGCAAGCCTTCAGTTCGCTGAGCGGGCTCGGTTCATCCGGCATCTTCATGGATGAACGGCAGCGCGTGGCACCCGGCTTCCCTGGCTTCCAATTCCGCGTCATTCCCCTGGGGCAATTCGCCTGCTCGCTGGACGGTGACGGGAATGTGAATCAGTTCTACTACGACTTTGAACTGACGGCGACGGCGGCGATGGGCATGTTCGGCAAAGACAAGGTGCCGCAGTACATCAAGGAAGCCTACGAGTCCCGACCCTTTGAAAAGTTCTGGTTCACGCAAGCCATCGAGCCGCGCCCGGGCAAGAACGGCCTCTTTAGCATCGACATGGCCTATGGCTCCTACATCATCGACCACCGCGAGAAAAGCATTGTGCGGGAAAAGGGCTTTCCGGAGATGCCCTTCTTTGTGCCGCGCTGGGATACGGAAGAAGGGGAAGTGTACGGCCGTGGCTGTGGGCACATTGCCTTGCCGGATATTCGCTCGCTCAACAAGGTGAAGGAGCTGGGGCTCCAAGCCCTCGCCCTCCAAGTCCGACC
>CAZZDD010000236.1:0-1713 GCA_964652185.1 uncultured Candidatus Peribacteria bacterium | reverse complement strand
GCGCCCGCGTCGACCAATTTCTTCCACATCGCGGCGGCTGTCTTCTCGTGCTCGTACGTGCCGTCGTTCTTCCAACTCACGGCGCGGTCGGACGTACGCATGAAAATATCGGCAGACACGTTCAGCTTGGCGTAGAGATCTTCGAAGAGCGGCACGTTCGTATCGACAAGCACTTCCGGCGTCACGCCCTGCTTCTCCGCCGTCTGCTGCATCTTGATGCCGTGCTCGTCGGTGCCGATCTGCAGTCGCGTCTCGCGGCCGCTCAGTCGAAACCACCGTGCCAACACGTCGGCGAGGACTTTTTCCAATACGTGCCCCATGTGCGGAGCTGCGTTCGGATAATCGATGGCGGTGGTGACGTACTGGCGCTGCTTCATCGCCGGGCAGCATAGCCTTTTCCGGCCCTTCGTCGAGCCTCTTCAGACCCGTTAACTAAACAGAAGCGGCAGTAGGTACGACCCGATGAACACGAAAATCGAGCCCGTGAGGATCGAGAGAATAAGCCCCCCGAGGGCGTACATAATGATCGTCTTCGCTTCGCCATAGCCTTCTTCGCCGCCCGTGACCATTTTGATGCCGGCGTAGATGATGACGCACACCGCCGCGCCCACGATGAGTGGGAAGACGAAGTTCACGATGCGCTGCGAGAAGAACGCGGGGGCGTCGGTACCGAGGTCGCAGTACGGGAGCGTGGAGCAGATCGTGTCCCACATTTCGTCGACGCCCGGGCCGGACCCGACCTGCGCGTGCGCGGTTTCGATGAAGGAGAGAAGAAGCGACAGCATATTCAGAGAGCGAAGAAGGACGTAACACCCTGCACGAGAGCGTTGGCGAGGTTCACGACGACGGCCCCAAGAATAGCCCACGTGATGCCGGTCTTGGCCGTGCCGAACGCGCCGCTGTCGCCCGCGGCCAACAGCATGCGTATGCCGAAGTACACGATGACGAGAACGAAGATGCCATTGAAGGTCGTCAGGATCGAGTTCACCACCGACGCCATGACGTTGATCGGCAGGTTACCGCCGGCGTTCTGGCCCCAGTCCTGCGTGGCCACGAACGACACGGCGAGCTGGCTGACGATGGCCGTGAAGAGGCCCGCGAGCGCGTAGATAACGCCTGTCTTCTGCTTGCCGATTTTGCCTTCGTCTCCTTGGCTCAGAACCATCTGAAAGCCGGCCCACACGATAAAGAGCACCGCGAGACCGGTCGTGATCTGCAGCATGAAGACCGCGAGGTTTGGGAATGTGCTCTGGAAGATGTTGTCTGGGCCGGCGCCGCACCCCGGTTGCAGCGGGCTGCACGCGGGCGACCATAAGCCCCACAAATCCTGCGCATTCGCGACGGGCACGAGGCCGAGAAAGGCGCGGAAGAACATCATCCGTAGAAAATGGGATTGAGGAAGCGGAGGATGAAGCCGGCGAGCGCGATCATCACCATGCCGCCGAGGGCCCATTCGATTTTTTCCTTACCGCCGTCGTTGTCCATGCTCGTCATGATGAGGATGCCGCCCCACACCGCCTGGAGCACGGCGATACCGCTCGCCACGCCGAGGAGCCATGGCCATGACATGTTGAAGTAATCGAAGAACACCTGCAGCGGCGCGGGGCTGACCTGCAACTCGCGCGTTTGGTCGTCGAGCGGCTGCATGAGGATGATGCCGTCAGGATCACAATTATCGATGAGCGGGTTCGGGCAATCCGGGTTCACGCCCCC
>CAZZDD010000235.1:0-1716 GCA_964652185.1 uncultured Candidatus Peribacteria bacterium | reverse complement strand
ATTTAGAGCTGAAGTCACGAAGTGTGAGGTCAAGAAGACCGTGTCAAACGACAAGATGGTACGAGTTATAATAGAGACTGATGACATTACCGCGCTTGAGCTGCAACAGTTTATAAACGAGAGCGTTGTACGCATGGAAGTGAGGGGGGAATGAAAGATAACAAGCAAAAAATAATTGGTTTTAGAACTTGCCCGCATTGTGCGGGGACAGGTTATGTGTCTGCGTTTGGTGGTCTTGGAGTAGTCTGTAGATGTAATTCAATGTTTAGCAAACACACCATAGGTTTAGAGCCAATATATCGGGAGGAAAAGAAGAAAATGACCGATTACTCTAAATACAAAACCATCAAGTCAATTAAAGAGCCACTATATGACAAAGCCTATACCTGTCTCCACTGTGGCGGGGATATCCGAGTTCGCATAGGGTATGAGGGCTGCGACCACCTGTATTACCCTGATAACTGTGATTACTGTAAGCGCCTATACCGGGCAGGAAACAGGAAAGGGATAGTAGATAGGTTTCTCAATAAGATAGGACTGAAACGGGTATGAATGAAAAATGTGATCATAATATAGAGGTTAATAGGGCATTATTACATCCAGGTGATCATTATATTTATAAGTGTCCAGATTGTGGTGAAATAGTACAAGTGACATTAACCAAACCAAGCGAAGATGAAACAAAACAAAAAAACGGGTGAGGAATTAACAGAACTAGACGGATTAGACACTGTTGGCACTCAAACACTGTTAGCGCTAATACAATCTAAAACCCACCAAGAAGCGGCTGATAAATTGTCAATTACACGCGGTGGCCTATGGTTACGAGTTAAAAAGTATAAATTGGACGAAATAATTGCTCAATTCCCTAGGCAAGCATTGATGAGACTGCAACTTTCATCAATCAAAGCCGCGGAAGTCCTCAATGAAGAAATGGAAAAAACAGGATTTAATAGCAAGAGACTAGAGGCAGCGAAAGATGTATTGGATAGGGTAGGTGTGACGGGCGATAAACCAACAACACTACAGCAATTCAACGTAAACGGGGAAATGACACTGGAGTTTGAATGAAAGTAAAACTACATGAAACACAAAAAGAAGTTGCAAACGACACGCATAGATTCAGAGTCATTTGCGCTGGAAGAAGATGGGGAAAATCAGTTCTATCGCAACTCATTGTCTTACAATGGGCAACAAAAGCAGTTGGAACATATTGGATTGTCTCACCTACTTACCGGCAAGGTAAACAAATACACTGGAGAGGCTTACAACAAATTGTTCCAAGAGAATGGATCTTAAAGAAAAATGAAGTTGAACTATCTATCACACTTAAAAACGGGTCTGTTATCGAACTTAAAGGCGCTGAGAATCCGGATGCCCTACGCGGTGTCAAACTTCGTGGTTTGGTTATTGATGAGATTGCGTCTATCAGAAACTGGGATTGGCTCTGGTCTGAAGTATTACGACCCACGCTTACTGACTATTCAGCACCTGCTTTGTTTATTAGCACGCCCAAAGGATACAATCATTTCTACGAACTTTACAGTCAGGGACAACAAGACGATATTAACTACAAATCTTGGAGATTCACTAGTTACGATAATCCATACATTCCAAAAGGAGAAATAGACAATGCTAAAAAAGAACTTACAGAAGACACATTCTACCAAGAGTACATGGCCGATTTTCGGAAATACACTGGGCTCGTATATAAAG
>CAZZDD010000234.1:0-1720 GCA_964652185.1 uncultured Candidatus Peribacteria bacterium | reverse complement strand
CCGCCGAAGCCATCGAGAAGCTGGCCTCGATCATGCGGACCAGCGAGAGCGACGCCGCCAAGGTCGCTGCGATCAAGGAGATCCTTGACCGTGGGCACGGCAAGGCCAGGCAGGCGGTGGACGTGGACGCGGCCCTGTCGGGCTCGCTCACTGTCATCATCAACAAGCCCGCATGAGCCGCATCGAGCTTCCGAACGACTGGAAGCCGAGACCGTATCAGGAAGACCTCTGGAGGTTCCTGCACAGCGGCGGCAAGCGGGCGATCGAGATTTGGCCCCGCCGACACGGCAAGGACGACGTGGGCCTTCACTGGACCGCCTGCGCCGCTCACGAGCGCGTCGGCAACTACTGGCACCTTCTCCCGCAACAGAACCAGGCCCGCAAAGCCATCTGGGACGCGGTCAACCCACACACTGGCCGGCGACGGATCGACGAGGCGTTTCCGCAGGAGCTGCGCGAGACCACGCGCAACGATGAAATGTTCATCCGCTTCAAGTGCGGATCCTCCTGGCAGGTGCTGGGTTCGGACAACTTCGACGCCTTGGTGGGCACGCCGCCGATCGGCGTCATCTTCTCGGAATGGGCGCTGAGCAATCCCCAGGCGTGGTCGATCCTGCGCCCCATCCTCGCGGAGAATGGCGGATGGGCGCTGTTCATCACCACCCCGCGCGGTCGCAACCACGCGCACCGCATGTACGAGATGGCGAAGGCCGACCCGGAGTTCTGGCACGCCAGCCATCTGACCTCGCTGAACACTGGCGTCTTTGACGAAGCGACGCTTGAGCGCGAACGCATCGAGCTAGTCTCAGAGCGCGGCGAGACGGACGGCCAGGCGATCTTCGATCAGGAGTACATGTGCTCGTGGTCGGCGGCGCTGCCGGGCGCCTACTACGCCGCGGTCATCGACAAGATGGAGCGCGAAGGGGCCATCGGCCGTGTTCCCTACAATCCGGGGCGCCAGGTTCACACCGCCTGGGACCTGGGCGCGAACGACATGACCGTCATCTGGTTCATGCAGCGCACCCAGATGGGGTGGGCGGCTATCGACTACCTGGCGAACACGTCCAAGGGGATGGACTGGTACGTCAAGGCGATCAGGGACAAGCCGTACATCTACGGCGAGCACCTTCTGCCGCACGACGGTGATCGCCAGAACCAGGCGCTACCCGAGGCCGCCAGCTTGGCCGATCAGGCGCGCTCGCTAGGACTTAAGAACATCCGCATCATCCCTCGCACCCAGAGCGTGGCGAACGACATCAACGAGGTCCGGAAGGTTCTCCCGACCTGCGTATTTGACGCTGAGAAGTGCGCCCACGGCATCGACGCCCTGCGAAGCTATCGGCGGATCTGGGACGAGAAGCTGAAGGCCTACAAGGATCACCCGCTCCACGATTGGGCGAGCGACCCAGCGGATGCGTTCCGGACCTTCGCCATCGGCAAGCCACAGGAGCGGGAGGACGACCATGAAGACGCCCGCTACGACTTCGCCGACGCCTCGCGCTCTCCCTTCACAGGCTACTGACCTGTGAGCGCCGCCTACGACTACGAGGACGACCTCGGCGACGAGCCGATGGGTCTGGAAGAGCCCGCCGAGCAATCCGGCCAGGCCCGCCTGCTGGCCTTCCTCGACATGCCCAACATCGCCGAGGAGATCGCCCCGGAGGTTCTGGCCCGCCTCGGCTCCAAGGTCTGCGAAGAGTTCAAGATCGACGAGGACAGC
>CAZZDD010000233.1:0-1746 GCA_964652185.1 uncultured Candidatus Peribacteria bacterium | reverse complement strand
GCGTCTTGTGCTCATACCCGATCCCATACGGCGGGTCTGTCACGACTGCATCGACCTTGCCGAGCGTGGGCAGGATCTCGCGGCAGTCTCCCAGGTACAGCGTATGCGGGCCGATGTGCTCAACGCGTGAAGTCATCTCTTCCCCCTCACGACATCAGGCAGTGCTTCGTCTAGGTGATCCACTGCGCCGGCGAGATAGCTGGCCTTGGCGTGGCTATAAACGGTGTCCGTCGTCCGGCTGTCGGCATGGCCGAGTAACTGAGCTCTGAACTCGAGACCGACCCCGCGCTCCTTGAGCCAGGTCGAGACCGTGTGGCGGATCGTGTGAGGGGTGACACGGGCGTCGAGACCCGCCCGCCGCACTGCCGCAGCAAACCCCTCCTTGACCGTCTTCAGCCGCCGGCCGCCGTGCTCGATCACATGGTCGGTCTGTCGGGCCTCGTAGGCGAGCTGGAGCGCCGCGCGCAGACGCCGCCCCATCGGCACCGTCGCGCGCCCCTTGCGCCAGCGCTTGCTCATCGGGTCGACCGGCTCGCTGGTGTCGTACTGGACCTCGCCGAGCTCGAAGTTCACCCGGTCCCACGTCAGGTCCAATATCGCCGTGTGGCGCGCTCCCGTGCTCAGCGCGAGCACCACGAACAGATAGATGTGCGGGTCACTGTGCTCGGCGGCGCTCCGCAGCAGGCGCTCGGCCTCGGCGGGTGTCAGGACCAGGCTGCGGTTCTTGCCACGCTGCGGCACCCACCATTGCGGCATCCGATCGAGATGATGGGTGTCGACCGCCCACTTCAGGCACGCCTTCAGCCTCGATAGCTCCGTGTTGACCGTCCAGCTCGAGCGGCCGAGATCGAAACGCTGTCGCGCGTAATCGCGCCAGTCGTCGCGCTTCAGCAGGTGCGGGGCTCGCGTCGCAAACATCGGCTTCAGTGCCACCCAGTTCGCGTTGTAGATGTCATTACTCAATCCGTCCCGCTTCCGGTCCTCAAGCCACAACTCCCACAGCGCGCCGACCGTCAGGCTCTGCTGCTGCTTCTTGACCGCGCGCCGCGCCTCGGCAAACGCATCGACCTTGACCTTGGCTTGGTCCTCACTGAGCCCCGGCGCCAGCCTTACCCGTTTGCGAGCGCCCGCATCTCGGTACTCGATAACCCAACGGGCGCCGCGTCGTCCGAGGGTGCAGTCACCATTGGCGTACTTTTCTGGTTTTCTCGCTCCCAGCGATCGACCTCGTTTGCTGGCACTCGCCATCCGCGCTTCTCCCCGAGCATGAACGCAGCGAGCTCGCCGCTCTCAATCAGCTTGTATATCGTCTTCGGCGGGCAATCCCATTCCCGCGCCAGACGGCGAACTGAATAGGCTCGAGGCTTGGCCTCAACACGATCCGTCGTTGTGCTCATGTCGTCCCACCCCACCTGCGTGCGAGTAATGAGGGAGGAGGAGGATTTGATAAGTGGCTCATGATGCCTCCCCGTTCTTCTTCGCAAAGAACTCCACGGCTATATCGCGCATCTGGTCGCGGCCGGATGGCCCCCAGCATGGCTCTGGCGACAGGGCGCGATGCGTGGTGAACGTGTTCTCGCCGGTCTGCTCGATCGTCTCGTGTAGGTGTCGCTTCGAGTCCGTCAGAACCGGATCGGTCAGCGCTTCAAGGTCGAAGTTGTCGAGCGGGTTATCCATTTCCATGGCGCCGGTGTAGCCAAGCTCGAATGCGACCCATTCCTCGACTTGCTCTCGCGTTGCCGTAAC
>CAZZDD010000232.1:0-1772 GCA_964652185.1 uncultured Candidatus Peribacteria bacterium | reverse complement strand
CGCGATGCTAGTGCCGCCCTGAAACTGACTTGGCCCAGCACTCATCCCGTTGGCGAACATGACGCACGCCGTCCAGACGAACGCCAAGATTGTGGCGAGGATGGCGAGGAACAGCATATCAGGTCTCCCATCCAAAGCGGCGCGCCAGCGCGTACCAGCCCTCAATTGCAATGCCTATTCCAGCGCCCGCCACGACCTGGATCAGCATCAACACGTCGGGGTCGCCTGATAGCGTTCCGCCGACATCGGCGGTCAGGAGCCCATGCGTGACCAAGGCGGCGGCGACGTACCGCAACGCTATTCTTGCGACGACAGCTTGCATTATGTCCTCCTGAATAGAGCGAGAATCATTTCGATGAGAGCGGCCAGCCAGTGCTTCTGTGGCTTTGTCGGCTCGATATCCGGCGGCAACGGAACGCCCTTGACCACCATCATTCCAGCGTCCCTGCGGACCTCGGCGACACGTCTTGCCCAGCCCTTGCCGAACGTCGGCCACGTCACGAGCCGCTTGAGGAACGCCAGCCGTTCATCGCAAAGCCGTTCCACGAGATCGAATGCGTCGCATTTGTTGACCGCATCGATTGTCTCAGGCCCGACTCTCCCATCGTCTGGGATGCCGAGCGTCCGCTGTAGGACCTTCGCGGATCGCCCGATGCCGGAGTTCACGCCGTAGTCAAATACGGCATAATCGACCCCAGCCGGAAGATCGTCGCAGCGCAGCGCGTCCCAATATCTGGCACGGTAAATCCGCTTAACGGTATTCATCGGAATGGATTTCATCGGCCCCGCGTAGCCGTTCTCACGAGCCACAGCGACCGTGATGCCGAAGTTGGTTTCGCCGCCGGGATCGCTCGGGTGGTTTACATAACCCCCCTCGTGTCGGAGTACGTGCTTAAGGCAGGTCTCGTAATTGCTGGCCGCCATGAGGCCCTCACGATGATGGAATGGGAATGAACAGACACATCACCGGCTGTCCCCGTCCGGTGACATAATCTTTCTTCTCGTCGTCGTAGCTGTAGGCGCACGCCATCATCCTGCCGTCGCGGGACCAGTTCTTTCGCTTGACGACTTGGCCGGTCGCGTTGACGCGGTAGAGATCGGGCCCGATTTGGCTCATCTCGCCCGGCTGGACCTCGTAACAGCTATTCCGGGTGCAGCAGCACTCATATGGAATCCAGCCCGAACAGTTCGGATACTCTTGAGACAGCGCCCCGGGCACCGCCCAGAACGCTGCAAACAGGGTTGCCCATATCAAAAAGACGATTGTGCTGAGCGTAGCGCTGGGGTTCATTCGTCCTTCCCCCGCGTATCAATGTAGCCAGAGCAACTGATATAGGTGTCGCTGCTGGTGCTCATGCGGAACGCCCACTGCCCGGACGTGTTGGTGCGAACCGTAATGCGCCCAGCACCAATTCCAGACCCGGAACCGAAGTTAATCAACCCGTTGGTTTGAGATGGTGCCGTGTTTGTTGCCGTCAGTGGTCTAATGTAGCCACTGGCACCCTGAGCGTTCGCATTGAGGATCGCAGTCACCACGATGCCAATCGGAACCGCAGTTGCTGTAACAGTGATTGAAGACGTGCCTGGGGCCGCCGACCCGTACTCAAGAACTGGGGTTGTCCATTCAAATTGATCGCCGGTCTGGGTAAACCTCAAAATCGCGTTGCTATCCCGAATGATGGACCCGATGCGCCGCGCATACACATACGATGAGCCTCCGGTTTCAGCCTGTAGAGCCGTTAATACCGTTGAGACGGTCGTTGACGTGTGCG
>CAZZDD010000231.1:0-1800 GCA_964652185.1 uncultured Candidatus Peribacteria bacterium | reverse complement strand
ACGTAAGCGACAAGCACGCCCGCAACCCGCTGACCGGCATTCGCGAGATCGAGGAACTGCCGGCGATCGTCGTCGCCAAGACGGACGACATGGGCGGCGCGAATCCGGACGGCTCGGCCGTCACCGATCCGACGGCCACGGTTGTCGTGTTCGTTCCATTTGCGAGCGGACGCGACGAGGCCAACTACTCGCCAGCCGCTGACGTCGACGACACGCACGACGCAGGCGACTACGACGCCGGATACAACAGCGTGACCAAGACGCTCCGGTGCTACGGCTACAGGTACGGCGACGATGGCTCACTGATCGCCCCGCTGCTCACCGACGCGGAATACTTCCCGGCCGGAGCTGAGGTGCTGGTCACCGAGCGAGATCCTGAGGATCCGTCGGCTCCGCAATACTGGACCGATGTCGTCGCCAGCCAGTCGGTGGATGACATCACGCTGACGACCGGGCTCTCGGGCTGGGACAACACCAAGACCTACCGAGTCACGCCGGTCACGTACAGCGACGCGACGACTGCGCAGAGACTCAAGGCGTTCCAGGCCGACTACGCCGACGCGCTGATCGAGGACGTCGGTGCTCCGTACCCGTACTCGGGCGCGACCGCGGCGAGCCAGTTCGCCGAGGACATGAACTCGACGATCGGCATCGAGTTGCCAGCCGATCATCACGGCACCGACGGTGCTGCTCGAGACGTCGGAACCGAGCAGCTCATCGCGCGAGTGCTCGACAACTTCATCGACTACAAGAGCGCCGTCAGCCTGCCATCGCTGGCGAACACCCCAGTCGTCAACGACACGCACCCGCCCGGGTACAAACTGCTCATGATGTCGCCGATTCACCTGACCGGCGAAGTGCTCTCGTCGGCGGTGTGGCGCGACCTGAACGTGGCCCCGCTGTACCGCAGCGCGAATGGTGCGGTCGTCATCCTCCGCGCCTCGCTGTGCAGGACTCGACCGTCCGGCACATCGCTAAACGACGTCAGCCGCGGTTCGGTGTACGCCGAGGCAACGTGGACCACGAGCAACACGAACTGGGAGACTGGCGCGATCAACACACTGGACTGCCGGCGCAAGGAGTCTTTCACTGGGCAGGCGTGGCTGATCATCGAGGGCTCTTGGCAGTGCGAGACGCGCGGCTTCGCTCACTGCCAGGAAAGCGAGCGCAAGTACGACAATGAATGGTGGGTCCCATGACGCTGGTTTCGATTTCGCGTGATGCTCGTCGGCCGATCCAGGTCGGCAGGTACGCCCGCAACGATCGCCCACCGACGGCAGCATTTCAGAATCAGCTTGCCGAGACCGCCGGCTTTGCCGCGAGCGTCCGCTCTCATGTCCTGTTCCGATCGCACGGCGGTCTGGCCATCCCGAGCTCGGCGGGTGGCGGCGCAGAGCGGGTGCGCGGTCGGTTCGCGTTCCACTCTGGCCCGTTCGCATCGCTGCTGTCCGTTCGCTTTGTCATGGCACAGCAGGACAACGGAGCGGCCACGGCGCCTTACGCTCGCCTGCGCGTTGCGACGAGCGACGGCACCGCCATGGGCGACGCCATCGCCCGCTTCGGATCCGCGACGTCTGCGACCGACGTCCCGTCTTCGTTCGGCGAACGAACGTCCACGCTCGTCAGCCCGGACAACGAGGACAACGAGATCGTCTTCCTTGATCCGGACACCGACTACCTGGCCACGCTCACCGAGCACGACTACGCTCGGGTGCAGTCCGTCCTGGTTCGCGAGATCTCACTGACCGCCGACACCGTCAACGGCTACGCGGGGATGGTCGGCATCGGCGGCGACATCCT
>CAZZDD010000230.1:0-1800 GCA_964652185.1 uncultured Candidatus Peribacteria bacterium | reverse complement strand
ACCTGTTGGGGTTGTTTACCAGTTTCAGTGTTGACAAGGGCGACGGGGCCAACGCCACCGCCACCTTTGAGAACTTCGCCGCGGGTGTGGCCGTGGTCAACAACACGACCAAGCGCAGCGATGGCAACGCTTCCGCTGTGCTGCATCCCTATCATTGGCACGATCTGTGGTTGGAGTTAGGCAAGCCTGCCGCGACGTACACCAATCTTCAGGACGTGACTAGCCAGGCACTGCGTGATTATTACATCACAACCCTGCTTGGTGGGGTGCGTATCTTCACTTCCAGCAACATCAGCGTAGACGGCTCGGACGATGCCATTAGCGGCATCTTCACCCGCAACGCCATTTGGTTGGATACCCGCCGCGCCGCACGCATGGAGCCGGAACGCGACGCCAGCGCGCGTGCCTGGGAACTCAACATTAACGCGGGCTATGCGTATGGTCTGGTGCGTTCTACCTATGGTGTCAAGTTTACCGCAGACGCCACCGCACCGGCGTAAGGAGAGAGAAATGCTTGCAGGATACAACCACGAACTGACCAACGTCACGGTTTACGCGGGCAGCGCGACCAGTGGCACCAGCTTTTTTCCTGTGCTGCGCGCGCCCTATGGCGGCATGACCGTCAAGGCGGCTTACGTCGCAGCCAACGCCGCTGTCTCTGCCAACGGCTCGAACTATGTCACACTCAACTTGATTGACGCGGGCGCAGCGGGTACGGCAACCACCAGCATCGGCACCGCAGGCGGCACCGCGGGCGTCACCGTGGCGCCGGCAGCGATGACCGTTAGTAGCAACGGACTCGACAGCGGGGATTATCTCAATGTCAAGGTCGGCAAGGTCGGCAGCATCTCGGAAAACGAGTTCTCATTCATTATCGAATGGGTTCACGGGCAAGGATAAACGACTATGGCAGCGCGGTCTGGGATGGCGGGAATTATCGAACAGGTTCGCCAGTTGGCAGCGGCCAGCGAGGACGAATACAGCGTTGGGTATCTGAGCTTTTGGACAGATGACCAAATACAAACGCACCTGGACCGCGTGCGCGTCGAGTTTTGGGACGAACCTGTACAGGCGGTGCCAACCGTTAACAGCGGTGGCACCACTGAGTACAAAGAGTACAGGCTGCCTCGCTCCTGGTGGGAGATGACCACCGGCGGCACAGCCATTTTTTATCTGCGCGATAGTACCGGGGCGCGCATCGGCACCGCCAATTACACGACAGATTACCAGTACGGGCGGCTGACCTTTGGCGCGGACCAGGCGGGTAGTGTGCGCTATGTGACCGGGCGTAGCTATGACGTGTACGAGGCGGCGGCGCGCATTTGGGAAGCCAAAGCCGCGCATGTGGCGCAGAAATTTGACTTTAGCGCAGACGGGGCCAGCTATAAAGCGTCCAACCAGTACAGGCAATACATGGAGATGGCGCGGGTGATGCGCAGTCAAAGCAACAGCGGCGGCATTAGCACGGCGCGCTTGGGGCGTAGCGATGTTAATGAGAGCGAATGGCCTGAGTTAGGCGCGGGGGCGACCCGTGTTACTTTCTAGCGGCGATTTGACGTGGATGCGCGCCACGCAAAAGTTAGCGCAGCCCGGTACGGTGGTCATCGAACGCTATACCTATACCAGCGATGGGCAGGGGGGGTATAGCGAGGTGTGGGCAGCGGTCGGTACTGCCATCGGGCGCATTTACCCGATGGTGCGGCGTGGGGCTGGAGAGATTGTAGCGGGCGCGCAACCTATCAGCGAAACGAGTTGGTTTGCGACCTTCCCCGTTGGCACAAACGTCACCGCCAAAGACCG
>CAZZDD010000229.1:0-1818 GCA_964652185.1 uncultured Candidatus Peribacteria bacterium | reverse complement strand
GATGACCCATACCGACATGCAAGGAATGGTAGCATGAGCGGGAACCACAGGAACGATGCGCTACCGCACAGTGGCGTTGCGCCGATGCAGCACGGAGGATGACGGATGGGATGGCAGCCGATTGAGACTGCGCCGCGCGACGGCAGGGAACTGATCTGCACCGATGGGGCCAGAATCCGCGTGTGCTACCCGAAGCGCTTCCCACGCCCTCTTGCGCCCGGCGATGATCTGTCGGTGTCGAAGCCCGGCGACGTGTGGGAGTTCTTCCGCGACGACGATTACGCGGGCGGCCACACATGGAGCATGATCCCCACCCACTGGATGCCTCTCCCTACGCCGCCCACCTCACCTTCACCCTCGCCCTCGTCCGAAGCCTGACGCCCCAGTCCACGGAGAATGAAGATGACGACGTACCTGCCGACGAACTGGGCCGCCGCGTCAGGAGGGGCGCGGGCGCAGAGCGCGTTCCGTGTAGGGCCGCCGGCATGGTCGCCGGAGCGGGGGTGGCACGGCGACTCCAAGTCGTACGTTGTCGGCGAGTGCAGCGGCGAGGAGTACGAGCGGCTGATGACCGCTGGCGCTACGCCGCCCGCCACCGAACCGTCTGCCGAGCCTTAGCCCTCACCCGAAGCCCCCAGTCCCCCGCAGCGAGGCCTAGAACGGCACTGGCTACGTTCCCGAGAATCGACGCGAGGTCGCTGTACGAGAACACGATGAACCCGGAGGCCACCCTGTCATCCGCCCCCGGTATCACTCCGATGAAGCTCAAAAGCCCAAGGCTCATGGAGGCGAAGAACAGGAAGCCGAGAACGAGTTCCCAACGCTCCCGGCCAAACACTGCGAAGTACGCCAGCGTCAGAACGTCCAGCGTCCCCATGATGTAGAGGTTGGGATCACCTACATGCCAGGCTATGTGTGATCCGATGAAGTTGAGCCAGAGGACGGCGGCAGCACGGATGCAGCGGGTGCCGGAATGACCCTCGGAGAAACCGATAGTCATTCGCTCAGCGCGGAAGGCGAAGAAAGTGGCGGAAATCAGCCCCGCAGCGAACACGGCGACGTAGAAGGTGATGCCGAACAGGTGTCCGTCCCAAGCCGTGAGCTGGTAGGCTCCCATGCTGGCGAGGAAGGAAATGAGGATGACGGCGGCGGTCAAAGTGGTAGGGTTCCGAACATGCCTACACTAACGCAAGACGAAGTGCTGGACGCGTGGCGGGCGCTAAGCCCTGCGGGCCACCGAATGTTGCGAGCGCATCGCATTGTCCGCAGCGCAGTTATCCGGCCGGTGAAGTTTACCTTCGACGACCCGTCACCGATCGATCCAGAGCCAGCGCCTGTAGCTGAGTTTCGATACGAACGCGGGCGCATCGTGGGCAGCCCAGAGCCACTTGAGCGCGTCGTGGAAGTGTCCACCGGCATAGTAGTGATGGGGCCGCAGCCCATCCGGCGCTAGGGCTTCGGCGGCGGGGTCTTGTTTCCGCCCCCCGCCTTCTGGGGATCGTCCGGAGCCAGTCTCTCCAAAGCCTCATGGAGAGAAGCATGGAGCCCTTGCAGGCCCCGAGCAGCCTCACCCAGCGCGGCCTCCACCTTCCCAAGCCAAGCGAACGGCTCCCCGACAAGGCCGATCGGCAGGTTGGAGCGGCGGAGAAAGTCGAGCCCCGCTTCCTTCAGTTCCATCGCATCCCTGAGCGCCCCTTCCACCGCGCCGTCGAGTGTGAACAGGTTCTCCTCGACCTTCTTGGTGCTCGATGCGAGCAGGTCTGCTGCGATGTTCATGGCTTCTCCTAGAACGGTGTATCGTCAACAGGCGGAATGCGT
>CAZZDD010000228.1:0-1818 GCA_964652185.1 uncultured Candidatus Peribacteria bacterium | reverse complement strand
CTGCGTGTACTGATATTGAACCCTAGACTAGAGAAGTGATATTATTTATTCTAGGGGGACATCCGCAGTCTTTTAAAAAAGAGAGGGAAAAGCTTACTTGGCTGCGGGTGTTTTAAATTATTAATTAAATTAGAAATCAACATGGGACACAATGTAAGTTATTCGGGAAAATTAACCCCTAAAAATCCTTTAAACGAAGATGAGATTAAATTATTTGAGTCTCTTAGAGATGATGATGGCAAATATGATAGATTGTATGCTTTAGAATACCAAAAAGATAAAGGTATTTTTACGGTTGATGATAGTAATGAAAAAATTTATCCAGACAGTTTCTTTGATTCAATTGAGAAATATGTCAATAAACTCAAGGAAGGTGGAAATGATATAATTGATGGCAGCCACTTAATTTCTTGTAGCGAATATGGGATTGATGATGAAGCAATGGTTTTAGTTTATAAAAATGGATCTTTTGCTAGACACGAATTAACAACTATTGTTAAAGAATATTTATCTTCTAAATAGCAAAAAGCGACAACGGCTTAAGATGGTTGCATAAATAATGCAGTTCGATTCTGCTAGATAACCACATTTGGTAATAGTAAACGAGGTTCGATTCCTCATTATTTTCTGGACTGATATGGATTAAACTCAAAAGGTTTAAAGCCTAAAAGGAAGAAATAGTTGTAGCACGCTTGGTAGCGGAGGTTTGACAGCTAGAAAGAAAGCCAGTTAGCCTTCTGTAAAAAGGCAAATTATGAATATTTTTATGGCAACGCTGGCTAGCGACAGATAAAGGGATGGGTTAGAAATCTTCTGTTCTTAGCTAGCAAATGATTCTAACTAATTAATCCAGCGTTGCTTTATGAATTTTCAAATGGTCGCAATCTACACGGGCAACAACAGGTCATGTTGCTAACCGATACTGGGGTTCTACAAAGACTTGCCATAGGTATCTAAATCTGATCCTTTTGTAGGGGTAGGAGGGTAAAGACTAATAGAAGCAAGTACAACTTCTATTGATTGCGACTTTTTGAATTTTCAAAGAATACCAGAAGCAGATAATAATAATATTTTGGATTGCGCTTTCGCGGTCGGTATTATTGTTATTTGAAAAGGAACTCGAGATCCGTCCTTCTGGGGCAAAAGGGGAGTAAGAATCGCACCAGTGGAAAGTCTCTGTACCTTCTAAACGAACTCTTATGGGGTAAGATACAGCGGTTGGCCTCATGCCAGTCGTGATAGCTTGGCTTTAATTGCCGTAGGGGGCTGTATTAATTTAATTAAGGGAAAATATGAAAGTAACATCATTTGAAATATCGAAAAAGTTAGCAGAAATTGGGTTTAAGGCTGAAACAGATTTCTGCTGGTATGAGTACAGAAATGTGAATGGTTCGCCAAATCTCATCTTGTCTTACATTGGGGACGATTGCGACATGGACACCAAGCCTATGCAGCCGCTTTTAGAGAATATTAACTAACCAAGGAATCAATATGAAATTTAGACTTTTTGCAATATTAATTTTACTAAGTGCTTGCAATGAAAAAGAAGACCAGCTCCCAAATGATGTGCGCAACAACTGCGTTGATTTGGATTTTAACCAAGCATGTTTAGAGGTTTCGAAAAGGGGAATTGGCAGAAAATCTTGCGAAGAAGATCAAAACTGTAATCTTGTTTGCCAACCTTTGGATAAAGAGATTCATAGAGAATGTTGTTATAACAATGATACTTACACAATTTTTTTGAAATCTAAAAAGAAACTCAATGAACAAGGGAAATAAGATGAAAGGAAAAATATTTAACGCACAAGAAGTGCAAAG
>CAZZDD010000227.1:0-1834 GCA_964652185.1 uncultured Candidatus Peribacteria bacterium | reverse complement strand
ATCCCGTCCAGGCCGTCAGGGACGCTGCTGCGGAGCGTAGCCGCGACATTACGTCGGCACTGCTGGGTGGCTACGTTCCCGACGTCAGCCCGAGCAACCTGCGTGTCCGTGACGACATCGTTGCGCGGCTTCAGGAGATGGCCCAGCGCCTCCCGCAGGGCAGCGAGCTTGCCATCAAACGGATGCTCCGAGTCGAAGTCGGTGGCAGGGTCGCCTCCTTGGAAGGCGAGGTCCGCGACGAAGTTCGTTGGGACGGCCTGAAGAAGATTCTCGCGGTATCTTTGGAATACGGGCCAGACGTAGCGCTGCGCACGTTCACGCATGAGGAAATCCACCTCCTACGTCAGATGGGCGTCATCAACGACAAAGAGTGGGCCATCCTCTCCGGCATAGCGAAGCGTCGCCCGAAGAAGCCGGAAGCCGAGCGCATCATCAACGCCCATCGCGAGAAGATGGACGATGAGACGTTCAATGATCTCATGTCTAAGGCCGGCAAGCTGACCTACCGCGACCTCTACAAGATCGATGCGCGGTATGAACATCTGAGCGGCAATGAAAACAAACTCGTGGAAGAGACCGTTGCGTGGGCGGCTGGCGATTGGGCGCAAGGCCGCCAGTTCGCCGCGCCTATCGAGCGCGCCTTCCAGCGCATCCGTGACTTCCTAGAAGCCATCCAGAACGCTCTAAACGGTCTCGGCTTTAGATCAGCCAATGACATCTTTGAATCCATCTGGGCTGGTGAACTGACGAGGAAGTTCGAGGAAGCAGCAGAACGTCGCTTTGACGCAGAAAGCCGTGCGCTGGACTGGATGAACCAGGAAGGCATTACGGCAATGGCGATCAGGCGATTTGAGCCGCCTGCGATCACGGAAGTTTGGGGCACCAAATTCCAGACGCTAATGTCTGAACAGTATCAGATCGCCGTAGCAGGCGAGGACTACGCGACGCAGTACGATATCCTCTCTGCCAAGTACAACAATGCGCTGAGCGATCCCCCTGAGATGCGCGAGGCGATGAAGGCGGAGATTGACCGGCTCCGACCGATCGTCGAGGCGCAGGAAGCCCAACTGCGCGAAGAACTCAAGCGCAAGTTCTCGCGAGATGACGGCGGCAGCGCCCCGCCCATTCTCATGGCCGCCTTTGCCGGAGAGAAGGCAAAGACAGCAGACCTAGAAGCGCTTACCGCTGCGAAGCGCATGGATGCCGAAGGGGCTACCCGTGAAGCGATCTGGCACGAGACCGGCTGGTTCCGTGGCGTAGACGGAAGGTGGCGGTTTGAGATCGACGACAGCAAGTCGAGGCTGCGGTTGAATGGCCCAGACTTCTCACTCCTCCATGCAGAACTGACGCATGATCCTCTATTCGATGCGTATCCAGAACTGGTGGAGGTGGAGTTTAATCGCGTGCCTGGTGCAGGCGGCGAATTTATGCCGGGAGGCATTGTCCCCTCCACAATCAGCGTAGGTAAATCTGCAACAAATCGCCGATCGATTGCGCTGCATGAGGCGCAACACGCCATTCAAGATATGGAGATGTTCGCGGAAGGTGGAAACTCAGACGCCATCCGTATGACCGATGCAATGCGCGCGGAGCGATGGGCGCGCATTGGAACCGAAGATACGGCAATAGAAGCGCGATTGCTGATGTTGGCCAATCCGCGGGAGAGGACCAGCATTACTCGCGAATTGGCGTATAGAATGCTCGCAGGCGAGGTCGAATCCCGCGTTGTCCAGAAGCGCATGAACTACACGGCAGACGAGAGAGAGGATAGGCCCCCCTGGCTTGACTACGACGTACCAGAAGATCAGCAGATCGTCAGAATGCCGGATGGCAG
>CAZZDD010000226.1:0-1862 GCA_964652185.1 uncultured Candidatus Peribacteria bacterium | reverse complement strand
TCGGCAAAGGTGGAGGAGGAGATTTGTCTATTTCTATAACCAGACCTATCAAATACTAATCTGATAAAAATAATTTTATTTTTCCTTGCAAATCTCATTTTAGGCGACTATTTTAGTACTGTATTACAACATTGTTAACAGTCAAAACTAAAAACTATCAATTATGAAACCGCAATTAACAGTTATGAGAGCCCACCAACAAATGAGAGGCACCTATCAATATAAGGGCCAAAAGAAGGGGGTTGAAAATTTCTTGAAGAAAGTTAAGAATCCATACGATTATGATGTAAGCGCCTACTATGAAAAGGATGGAGAAATAGAAATAAGTTATTCAGTAACAGGCGATGACTGGCTAAAGGATAAAAATGAATTTGACCACTTGAATGTTTCCTGATAGTTCATTCAGGCGTAAAACGGGGAGGCGCGATAAGTCTCCCCTTGTAAAAATGTTAAAAAAACAATGAAAAGAATAATAAACACCATACGCGGGTTTAATTGGATTGAGCGCGCGTTACCTATAGTGGTTCTAGTATCTGTTCTTATAATAGACCAGCTCATTAAGGCCATTTTCTAAAAATCAAAGTAACACCAAAAACGTAAACACACCATGACACAAACAGAAACAACACCCAGGATTTTTTTGACCGATTATGCAAGCTATAACAATGGATCCCAATTTGAATTTGGCCATTGGGTAGATTTAACTGACTTTTCAGATGCTGACGAATTAAACGAATATATCTCAAATCATTTCAAAGAGGCTGACAAAAAAAGCCCTTTAGATTCTCCCAGAGAGGAGATAATGATAACAGACTATGAAGGATTCCCAGAAAAATTCTATTCCGAAAGTTACGATTCTTCACTAATCGAGGATCTTTTTGAATACTTGGAAACCCTTGAAAATTGTCATAATCCGGAGGCAATGGAGGTTTATATAAATGCTGGGTATGATGCAAGTGATTTTGATGAGGCTTTCCAGGGTGAATATTCAAGTGATGAAGATTTTGCAGAAACAATGGCCGAAGAGCTGGGATATATCCAGAAAGATGTTCAATGGCCATATACCTGTATTGACTGGGAGCACGCAGCGCGTGAATTAATGTATGACTATTTCGAGGCTGGAGGGTATTATTTCAGGTACTTATAAAACCAACTTTTTGGTGTGTTCTGGGTTTACCTGTAATGGGTAGGCCCTACACATCATTATAAAATAATTGTTAAACGTAAACACCAAAAGAGATGAAACACACTAAAGGAGAATGGAACGGAAAAGACAGTGAAGTATATTCACTTGAGACAGGCAAAACAATTGCCCGTTGTGATATTGGAGGAAGAGACGAAGAGACAGAAGCTAACGCCCTAATAATGGCATCGGCCCCGGAAATGATTAAATTTATCCATGAGGTTGCCCTATTCCTAAACACCCACCAACACGAAGATAAAAAGATACTAAAGGGCTACACCTTAGCCGCAAACCTAGGGGAAAAAGCTACTGAATTTAGTACTCGCGCGGCTTATATAGTCACTAAAGCCACTCAACTATGAAATATTACTGGCTTAAACTCACCCACCAACATGGGACAACCTACCTTAAAACGGTAGCGCAAAGCATTGAAACAGCTATACAAAACTGTATAGATATAGAAGGATGTGATATATCACAACTTCAGATAAAGGAAGTAAAAAGGGATCTATTCTCTTTAGAACTTAGTAAGCATTTTGAGAGAGTGCGAGAGGGCGAATTGGTTCTTGTATAACATAGAAACACTAGAAAACGGGTGCGCTTTTTATAAGTTCACCCGTTCCTAAACCACCCAAAACAATACCACACATGAAAAAACTAATTTTATCCATCCTGGTCC
>CAZZDD010000225.1:0-1864 GCA_964652185.1 uncultured Candidatus Peribacteria bacterium | reverse complement strand
TAAAACACTAAGCGAGAGAATCTCGGAAATAGAGAAAATTGCGGTAATGGAGGTTAAAGATTATGATTGTTTAGATGTGGAAAGTTACGACAATGCGTATGATATAGGTGATGATCATGGAAGCAAAAGAGTCGCTGAAAAATCCCTCTTAATCATCAAAGAGCTTCAAGCAGAAAACCAAGCCCTCCTAGCTAAGAATGGGGAGCTTGAAGCTAAGGTTAAGGAGCTTGAGGGGAATGGATGGTTGCCGATTGAGAGTGCTGAAATTGGAAAGTGGGTATTAGTTGCAACAGCTAAAATAGCTATGAAAGCATTTGTGGATACTAAAGCAAATTGCGGTACAGATTTAATAATTATCGGTGATGATGGGCGAGAATATCAAGACTTCGTAACCCACTGGATGCCATTGCCAGAATTACCAACTAAAATCAAAGGAGAATAGATTTATGACAAATAAAATGCAAATAATAGTTATTAACCTTTTTAAGTAAAAAGATGTTGCACTTAAAAAAGTAAGATGCGATAATGTTTTTATGAAAGCATTTAAAGTTAAAATCTATCCAAACAAAACCCAGCAAAAAGCACTAGACGCTAATTTTGGGTGCTGCCGTTTTGTTTATAATAAAATGATAGAGATTAATCAAAAGAAGTATCATAGAACTGGTAAGGGATTATCTGGTTATGATATGCAGAGTTATTTACCTAAATTAAAAAAACAATTTCCTTGGTTAAAAGAAGCTAATGCTCAATCACTGCAAATTGTCTGTCATAATTTAGCCGACGCTTACAGTAAATTTTTTCAGAAAAAAAAAGGTTATCCGAAGTTTAAAAAGAAAAATAGCAAAAAATCATTTTCTGCCATAAGCAATTGTATTTTATTAGAAAATCAGATTAGCTTTCCAAAGATTAAATTAGTGAAGTTTAGGGGTGGAAAAAGACTCGAAGGCGAAACTAAAACCTTTACAATATCAAAAGACGCTACCGGATATTATGTGAGTATTTTGTTTGATAATAGTAAAAAAGAAACTCCTGAACAAGAGGTTAATAATGTTCTAGGGGTTGATTTGGGTATTAAGGATTTTGTGATTTTGAGCAATGGTGAGAAGGTGAAGAATATGAAATTCACTAAAACCCATGAAAGAAGACTAAGAAAGTGGCAAAAAGCTTTAGCTCGAAGAGTTAAAGGAAGTAAGAAGAGAGAGCAGGCTAAGAAGATGGTTGGCAGGATTCATAAGAAGATTGCTAATCAAAGATTAGATTTTGCTCACAAGGTTTCAAGACGGATTGTCAATAGTTGTGATAACCAAACAGCTATTTCAGTTGAGTCGTTAGCAGTTTCAAACATGATGAAAAATCATAAATTGGCGAAGAGTATTGCTGATTGTGGCTGGAGTCAGTTTGGAACTTTTTTGAAATACAAAGCCGCTGATGTTGGCAAGCAAGTAATTGAGATTGGACGCTTTTACCCAAGCTCGAAAATTTGTTCATCATGCGGAGTTGTAAATAGTGATCTGAAGTTGAGTGATAGAAACTGGAAGTGTAGCGGTTGTGAATCAGAACATGATCGAGACTTGAACGCTGCAATCAATATCGCAATGGAAGGAGCTAGAGTATACAAAGCGGGCAGGAAGCTCGCTGGTGGAGAGGAAATTAGTCTTGAGATGATATTGAAAAATATCGAACAAGCTGCCTCGTTGAATCCGTTAACTTATTATTAGGAGAATCCGAAATGCCAGTAGTGGGGAAGAGATATAGACATAAGCGTCTCGAAAAAGAAGTAACAGTTCAAAATTTATATGTAAGTTTTGATAAACCTGAATTTAATTTTGAGGAACTTTTAAGATTTTGGGATAACTTCGAAGAA
>CAZZDD010000224.1:0-1876 GCA_964652185.1 uncultured Candidatus Peribacteria bacterium | reverse complement strand
CCGGAGAACCATCACAGAGCCGGCCGGGGGCAGCCCTGGCCGGCTTTTTGTGTTTCAGTCCCATCGGTCGATGGTGTGGACCGTCCACCCGCCGCCCGCTCTGACGCGAAGTTTCACATTCACGGCGCCCTTGCTCACGCCATAGCCTGACGCCTTCTGCCCTTCGGGGCGGCCGATCTCGGCGCATCTGGAATAGGCTTCAATCGTCGCGCGGATGGCGTGCAAGTCGTCGCGCAGGTTCTCAGGGAACAGCGCATTGCCCTGCCCCGTGCGGCTGTCCTCGGCCCCGCGCAGAACCATGATGATCCCGTCGCCCAAGTGAGGCATCGGCCGATCGCCCCAAAGGTTCGGTCGCGCTGCCACGGCCTCTACCGGAACCCACCCCGAGGCCAACCCCCAAGCCGCCGCCATAGACCCGCCGTGATAGACGTACACCGAGGCCGAGTTGCGCGCGTCGTCGCGGTCCCAGCGCAGGATGGGCGGCGCGTCGGCGTGGGCCGCCGTCACCATCGCCATGTAGCTGCCGTGCGCGGGCGCGAGCAATTCGAGAGCGTCGGCAGTCGGCAGCACAGTCCGTGCGAACTTCTCCCACGTCATCACGGGCGCCTGGATTTCCAACGGCGCCGTTGCGCGCTGGTCCTTCGGCGCCAGATGACCGAATACGCCTTCGGTCGGCTTCGGCGCGTCGGACCGCTTCGGCAGCCACATCGCCTTGTCTGCGATTTCGGACAGCAGCGCGAAGCGACGTTCAAGCGACGGCGCGATGCCTAGTTCCCTCACGCGGCGCTCGGCCTCCGCGATGTTGCCAGCCGAGGGCGCGGCCTGCGGACGCTGGTAGCGGAGCGGATGCATCTTGTCGGCCCAGCGGCGCTTGATGTCGTCGAACGGCAGGCCCGCAGCGATGTCCTCCAACAGCGTTCCGATGACGCCAGAGCGCGGATGGCAGAAGCCGGGCGGGGCGGATGCGACCGCGCGCCACAGCAGGTTTTCGCGCGTCGCCTTGCCGGGCGCCGCAGCACGAGCGGTGTGCAGATCCAGCAGCCACCGAACCGGCGCGATGAATCTCTCGGCCCGCGTCAGAGCGTCGGCTTCCAACACCCGCAACGCCTGTTCCAGTAGGGGCGGGGGGAATTCTGCCAGCGCGCGCGCCACCGTCCCGCGATCTTCGCGGCGTGCGGCTGCGGCCTGGCCGGGCGTCAGAAGGCGGTCGCGGTGGAGTAGGCGGGCCGGCGGCGTGACGGCGAAGTGCGCCCATGCTCCGGTGGCCGGGACGCCCCAGGTTGCTTCCTTCGCGATGAGGACGCCGCCGACCGGCCGAGATTCGACCAACCGCCGCATGGTGTTGAGGGCCGGCCCGTAGAAGTCGGGAGCGACATCGCTGCACCACAGCGCCGAGCGAAGGCGGCCGTCATCCCCGACCGTCACGGCGCCGCCGAAGCGCCGCATGAAGGTTCGGCAGGCATGGCAGGTGTGGACCTGACGCTCGGCCGGTAGCCCGTCGAGGTAGGCATCCCACAGCCCCTCAGTGTCCACCGTGAGCATCGCGGGCGCCTCGCGTGCGACGGCATCGAACGATCCGCGCACTGCCGTGAGCAGAGCGGCATAGTCCGCATCGTGATCATGCCGCGCCGGCTGATCTGTGATTCTCGCGTCGATCATATGGCCTCCTGGGCGGTTGGGTGGGCGGAATGGGCACCTATGGCACGCCTCTTGCTCTGAGGCGGAAAATCATCCGGTCTTGACTCTACATCTTGATCCGCCGCTTCCTGAGTCGGCCTTGGCGGGGAAGGCGAGGATTCTAGGGCTAACGTATTCAAGGACTTAGGCGGCAAGTTCCATGCCAAAAGCAAATACCGCATAAGGTATAGTAGGGTAA
>CAZZDD010000223.1:0-1914 GCA_964652185.1 uncultured Candidatus Peribacteria bacterium | reverse complement strand
TCCTGCGAAGAAAGGGTCGTGCCCCTGGGGAGCACGACCAGATCGTCCACGAAGGGTCATCGAAGGGCGCAAGCTGGATTGAACTAGGTGCGCTTCCGAGCAGTGCGATCTTCTTCACGGTGATGGTTCCTTACGAGGAGGTGGAGACGGTCTGGAACAAGCTCGACTGCATCGTGAGCGGCATCCAAGCCACCGACGAGACGCCGACGAGGGTGACGCCAGAACCGTTGTTCAAGAGGTTGATGCGAACGCCGCCGCCGCCGTTGGCCGTAGAACCGCCGAAGGTGACGCCAGAGCTCGAACTTGACCGCACCACCGACAGGGTGGCGGTCGACAGGGACGACCCGTTGATGATCGTCTTCATGGCGCCAATGGCCGGCGGAGCCCCGAGGGTCCAGACAGCCGTGGTGCCAGAAAGAACGCTCACGCCGTGGGTACGCAGGGCCTCGGTGCCGGTCGAAAGCTCCACGGGAGCTCGCACGCCATTGAGGCCCGTCAACTGATCGTCGAAGTCGATGCCGGCCTTGCGACCGTGCAACGAAACGACGATGTCCTTCTTGTTGCTGTAGTAGGTAGCCATAGAGGTTCCCTTTGTGCTGTTGCTGTTGCTGGCTAGGGATGAGCGGGACGCACGAAACAACCGGCTGCGATTGCTCGCTCCGGGATTCCATCGAAATGTCAGAGCGCTATCTAAGCGATGCGGATGGGCAGGTACGGAAAGTAATGGCTCTGCCTTCGGCCTTGATAGCCGATGACAATCTCTACGCCCTGGGTGTTCCACCGGACAGCAGCGACTTCTGGTCGCTTGCCTTGTCGATATGAACTCGACATGGCAGAGTGGTAGAAATGTGCGATGCCATCCTGCACGCATTCAGACTCGATGATCGCCAAGTCCTTAAAGTCGTCCGGTTGAGGCCACTCTTGGATCATGTCGAAGCGCGTGCCATCGCAAGAAAGACGGCTTTCGCCACTTCCTCAGACGACCAGCCCGTCCCTTGGCATTCATCCAAAATCACGCCAGCGCCCGCTTCAATCATTCCTTGTGTGATTTCGATTTTCGGCCTGCCACGCGTCGCAGCCTCAAACGCCATGACAGCCGCTTGAGCGGGCGTCGCATCCTCGCCATGCAACTTCAAGAGATCGTCCGCAAAATCAGCGAACAGCGAAGCCAGTGCGTCCAGGCACTCTGGCGTCATGCCGTCGGGCAGCTCGACGCCTCGGTAGACCCTCTTGCCTTCAGTCATGCCGCTATCCTTCTTCGTACCGGAATGCCATGGCTGGCGAGATAGTCCGCGGCGCCAGCGGGCGTGCAGTCGGTGAACACCCAGAGAGCGCTCGCCGCGACGGCATGGGCACCCGCCTCAAGCGCAAGCCTCAGATCCTCATAGCTGCCGGCGCCGCCACATGCGATCACCGGAATACTGGCGGCGCCGGACACGCTCTCGACGAGGTCGAGATCATACCCACTCAGCGTGCCGTCCTTGTCGATGGCGTTGAGCAGGATTTCTCCAGCGCCGCGAGACTCCATCTCGAGTGCGAACTTGACGGGATCAATCCCCGTGTTGACCTTGCCGCAATCGGTGTGGACGTAACTGTTCTTGACGTCGATCGAGACGACGATCGCCTGAGATCCAAAACGTGTGGCCGCTTCGTTGATCAGGCCAGGCTGCCAGACCGCAGCAGAGTTGATCGAGACCTTATCCGCGCCATTGGCGAGAAGCTGGCGGATGTGATCGAGGTTTGAGACGCCACCACCAACACAGACGGGACTGAACCACTCCCCGGCAAACTCACGGACGAAGGTGTAGTCCGGGCCTCTACCGGCAGGCGTGGCGCCGATGTCGAGTAGGATGCACTCGTCGACTTCCCGCATGGCGTACACGCGGATCGCCTGCCTTAACTGTCCTACAGAGC
>CAZZDD010000222.1:0-1918 GCA_964652185.1 uncultured Candidatus Peribacteria bacterium | reverse complement strand
AGGCGATCTACGCGCAGCTCGAGGTGCCGTGGGAAGACGCGCCGGAGCCGACGGCACCGCGGTTCCCGTTCGGCGGCGCGCCGTTCGGTGGCGCGCCTCCTGCTGGCGACTCGGGTAGCTCGAAGCCCGACGACAAACCCGACGAGGAAGCCACTGCCGAGGAGCCGACGGATCCAGTCACCGATCCGGCCAAAGAGGAGCAACCCGAATGAGCGCTACGCTGACGTTCGCAAACACGGCGCAGGCGCGCATCTACGGATCGCTTGCCGGCGCACTCTCGTACCTCGGTTCATCTACGGACGCGTGGGACGACGTCGCCTCGGACGAAGCGCTGCAGCGTCTGCTCGTGCGCGCTGGTCGCCTACTCGACTCGATGGCGTGGGAGTCGGACTACGAGACGTTCGCGGCGCGTGATGCGCTCGACCTCGCAGATGGCTCTGTCGGCGACGCGGCATTCCCGTTCCGCGCCGCGCAGTATGAGCTGGCGAACATCGGCCTTACCGACGAGAGCGTGTTCACGGTGTTCGACCAGGGATCGAACATCCAGAGCATGGGCGCTGGCGGCGCGCAGGTGACGTTCTTCTCGCCGACGTCGTCGGAGCGTGGCACGGCGACGCTGCTGCCGCCGATCGTGATGAAGCTGATCGGCGAGTACCTTGCGATGCCGTCGCTCTCTGTGGGCGGCGGACGCGGCGTCACCGGATCGGACTGCAACCCGTTCTCGTCGTACGCGAACGGCCGGAAGGAGCCGTGGTGATGCAGACTGTATTTCACAAGGGTGTGCGCTGTGGAGTCTACGGACAGTTCACGGTCGTCGACGGCAAGATCGAAAGCACAGACGGAGATCAGGACCTGCGTCTCCTTGGACTGCAAGTTGGCCAGGTCTTGTTCACACGCGCTGGTGGATTCGCCACTGTAGTCAGCGAGCCGACGCAGCACACGATCTCCGTACGCTGGAACGACGAGCCGCCCAACGGTCACGCCGTGGAAGTTCTCTACTACGGAGAGTTCACGTCTACAGACGGTCGACGTGGAAGCGTGCCGTTGCTTGGAGCAGAGCGTGCCTAACCAACTCGCCAAGCTGCTCGCACAGGGACTCGGCGGCCAGTCGCTGATTGGCTTCGGTGCGCTCACGCTCGTACGAACGACAGGCGGAACGCGCGATCCGATCGCGCTCACGGGCGGCAACAACCCGACGACGGCGAGCTATCCGTGCAAGGGACGACAGGGCGTGAAGCGCTCGGCGTACTGGCAGTTCTGGCAGAACGCACAGCTGTCTGGCGCCCAGGCGCGGACGAAGTTCATCGGCTTCACGATCCTCGGCGCGACGCTGCCCGACGGCATCGAGCCGCGTGCGGGTGATTCGATCGTTCACGGCGGCGCGACGTACACGATCGCGGCAGACGGCGTGACCGATCCGACTGGTATCGGCGCGGTGTTCGAGTGCATGTGCCGCGCGGCGGGCGGGTGACCGATGAGCGAACGTGCCATGTCCACATGGTTCGATGCATGGAAGACAACGTGGTGGAAGATTGCGGTCGAGCACGCCACAGATCCACGCGACCGCAGTGCCGAGCGGTGCGCGTCTCGTGTGCGTTACTCGACTCGGTCAGCGGCGCGTAGCATCGAACTTCGTTTACATCGCGAGGGGCGATCGCGACCGCACGTTTACGAGTGCGCCGTGTGCGATGGCTGGCACGTCGAGGAGCGCCCGAAATGAGCGAACGCGAGATGCGCTCGCTCTTGAACCTGATCGCGCGTCAGGTCGGAATCAGCTACGACGACGTGGTCGCCTGGCTCGAATCGCAGAACTCGATCACCGCGATCGAGGAGCGCATCCTCCGCGGCCAATACTCGAACGCGATCGTCGGCACGACCGACGCCGCAGCGAAGCTCGCCGCTGACATCCAGGCCGGCT
>CAZZDD010000221.1:0-1925 GCA_964652185.1 uncultured Candidatus Peribacteria bacterium | reverse complement strand
AGCGCGAAGATCTCCTCAAAACCCTCGGATCCCGCTTCGTAAAGCACCCGGAGCGCCACAAGGGCGTGAAGTGGGCAACGGTCGAAGCGAAGCTCCAGAAAGCCAAGCCTGATCAGCTCGCGGCGCTGTGGCAGATGGAAGAGACGGGCGGCGAGCCGGACGTGGTGACGTTGGAGAAGGGGACTGCGATCACCTTCGTCGACTGCGCGCAGCAAAGTCCGAAGGGGCGCCGTAGCTGCTGCTACGACAAAGCATCGCGCACGGGTCGCAAGGAGCATCCGCCGAAAACAAGCGCGCTTGAGATGGCGAAGGACATGGGCGTGGAGATCCTCACCGAAGAACAGTATTGGTTGCTGCAGGAGTTCGGGGAGTTCGATACGACGACATCGAGCTGGGTGGAAACTCCTGAGGCAATCCGTAAACACGGTGGCGCGATCTTCTGCGACAGTCGCTACAAGCACGTCTTCACGTACCACAACGGCGCAGATTCCTATTACGCGGCGAGGGGGTGGAGGGGGATGGTGAGGGTATGATGCGCGCATGTACGATGCACGCGTCATGAAACGCACCCTCCTCCTCATCCTCGGCGGCTTTATCCAATCGTTTGTGCTGATCGTCGCCGTGTTCTACGGCCTATCGCTCGTGCTCGATGAATACACGAGCGACACGCTCTCGGGAACATTGATCCAAATGGCGCCGGTGCTCCTCGGTGTCGCCGCCATCTTCGTGATTCCTTCATACCTCGCCCTCACCAAGCGCGGCCGCGATGCGAAGGTGTTCGCGGCTTCATCGATCGTGTCCGTCATCGCTTTGACCGCATTCGTTTTCACGTACGATCCCTGTGGCGACGTGCCGGAGTGGCAGTGCGGCGCTTTCGGGGAGCTTCCACAGGAGGGAACGGCCTACTGCGCGCCCAGCGAGCGCGACGGTTTGACCGATGAGGAGAAGGAAGTGTGCGAGAATTGGTGCCCGTACAAAGGCCCGCTCCTCGGCGGCGGGTATTGGATCGAGATCGGTGAAGACTGCGTATATCTGTAATCCGCACACGAAAAATCAGGAGCAAGCACAAAGGCTTACTCCTGAGTTGGCTTCCTACACGTTGCCGTGAGTCATGACGTGCTTGCGAGCACACGATCTTCCTTCGATTGAATCCATTCTTCTTTCGTCAGAGTCGTGAATTGGCAGCTGTCGCAGGGCGCCCCCATCAGATCTTGTTCGACCCAAATGAGCGAACCCATGGGCAGCCAGAATGCTTTGGCATTCACAGGCATGCCGCCGATGAATATGTCGATCGGCTCCCATTCTTCGCCCTGCTCGTACCAAGCCCTTTCGAAGACGTCGACCGCGAGGCCGATCTCTTGAGGAAGGTAGATGGGGATTTCGTGGTGCTGGCCGCCCCTCCTGATGCAGAGAAGCGCGCAGATGCCGTACACTCCGTACGGGTTGATGAACAACGTATTGTTCGTGTTGCTTTTCCATTTCAACAGTAAGTGATGCGCATACATGCTCGTCCTTTCGGCTACGTGTGTAGGGAGAGGCGCTGACCCCTCTCCCGAAACGGAAATAAAGAATCAGCGGCCTCACTACAGCGTCGATGGTGGAACGGAGCGGGGGTGCCTGTCATCCTATCGACACTTTTATTGTTACTCAATAGTATTGTTTACCGTCAATATTGCCGCTTATCCTATTGGCCCTGCGGAAATTTCACCTCAGATCGTCATAAGTAGTCCGATGCTCAGGACCATGAGTCCGGCTCCTGCGAGCGCCAGGCGCTTCATCGGTTCGTTGCGCAGCACACTGACGGCCGTCGCGACGACGGCGATGAGGGGAATGGTGACCGGGTAATTGTTCGGTAGGCCGAGCATGCGCGCGGGTCGTTCGACGGCTGCCACCAACGCCGAGAACGCGAACGCGGCGAACGTGAG
>CAZZDD010000220.1:0-1937 GCA_964652185.1 uncultured Candidatus Peribacteria bacterium | reverse complement strand
CGAACGATGGCGCAGATTCGACCATCGGCACGGTCGCCAACACGTCCAGCCCGACCAATGTCGACGACTGGGTCCGCGGCGTCATGGCCGCTGTCAAGAAGTACGTGCTGGACACCGATGGCGGGCTGACCTCCGGCGGCACGGCAAACGCACAAACCCTGACCACCAATCGAAGCATTTCAAGCGGTCATCAGGCGGCCGGCTTCTCGCTGCGCTTCAAGGCGGGGGCCACCAACACGGGGGCGACGACGCTCAACGTGGACAGCCTCGGCGCGGTGGCGGTCAAGCGTCTCAACGGCGACGACCTCAGTGCCGGCGATATCGTGCAGGGCGGCATCTACGACGTTGCGCACGATGGCACCTACTACGTGCTGCTCGGGACTGCCGTGTCCGGTGGGTCGTATGGCACGCTCTCTGGGAGCAATACGTGGAGCGGTGCAAACACCTTCAGCAGCACAGTCACAATGACTGGGTCCGTGACGGTCGGCGACGGCTCCGGCGACACCGTGGTCATCAAGGGCACGACGGTCAATTCGTACATGAGCGGGCTGTTGAGCACGTCAAGCGCCAGCAACCTCCGAACGGCCCTTGGCCTTGGGACTGCCGCGACCAGAAACATCGGGACCAGCGGCGCGGTCATCCCACTCCTCAGCACCGTGAACACGTTTTCGACCGGCCAGACCATTGAGCCGGGGTCGGGGTCCGGCCTTCTCATCAACAAGGACGTCAGCTCGCAGCCTGGGATTCAGGTGGCAAAGGGCGGTGCCAGCCTGGACACGTACGTCGCATTCCGAGCTGGCGGCGATCTGACCGGATCGATCACGGGCGCTTCCGATAGCGTCTCGTACAACGAGACGTCGGATGGCCGCCTCAAGCCGGAAGGCGACCGCCGGCCGATCACCGACTCGGGGTCCGTCATCGACGCTTTGGAGCCCATCCGCTTCCGCTGGCGGAGCGGCGCCAGCGACTTCGGGTTCATCGCCCAAGACGTCTACGACGTCGTGCCGGAGGTTGTCACGGTCGGGTCTCCGGACGGGGTGTCCCCCGACGATGAAGACTTCAAGCCGTGGATGATGCAGTACGGCAGGCTTGAGCCATTCATCATTGCCGAACTGCAAAGCCTACGGCGTCGCGTGGCGGCGGTGGAAGGGGCTTAGCGCCCCTTCCCTCTGGACTTGGTGCCGTGGATGGTGGCCTTCGAGCCGCCCGACGTCTTGAAGCTGCCGATGAAGTGCCCGCGGTGGACGGCGCCCTTTCCGGTCCCGCCGGGGCCGGTGAATTTGACCTTGTTGCCGTCGCGGTGGGCAACCATCTTGCCCCGGTTCGTCTGGATGACGTTCTTCCCCTGCTTGAGCGGCGAAGACCATTCGAAACTGCACACGCGGCAGCCGTAGTTGATGGAGCCCATCCATTCGCCGGCAAAAGCTGGCGCAGGGAGCAGTAAGGCGCAAAGCGCCAAGGCGATGCCCTTCATAGTCGGTCCTCCGGTTTGAGAAAGCCATTACGCGCCAGCCATTCGGCCACGGCGATGGCAACGATCTGCGACACTGGCCGGCGCTCCGCTTTCGCGGCCTTCTGAAGCGCTGCCAATTCTTCCGGTTCGGGCCTGAACCGCACTGGATCAGTCTTAGGCATGTGGCCCACTAGGCCACGAAATCAAGGCTAAATCATGACTCCTCGTGAACTCGCTGAGAAGCGGGAACTGGAACTTGCGCTCGACTACTGGGCGCGTCGGACGCTGGCCCTTGCCGGCGATGCGGCGGAACTGAAAGCAGCGTTCGAGGCTGCGGTCGCAGAGATCGAAAGCCTCAAGGCGCAAATCCCTGACACGCCGTCCCTGTGATCGTCCTTGACCGCGTGCCGCTCGATCTCGTCGAGACGTTCTGGCCGCATTGTGAGCCGCACATCAGCCGCGCTATCGCCGCGGTGACGACGAG
>CAZZDD010000219.1:0-1944 GCA_964652185.1 uncultured Candidatus Peribacteria bacterium | reverse complement strand
TAGTCCGCCTCACCCACACCACCGAACACGGAGCACATCATGGCGACCTCGCACCCGACCGACACCATCCCCGGCCTCCAGGCTGGCGCGGACCTGTCCGCGAAGCAGTACCACTTCGTCAAGCTCGACGGCTCGGGCAACGTCGTCGCCTGCTCGGCGACCACCGACGTCCCGATCGGCATCCTGCAGAACGCGCCGGACGGCACGTACGTCAAGGCGGCGGTCGTCGCCGTCGGCGGTACGTCCAAGCTCGTCGCGGGCGGCGCGCTCGCCACGCCGGGCACCGCGCTCGGCACCAAGGCCGACGGTCGCGCGCAGGCGTCGACGTCGGCGCAGTACTCGATCTGCCGCTCCATCGGAACGTCCGGCGGTGACGGCGACATCCTCGAAGTCGTGTTCATCGCGACGGCACGAGACGCGACCTAGTAACCCACCACCAAGCACCAACTCGGAGCAGCAACCATGGCGAACCCCTCCAACGGTCTTGTCTCGATCGCGAAGTCGAATCCGACGCGAGCAGATCTTCACATCAACACGGCGCTCACGGACTTCTCGACGAAGTACTCGAACGACGCGATGGACTTCGTCGCGGATCGGGTGGCTCCGGCCGTCGGCTCGCCCAAGGCGACCGGCTACTACTGGGAGTACCTGAAGGGCGCCTGGTTCCGCGACGAGATGAAGATGCGCGGCGAGGGTGGCGACATCCCGATGGCCGGGTATCGCCTGACCAAGACACTGTACGGCGTCGACACCTGGTCGCTCGGCAAGCCGATGGACGACCAGGTCGAGGACAACACGGACATGCCGATCGACAACGATCAGGACGCCGCGGAGTTCCTCACGAACCTCGAGATGATTCGTCGCGAGCGCTCGCTCGCCGCGACGGCGTTCGTCGACTCCGTCTGGGGCCTCGACGTCACCGGCAACACGTCGGCGTCGGCGTACGGCTCGAGCACGATCGCTCAGTGGGACGACGACAACGCGTCCCCGCTCGAGGACATCGCGTACTACCGCGAGTACATGAAGGTCCGCACCGGCCTCTACCCCAACGTCCTCGTCATCGGCGCGGACGTGTGGAAGAAGCTCAAGAACTCGTCGGCGATCGTCGCGCGCATCTCGGGCGGCTCCACCAACGGGTCGCCGGCGAAGGTGACGCTCCAGCTCGTCGCCGAGCTGATGGAGCTCGACGAGATCGTGGTCGGCTCGGCCGTCCACAACACCGACGAGGAGACGGCCTCGGACGCGCACACCGGCGCGTTCATCATCGGCAAGGAAGGGTTGCTGATGCACCGCAACCCGTCGCCGGGCTGGAAGAAGCCCACCGCGCTGCGCACGTTCACCTGGAACCGTCCGGGGACCGACGCGCGCGGCGCGCGCATGCTGCGCTGGCCGGACTTCAAGCCGCACGTCGACCTCATCGAGATCGAGGCGAACTACCGCCACAAGATCACGGCGGCCGACCTCGGCATCCGCCTCAAGACGCTGGTGGCGTAAGCCGTGGCGGTCCTGCCCGCTGACAAGGCATGGCCGCGCGGCGGGCTCGTCGTGCGCAAGTACGAGAAGCGTGCACCGCTGTTCGCGACGCAGACGCTCAAGTTCTCCGGCGTCGAGTACCGCAAGGGCGCCCCGCTGCCCGTCGGTCAGATGACGGCGGCGAAGCACTGGGAACTGTGGGCGAGCGGCAAGGCGGATCACACGGCCCCCGTGCCGCTGCGTCGTGCGAAGCAGGCCGTCGAGAAGCTCGATGCGCCAGAGCGGCGCGATGTTGTCGCCAACCACGGCAACGACAAGATCGTGGCTGTTCGAGTCACAGCACAGGGCCCGACGGTCTCCATCGCGACGCCTGCTCAGGCCGACGCCAAAGCCACGGTGTCGCGTGGCAAGCGCCGCTGACCGCCTCCGCAAGAAGCTCGACGCGCTGATCGAGCGCTCGGCGAAGGCGCT
>CAZZDD010000218.1:0-1945 GCA_964652185.1 uncultured Candidatus Peribacteria bacterium | reverse complement strand
GACCAATCGTGTTCCGGCCCAAGCAGGGCCTCGCGGTCATCGTCAGACTTTTTCTCGTGATACCAGCCGAGAGCGTCGCGCCCGGATTCCGTGGTGCTTTCATTGAACCGAATCGACGAGAACAACCGCCTCCCGGCTTCGATCCGCATCTTTGCGGCACCGGGGCCTTGGTTCGGAATAACAAGCGTTTCGAATTGCGCCGCGTTCAGCGCGCTCTCGTAAGACACGTCATAAACGCGGTCATGCGTGCTGCCGTCGTGCGGCAGGACACACAGGGCATTCCCCCAACCACGCCTGCGCAGCCAATCAATGTGCGTGCCGAGCGGCTGCCCAACCGCTTCGTAATAATCCAGAACTCGGATTTCGCCTGCGATGAATTGCGCGATCCAAATTGCGGTCGCGTCCGCCTTCTTGCCGGTCCCGCCGATGTCCCAAAACGCCCGCACTGTCATCAGCGGGTCTTTGGCGAAGAACCCGATGCGGCCCTGCTCTCTGGCCTCGGTCAAGTGCCTGGCGTAGTAGGCACCTTCAACAGCGGTAACGAAATCACCCTCCCAAACATGCTCGTATTGGTCGGGACGCTTCTCTTTATCTTCAAGCCTTGTCTTTTCCAGCGTTGACGGGAACCACGGATTGTCCCGCCAGTTCATCTGGACGATTTTAGCCCCGTCAGGCGGGGACTCTCGGAACCGCTTGTGCGTCGCGCTTTTCTTGCGCTCCGGGTTCCACGTAACCCAGATTTCCGCGCCTTCTTCGCGAACGGTCGGGATGGCCTTCGACCAAGCCGTTTCAGATACAGGCTCGGCCTCGTCAACCCATAACAGCCTGATCCTGGACTTCGATTTGATCGAATCCAGGTTATGCCGAAGGCCGATAAACGCGAAGCTGATCCGCCCATCCTTGGTGCGGACGTACTTTTCCCCGACATCGTATTTCGAGGCCAGCCACGGCTCGTCCAGGATCGCCGCCTTGACCTCGGCTAGCGAGCTGTCGTCAAGCGAGTTCATGAACTCACGCCCGCAGACGATCACGCCGGACTCATCGGCATCCGCGCACACCACGCCGCGCACGGCTGCCATTTTCGCAAACGTCCGGGTCTTAGCTGACCCACGCCCTCCGTATGCACCCCGGTACATGGCCTCGCCGGTAAAGACCGGAACGAGCTTGTCAGGTATCTTTATTTGCAGGGCGGACACCGACCAACTCAATCCTGGTCACGGTCTGGATAGCCGGGTCGTCCTCGTCCCCGCCGACAATGGCCTGAGCTGGCTTACCCCAGCCACGGTCGAGTAGCGCCGTCGCCGCAGAAACACGAGCAGCCGGAGGGGCTTGCGGCTGGTTCATAACGCCGACTAGAACGTTAATCGCCTTTTCGGTGTGGCCGCGTGCCAATGATTTGATTTGTGACGGTGTTTTAGACACTTGCTCGCCATGGGTTCGGGGCCGAAATGGCCGGTCGCACCTGGACTAACTGTTTGATAACCGCGCGCTTTGCCCTGTGGGCTTATCCCTTGGGACCGGCAAACATCCGCGATGCGCTGAGAGTTGTCGGCGGCCGGAAATGAAAACGCCCCGGCGGGGGCCAGGGCGCAAATCGGAGCGGACCTATCTGACATCCGCTACTTCCGCCGATTTGTCAACGCATAGTGGTCGACCAGCGCAGATAATCCACAGGCCATAACCATGCGCTCGGATACGGTCAGGATTTCGTTCTGCTCACATACCTGCCTGACATACCGCTCGGCTCGCATTCCTGCCTTCAACAGCGCCTCATGCGCCTTGTCGAATTTCGCCATAATCTCGGTCTCGATTTTGGCCTGTTGCGTTCCAGCCTCAGAACTCGGGTCAGGGTCGTGACCGGATACCCCTATTTCGAGCCCAGGCGAGCGTAGAGCGCGTATTCCGATCACCTCGCGGTATCTCTGCGCCTGCTCGGCCCAACGCT
>CAZZDD010000217.1:0-1984 GCA_964652185.1 uncultured Candidatus Peribacteria bacterium | reverse complement strand
CGCAAGCGCGGCCACCCGATCTACGCGGCGGAAGGGCAGGGCTACTGCCTGCGCCAGCAGGGGGCAGGCTAAGCGCCGTGTCCAACTTTTCCGACCAAAGCCCCGAAGATGAGGACGACAAGCCTGCCACAGTCATGGGGCGGCCTCCGCACGTTCCCTCCGAGGAGCAGCGGCGCCACGTCAAGGGCATGGCCAACCGGGGCATTCCGCACCGCCATATCGCAGCGATCATCGGAATCCACCGGGAAACCCTGATGACGCACTATCGGGCCGAGCTGGACGAGGGGCTGGCCAGCGGTGCCGTCTGGACCTCGAATCGCATCAGGACACTGGCCGAATCCGGGCACTGGGGTGCCTTGAAGCAGATGGCGTCGGTCTACCTGGACTGGAACGACAAGGTGGACGTGAAGCACACCGGGGCGGACGGCAAAGACCTCAAGATTTTCCTCACCATGAGCGAGGAAGACCTGCGGAAGCGCCAAGCGGAACTCGACGAAGCCCTGAGCGAAGAATAACCCGCCATGGGCAGCGTGCCATCCCGCCATGCCCTGCTGGCCGAGCACACCGCGGTCAAGGAAGCCCTGCTCTACAAGCAGGCGACACGATCGCTGCTGACTTTCTACAAGGCGGCGTGGCCGCTGCTGGAGCCAGGCCGCAAGTGCCAGACGCCATGGCATATCCGAGCCATCGCGGACGCTCTGGAAGCCGTGGCGGACGGGCGTATCCGACGCCTCGTCATCAACATCCCCTATCGAAGCGGGAAATCGACCCTGATCTCGGTCGCGTTCCCGGCTTGGCTTTGGGCGTCTCGTTCCCCCGGCCTTCGCCTACTAACGGGCTCCCACTCGATGGGCCTCGCCGTTCGGGATGCACTGCGCATGCGGCGTCTGATCGAGAGCCCGTGGTTCCAGCACGGCTGGGGTGACACGGTGACGCTCGCCGGGGACCAGAACGTCAAAACCAAATTCGAGACTACGGCGACCGGGCATCGCATTCCCTTCGGCGTGACCGCAGGGGTCACAGGCGAGGGGGCGGACTGCATAATTATCGACGACGCAAATTCTGCCGACGACATGTTCAGTGAGGCCGGGCGCCAGGAAGTCATGGACGCCTGGGACCAGAAGATCAGCACGCGCCTCAACGATCCCGAGCGCTCCACCGTCATCTGTGTCCAGCAGCGCGTCCACATTGACGATGCATCCGGCCACCTACTGAAGAAGGGCGGTTGGGCACACCTCCGCATTCCCTGCGAGTTCGAGCCTGAGGATGTCTGTGAACTGCCGGAGATCGGTTTCCGCGATCCACGGAAGCTGCCCGCCGAACTCTATTGGCCGGATCGGTTCCCGCGGGAATGGGTGGAGGAGCAGAAGCGCAACCTCGGCAGCTTCGGCATAGCGTCCCAGCTCCAGCAGCGTCCCGCCCCGCTCGAAGGCGGCATGGTCAATCTCGCATGGTTCCGGCGCTACCGGGTGCTCCCGAGCCAGGATCAATGGACCGAGGTGCTTCAGGCGTGGGACACGGCGCAGAAGGGCAAGGAACTGGTGAACGCCCCCTGGGTCGGAATGACCTGGGTACGGACGAAGACCGGCGCTTACCTGGTTCGGGTTGTCAGGCGTTGGATGGGATACCCGGAAGGAAAGCGCACGGTGGTATCTGAGCATGCGTGGTGCTGCGCGAACCTCACGCCTCCGCACGCCGTGCTCATCGAGGACAAGTCCACCGGCAGCAGTCTCTTGCAGGAGTTGGGCGAGCAGACCTCCATGCCGCTCCTGTCCATGGAGCCTGACGCGGACAAGCTCACCCGTCTCGGCGTGGAATCTCCGGCGATCGAAGCCGGTAATGTCTGGTTGCCAGAGGCGGCGGATTGGCTGACCGACTTTGAGACGGAAATCGCCGGCTTCCCGAACTCCAGCACGGCCGACCAAGCGGACTGCCTCTCCATGTCCCTCAAGCATTTCCGCGAGGGCGGCGCCGACGCCGGCCC
>CAZZDD010000216.1:0-1987 GCA_964652185.1 uncultured Candidatus Peribacteria bacterium | reverse complement strand
TCCGGTCCGGCCATCCCGTCCCGATGCGCCCTTTATACCGCTCCTAGCGGTGCCTGTCAACCAATCACTGACGCACCTGACGCACCTGACGCATTTTTCCTATGTTACCCCCTCCACCCCCTCCCACCCCTTATACATATATATGCGTCAGATGCGTCAGTGTGTCAGTGGAACGAATGTGTCGTAGACAATCACTGGGACTTTCGATTTTCGTTGCACTGACGCACATTAAAAGAGTGCGTCAGTGCGTCGGCAAAGTGCGTCAGTGGAGCGGGAAATACCGCCTTGGGCGGGGAAAAGTGCGTCAGTGGAACGCATCAGAAGCCGGCTCCTGACGATGGTGCGTCAGTGGGCGGTTCCCAGTATCGTTGCCCCAGCCTGCCCCGCTTCCCGCGGGTCCATCCCAGCCGCTCCAGGACGCTGCTGATGCGCCGTTGCTCGCTGGTGCCCACCCTACCCCGCTCCAGGCTCAACGCCTCTGTAGCGACGTCCAGGACGGTCAGGCGTGGGTGTCCGGCGACGAACTCCGTTATGGGCTGTTCCCAGGCGTCAGCCTCGTAGCGCGCGTCCTGGTGGGGCTGGATGTGTTCGGCTTCAAATTCGGGTGTCGGGTGCCACACCTCTCCGGCGTTAAACGCGACGACGGCCTCGGCGAATAGCTGGTCGCGGTCATGGCGCAGCGCGTCGGTGTCAATTCGGCCTACCTCGATAGGCCAAAAGCGCCGGCCGCCGGTTTCGTCGCGGAGGAAGACGACCTTGTTGGTCGTGCCGACGAAAACGCACTGCCTGGGCTCGGTCACCTCGATGCGGGCATATTTGGGAGTAAATTTTTCCTCGGCCTGGGTGATGAACGCCTTGAGGGCGCCCGCCTCGGCTTTGCTGATGGCGGACATTTCGGCAATTTCGATCAGCCACTTCCCGCGCAGGTGCATGGATAGGCGGACCGGATCAGCGGAATGCACGTCTGGCATGCTGTCGGAAAACCATCGTCCGGCCAGGATGGCGCATGCGGTGGATTTCCGGGCGCCTTGCGGCCCGACCAGAACGACGGAGTAATCGGCCTTGCAGCCTGGCCGCATGACCCGGGCTACCATGGAAATCAAAAACAATCGCCCCACGACCGACGCATAGGGCGACGGCTCGGCGCCTAGGTAGTAGGAGAGCCATCGATCCAGCCGCGGGATACCGTCCCACGTCAGGCTGGCGAGGTAATCCCTGATGGGGTGGTAGGCGTTCTCGGCCGCGACCATCTCCACCGCGTGGGCGACCGTTTCCCTGGCCATGCGTCGCATTCCGTTGCGCTGCATCCATTCCTGAATCACGCCGAGGTCGGTGTCGGTCATGGGGCGTTCGCCTGGAGGGTAGGCTTTCTGGTCCCCGGGGATGGGCAACAGGATCATCGGTTGCCTGCCCATTTCGTCGTAGGCGATCACCCCCGCCATCGCGGGGGCGGCGCGCAACGCGGTCAGGGCGTTGGTGAGGTTGGTGAGAGGCGCCCCCCGGTCGTCTCGTTGGAGCAGCATGGTCCATGGGTTGTCGGCGGCTTCCTGCGCCACGTCGTCCGCGTCAAAGGGCAGTGTCACGTTCGCCTCGCTTTCATACCGCTGTGTATTGTCGCGGTGGCCTCGCGAATTGGTATACCCCGGACCCGCGCCCCGCTCAGTAGGCCGTCCAGGATTTCGGGCTCAGATAGTGAGCCATCCGCCAGGAACCTGGCCATAGCCCATGCCTCACGATTGAGGGTATCATTGGCCTGCCCTCCGGGGGCAGTCGCCACGCGCTGGATTGCCATTCGGATGGCCGCTACCGCGTAGCGGCGCTTGGCGCCATCACCGACGAACGGCGGCGCAGGGCGGGGCGGTGGTGGTGGAGGCTGGCGTATCAACGCCACCAGCCATTCGGGGCATTCGGGCGGGGGAACATCCCACGGCGCGATTATCCAGCGGTATGGTGCCCCAGTGCGCCAGTGGCGGCTGGGAGGGATGGT
>CAZZDD010000215.1:0-1989 GCA_964652185.1 uncultured Candidatus Peribacteria bacterium | reverse complement strand
CGTTCGCCGTGCGCGGCTGGAACGGGATCATCGCCAGGACGATCGCGTGGTTCCTCGGCAGAACGACCTCGATCTCGCGGTGCTGCGTGAGCGGCGAGACGTACACGTTGCCGCGCGAGAGTCCCGGCGTGGCCGTGTACGTGATCGAGTTGTACACGACGTCCTCGAGATGGCTCGTCAGGTTGTATGACCCCGATGCAATCGCGAAGCTGTAGATCTCGCGAATGTCGCCGTCGTCGACGGACGCTTCCATGCTCGCGTAGGTCACGAGATGAGGCTCGCCGCCTAGCCGGGTCGGGGCGATTCGCTACTGCTGCACCACGACTGCCCCGAAATCGGAGCGGAACACCCGCCCGCGCCCCCATGTCACCGCAATCTCGTCCGTGTCGAGCCGCACCGTCTCGAGGAACTCGACTCGCGCGATCGTGCCGGACAGCGACGAGTCGAGGACGAGATCCTCCGTCGAGCCGCCGCCGCTTGTGGACTCGACCGTCCGGTAGTTCACGGAGCCGTCGTCGAGGACGATCGCCAGGCGACGATGCGCGAGCGACGGGTACCAGCTGTCGACGTAGCTCTGCGCCGAGCTGTCGATCGTGAGCGTGCCGCTCGACGCGTCGCCGACGGCGATCAGGTCGGGGCGGTACGTGCGCAGGAGGAACGTCTTGCGGCGGCCGCAGACCGTGTGGAGGAACTTGCGTAACCACTGCGAGTCGGCCGGAGAGTTGCTCACGATGCCGATCTGCCGCGTCCACGACGCCTGCTCCGAGTGCGCAAGCGTTGCGATGGCCCCGCCCGTGTCGACCAGGTCGACTCCCGTCAGGATGGACTCCTCGCGCATCGCGTTCATCGGCACGATGCGATCCCACACGGGCAGCGAGTCGTACGTCGTCACGCTCGCGCCGATGCCTGCCGCTCCGTCAGCGCCGAACCGGAACTGCTGGGCGTGCGCAGTCAGCCGCCACCGCGCACGCTCCTTCTGGTACCGCGGCAACGACTGCTGCGGATCGAGCCGCACGCCCATCAGCGGCATCACGAACGCGCCAGGAATCGACGCCACTGCCGTCACGTCGTCGTTCACGTTGAGCGTGTTCGACGACACCGACGTGATCCACGTCTCGGCCTGCTCGGCGCCGGCGACCACGACGACGCGCTGATCGTCCTGCGCCCAATCGCAGAGCGACAGGTCGTAGCAGACGATCGTCGAGCTCGTAGCCGACGCGATCGGCAGCGACTCGTAGCCGAGCCCGAGGTAGAACAGCGAGCCGAGCGGGCCACTCTTCGAGAGCTGAGAGAGGATGAGCCGCTGTTGGTCCTCGGTGAGCAGCGCCTCGAAGTCGTATCGCTGACGTGGCGGCACGGCGAACGCCGACGATCGCTGCTCAAGCCCCGACTCGCTCGTGCGGATCTCCGTCTGCCAGCGGTACGTGACGGTGACATCTCCGTCGAACGCGGTGGCGAACGTCGCGGCGCCTGCATCTCCGATGGCTGGCATCGACACGCAGAATCGTCGCTTTCTTGGGACGGGGCGATTCCTGGCGCTGTGCGGCCACTTCCGTCGACGTTTGGCACAAGTCCTGCCGACGACTTACGATGATCACCATGAAGCTACTGGCGATCTCGATCTTGCTCCTTGGGGCGTGCGGCGACGATGGAGGCGAGACGCTTTCGGACGCGCGTGTGGTCAATGATGCCGAGCTCGTTGCGTGCACGGACCCGTTTACGATGTCGAGAGGCGCGAGGTGCGAGGTCGAATGCGCAGACCGAGCACTGCCGCCCGCATCGGTCGGAGACTTCTGCTCAGCGCGTTACGTCCACGACATGATGGAGGTCACTCGCAACTGCAGCGAAGAAGGTGCGTTCACCGCCGGCGGAAAGACGGGGTGCTGCTTCATGGAGGGCAGCGCCGAGGACGGCTACATCGTCCACTTCGCGATCTGCGACTAGCGCCCGCTCGGCGAGCGAAGCTGCGGGAACGCCTCGGCGACCATG
>CAZZDD010000214.1:0-2003 GCA_964652185.1 uncultured Candidatus Peribacteria bacterium | reverse complement strand
AGGGTGTGAGTGTGCAACGGACGTGAGCGAGAATTCGGCCGCAACCCGCGCCGCCTGCCTCCGAGTAGCGCGACCATGCCCACCAAACGGATTACACTGGAGCTACCTGCCATGGACAACCCCGCACTGACCCGCACGTTCAACCTTCATCTTGTTCCGCCGCCGGTCGCGCCGGTTACGGGCGAGGTGCTGATCTGCGGTCAGTGCGACTCGTCATGGCGCGTCGCTAGCTTCGTCCTCGATCAAATCACGCTCGCTCCGTTCGATGACGCGACATCGTTCGCTGCTGATTCCGAACTGGAGTTCTGCCCTCGATGCGGAACCGCAGAGCAGCGCCGTCGAGGCGTCAGGTTCTACTCCCCTGTGGCGACCCGCGCCCAGCTGCGGAGTGCGCTGCGTGAAGCGCTACGGATTGCCGATGCCGCGAACGGGACCATCTCGGACAGCAGCGCCATCGAGCGCCGCCAGAAGCGGATCGCCGAGCTGTGGAAGGTGCTGGAGGACTCCACGCGATCCGGATAGATTCGTTAGTGGGCCTAGCCCACGAGGTCATCCAACGGTGGCCGCCGTCAGACGTACGACGATAAGAGCGTCCGCAACTGGGCGGGCGTTACGTGACAGCGTGGAGAGACACGCGCCGTTAAGGACCGGGGTTACCCAGTCGACAGGAAGGCTCGGACAATCAGGTCCGGGCCTTTCGGTTTTTCAGCCCCGCTCGACGCTGAAGTTCACCACGTCCCCAGGCGCCGCTACGGCGCCATGATCGATCGCACCCACGCGCCCTGCTTCCGTGCCGCGAACCTTGCGTTTTCGATCGATGTACCTACGTTTGTTGCAATGTTCCTTGACGCGCGTCTGTCAGATCGGTTCTGGAATAAGACGACACCAGAGCCGAACAGCGGATGCTGGCTGTGGATGGGCTCGACCGACGCGGGCGGTTATGGACAGATTCGCATCGACCGGAGACTCCACACGGCACACATCATTTCGTATGTGACTCTTGTCGGAGAATACAACCGAGCGCTCGACCTCGATCACAAGTGCCGCACGCGGCTGTGTGTTAACCCTGCGCACCTTGAGCCGGTCACTCGTCAGGTGAATCTCCTCCGCGGCGATCTGAAGACAGCGATAACGCACTGTCCAAAGGGTCATGCGTACGATGAGAAGAACACGATCCACTATCGCGGCGAGCGTCGATGCAGGGAGTGCAAAAACCTCAACGGGAAGGCGCGTTGGAAACGACTAGCAGACGCAAGTAACGTACCTCGAAGGACTCGCTAGCGCTCCACGCTGAAGTTCACGATGTCTCCAGGCGCCGGTCGGATCAAGAACAGCAGCCGATAGCCACTGCTCGGAGCGACCGCGTAGTCGCGCTTCGAGATGCCCTCGCGCTTGTTGCCGCGCGGACCAACGCCGCCGCCGTTGCCACTCACGGTCGTCGCGACCAGCGTCTCGGCGTTCCAGCCCGTGACGATCGTGACGTGATCGCCCCACGTCGGATCGCCATCACCGACGATCGCGATGTCGCCCCTCCGTGGCGTGAACCGCGGCGCGAAGCCGTGACCGACCGCGGTGATCAGTCGTCGCGGCTGCTGTGGTGGTGGCGGTGGATTCGGCGGGCTCTTCGCGCTGAAGCGCTCGTACTTCGCGTAGAGCTGCAGCCGGTACGTCGACGCCCATAGCGACGCGAACAGGGTCGGATCGTGACCGGCAACGCCCCAGCATGCCGCCGCTGTAAGTCCACACCATTGCGGCTCGGGCCCGCGGTACGGCAACGTCCAGCCCCAGCCAGCTGCGCGGATGATCTCGCCGATAATGCCACGGCAGCGATCAGCCTCGGCCGAGTTGTCGCTCGGCTTCGGGTCGTACACGTCGAGCGCCCACAGCCGCTCTGCTTCGCGCGCGGCGAGCTCGCCGGCAGCTTTGAGGAACAGATCTAGGTCGGGATTCATCGCTTCCTCCTCTGCTTCACGTTTGTCTGGCACGAACACGCCCCAGGCTGC
>CAZZDD010000213.1:0-2005 GCA_964652185.1 uncultured Candidatus Peribacteria bacterium | reverse complement strand
CGAACGGGAATCGGCGCTCGTGTCTGGCTGCAAGTGCTATTGCATGGAGAGGCTACAACCTGGCGCAGCGAGATTGTTAGCGCCAAGCTGGAACCTGAACGCGCCATTGCAGCATACAGTCGCCTGAAAGCGCCCGCTACACTGGCTTTTGAGCGCAAAGCGTTTTGGGAAGAAGCATCTGAGACGGAGCTACAGCTTTCCGCCACTGGACAAGCGGCGGCCACAGGCGGGCGCACAATCTACAATCGAATCAGCGATAACTGGGTGCAAATCGCAGCGGCGCAAATCGGCGGCACTCTGCCAGCAGCGATTCGACTGCGCATCAAAAACACAAGCGCCGGCGCATTGACGGCTCCTATTGTCTACGCAGCCGTCAATGCATTTTCTGACCCTGCCAACTTTGCCCACATCCTGGAAGGCGAAGCGGCTGCAAGTGGCGGCTCTACGCAAGCCGTTACCGGCACATCGGGCGGCAATGTGCGGCGTTTCGCTCTCACCACGACAGCGCAGAGCGGGCGATGGACAATACCGGCTGCGACTCTCCAGGATACGGCCGGTAGACCGGTGCGCATCCTTCTGCTGGCAAATGACATTACCGCAGGCGGCGTCTACGTCAGCGCACGGCTTTGCTACAGCACATCCGAAACGGCAATTACGCAAACGGATGAGGTTTACATTGCGAGCGCCGGGCGGCAGGTGGTTGACCTCGGCGCAATCCCGTTGCCGCCGGGGAACGTGGGAGCATCGTACAGTGACCTATCTCTGCGCTTGTACATGCGCACGGCTACAGGCACAAGCACATTTGATCTTGACTTTATTCAGTTGACGCCGGTTGATTCGTTTCGGCGTTACAGCATGGTTGTCAGCACAACACTGGCCGTCAATGATTCGTTCGTAGATGATGGCATGGCGGAACTGCTTTACATCGATGGCGCTATTACGGTACCGATGCTCGTAGCAGCAGGCGCACCGTTGCGCTTGTGGCCAGGTCGCATCAATCGCATCCTGCTATTGAGTAATCAAATCTCCTCGACCTATGGCGAAGTGCGAATCTACTATCGCGCACGTAAAGCCAGCCTGTAACGGGAGTGACAATGTTTTCTGTGCGGATTCTCAATAGCGCCGGCGCTATGCTCATGGTGCCACCTGCGTTAACTTTGTCCCCTTCCCGTTGGACAGCGGCGGCGGTCGGCGGCCCGGTCGATGCCGACATTGACGTAACGGGAGCGGTTGACGTGATAGGCGCTGCGCTTCCCGCCTGGCTTGGTGCGCGGCTCGAAATCTGGAATGAGCAAAACGGCGTTTGCGTCTGGTGGGGCGACATCGTAGAGATGAACGTCACAAGCGGCGCTGTGGAACGTGGCTTGTCACTCAGAGAGATGGCAAATCGGGTACGAGTGCGATATCAGCAGATTGTGGCGGGCGGCGCAATCGAAGATGACCAGGTGACGACCTGGGCGGAGAATGCAGCCAGCATTGCTCGCTACGGCTCCTATGACTTGATCTTGACGCCAAGTGAACCGCTGACCTCGACACAAGCAACGGCGCTGCGTGATGCGACGTTGGCAAATCGTGCGCTGCCCGTTGCCACGCTGCGCATGGTAGGAGAGGGAGCAGCGCAACAGGGACGGCTAATTTGCGCTGGCTACTATGAACGCCTCGCACGGCGCTACACGGAGAATAATCAAGGCTTGGTAGAACACACAGACGGTCAAGGCGAATGGCCGGTAGGCTGCGGCTTCACTTCTACCTATTTCGGTTTCCATTACTCAACTCGCACAATTCACGAAGTGGGCGGCAGCTTCTACCTGTTTCAGCCTGGCTGGAAAGTGAAAATCAGCGGCGCATCTGTCGGCGCCAACAATCAGCAGGTCACAGTCAAATCAGTTTCAGATCAAGATGCCGACTCTCACACGGCAGATACAATCTCATTTGACCCGGATGATGATGTAATCGACAGCGCAAACGAATTAGACTTTATCGCAGAGGGCGAAGTATTCCTAAT
>CAZZDD010000212.1:0-2009 GCA_964652185.1 uncultured Candidatus Peribacteria bacterium | reverse complement strand
ACGCGCCCCGCGCTGGCCGCTCTCCACTTCCTCGCGGCCTCGTGGATGCGCTCGCGTCCGGGACCCGTGAACGCGGTGTCAGCGTGGAGCGTGATCTCGAACTCGCGCCAGACCGTAACCGTCGTGACGTCGGAGGACGCGCGCGGTGGAGGCGATGCGCAGGAGAGGAGCAGCGAGACGAGAACGGCGAGAGCCAGAGCTACTACGTGTTTCACGTAGGAGGTTAGGGCTCCTCTTCTTCCTCTTCGACCGCGGTGATCTCGTCCGTGCCCGCGACCGCGAGGTCCTCGATGCCCTGGACTTCGACCGTATCGATGTACGTGTCTCCGGTGCTCGCCACGGGTACGTCGTACGTCCTCGAAACAGTCTGATTCAGGAGGAGATCCATCGACGCGAACGACACGGCGCGGTTGCCTGCGGCGCCCCCGAGCGAGACGATGTCCTCCACGCTGTTGAGCGCCACGCCCGCCGCGTTGAAGAGCGCGCAGGTGTCGTCCTGGCCGAGACCGAGGCGGATCTGCTCGAGCAGGTCGTAGCCCTCTTCCGCGTCGTAGTTCTCGGCGCGCACGGCGATCGTGCGGACGCGGTGCCCCGCGTGCGTGATGCGCGTGTAGACGTTCTCGCCGACCGTGACGTCGTACTCGCGGGTCTCTTCGTCCACGCCGAGCTGGCGCGTGGCGACGAGATCGAGCACGAGATGGCCTGACTTGCCGCTCGCGGTCCGTCCCGCCCAACCCTTGGGCTCGCCATCCCAGATCACACGGGAGGCAGGCAGCCCGGAGAGCGTGACGAAGATCGCACGCAAGGCTTCCTTGGGGAGCGCGGTCGTCACGTCGGAGGCTAGTTGACCTTCCGCGTCTTCTTTCTCGCGGTCCTCGCGACGGCCTTCGCCTTCCTCAGGAAGAGGCCCCCGCCCTTCCGCGCGTCGCGCAGCGTGCTCTTGACCACCTGGCGCACGTTCTTCCGTGCCTTCGAGAACGTCTTCCGAGCCTTGAGCTTGAACTGTCGCGCGGCGTTCTTCCTCGCCTTGCGTCGGAGGAACTCCTTGCGCTTCTCCGCGCGACGGTGCGCCCTCGCTTCTGCCTTCGCGTCGGCCTCACGCTTCTTCGTCGCGCCGCTCTTGTGGACCTTGAGCGTGCCGCTGCCCCAGTCGACGGCGAAGGTGATGCTCGAGCGAAGCTGCCCCGTGTTGATCAGGGGCTTGCTCGAGCCCTTCTTGGCCACGGTGCTCGGTGCGTTTGCGGGCGGGATCCCTTGGGCGATCCTCTTCTGTACCTCGGCCTGCAGCCAGAGGCCGAAGCGCTCGATCGCAACCTTCGCCGTGTACTCCCCGCGGAGGACGCCCTGGCAGAGGACCACGAGAGCCTTCTGCGCGCGCTCGCGGTGTTCGTCGAACCATCCGCGGAGGAAGGAGCGCGCGGGCACGTCGCCCCCGCCGAACTCGTTGATGACCGCGACCTCGATGAGGGTGATGCCTTCGCCCGCGGGGGCTTGGCCATCTGCCTCGAAGATCCCTACCGCGACCTTCGGCTTTCCGAGCTCGAACACGCGGTCGATCATCGCGCGGTATCCGCGGTCGACGTCGCGGATCATCACGCCACGCGGAAGCCGCTCGCTACCTGCATCACGAGGGAGTCGTAGTGCACCCCGAATGTGGTCTCGCCGTGCGGCGTGTCCTTCGGGCGCTTCTGCACGAGCTCGGCAGCCTGGCCGTAGTGCGAGAGCGCGAGCTTGTGCGCGGCGAGGTACATCTGGCCCTGGTCGGCCTTCGCACCCCAGACATCCCGGTCGATCTCGAGGTCCGCGGCGGCTAGCATCGCTTCAACCTGCGTCTGGTTGGCGCCGTCGAACTCGGGGAACTGCACGACGAAGGTGGCGAAGGTGGCGCTCATAGGGACAGCTCGTAGCGTGAGTTCACGTAGCTCTTGAAGTCGTCGCAGGTCGAGTCGCTGAGTTCCCCCGCGACCGTGAGGATCTCCCAGATCTTGCCGTTGAAGAACGAGCCTGCG
>CAZZDD010000211.1:0-2039 GCA_964652185.1 uncultured Candidatus Peribacteria bacterium | reverse complement strand
GTTCGACACTGGTCATTTTTCAATCCTTTCGTGATGAGTCAGGTATATAGACGCCTTGCATTTCGTGCAGTACATCACGCCCGTGGCCTTCGTCACCACGCACGTCCAGCGGTGGCACGTCGGGCAGGATGGTTGGCGGTCGTCGGTCATGGGGGTTGGGCCTTTGGTGGGTTGAGGTACTTGTCGGGGATGACGAATGATGCTGCGGCTTTCTTCAGGACGACGCCGTTCTCATTGCAAGCGGTCGAGACGCAAGTGTGCAGGTAGCCCATCGGGCTATCGAGCTTGTTACGTTTCTTGAGCCGCTTGCCGTTCCGCCTGATGCGGTCCATCTCGTTCGCCGGCAGGTAGTGACCCGCCACAAGCACATCGCGTATTAGCGTCTCGCGGTCTTCTTGCGGCAAAATGCGATCGCCGAACAAGTCATCCTTGATTCCCTGAAGCTCTGGCCGAAGCTCTTCCCACTCGTCATCGTCGATTTTCAAATTCTTGTAGGAAACTCCGTTCGTCCCTTCGCCTTGATTAATTAACTTGTTAGGTAGGTAAGGTAAGGTGTCATCCCCTAGGGGGGCGTCCTTGGCGTCTGACGGAGGTTCCTTGGGGGAGCCTCCGTTGATGGTGTAGAAGCCCCCGCTCTTGGCAGCGTTGCCCTTGACGTATTTCGGCGCATGTTCGTGCCAATCATGGATTAACAGCCGATGCGTCGGGTGGCGGTCCAGCCACTTCTCTTCGACCAACAGGTCCACGAAGGCGTCGGCGTCTCCGTGCCAACCGACCATCTCTGCGATCTCTTCATTGTCCAACTTGCCGATGTCGCCACGGAAAGCGTCTGAGATTCCGATATGCCAGATTCGCTCAAGAATTCCCGTTGCGACCAACTCGACTGACACTGGCATTTCAGCCAGCATCGGCCGTAGCTTTCGCACTAGGCGACGGAACTTCCCTGTCTGTGTCGTCGTGTGAATCATCGTGAACGCCGGCGCCTCCGAATAACGAACGGTCGCTGGGCTCCGATATGCTGAACGTTGCACAGTGGCTTGAGGCGTTTAATAAGGCGAAGCTCGTTGACGTACTTCAGGCTTGTGTGCTCGCTAATCATTATGGTCCTCCATCTAGCCGGGAACGCCGGCAGTCGACGAACATCAAAGTCGACTGCCGGCTCGGAACACCCGCCCGGTCACTACCCCGCGAATTCAGGCACGGGGAAGTGGGTCGTCTAGTTGTGCAATGGCCAGTGGCGTCACGGTCACAGACCACCTGTACGCCTTGCTCGGCGTCTTTACCTTCGTACTACTACCGCGTATAATTCGGCCATGGAAATCACCATTGGCATGAAGTGCGGCGAATTCACGGTCGTTTCCTTTGCTGGAAGGACTGCCAATCACATCAAGCTCTGGGAGTGTCGCTGCTCGTGCGGGCGGGTACTCAATGTCCAGGCGAACAACTTGAAGGCCGGTTCGCAGCGGTGCAAATCCTGCAACGGCCGCTTCGTGGGGAAGCGAACCGCAAAGCATGGTGCGTCGCATTCGCCCACCTACCGAATTTGGAGCCACATGATCGAGCGGTGTCGGAGAAAAGACGCCTATCGCGACGTGAAGGTTTGCAAGCGATGGCTTGAGTCTTTCAGTGACTTTCTTGCCGACATGGGGCCGCGACCAACTCCAAAACACAGCATAGATCGGATAAAGAATTCGCTCGGCTATCAGCCTGGCAACTGCCGATGGGCAACAATGACTGTTCAGAATCGGAACAAACGCAACAACGCTTTGCTCACATGGAAAGGTGAGACTCGCTGTGTCGCGGAGTGGGCGGAGTTGGTGAAGCTGCCTTACCATGTAATTTGGTGTCGCGTGTTTGTGGGTGGGTGGACGGTAGATGACGCGCTCACGACTCCGAAACAGTTTCGTCAGTTACGGGCGTGATGGTCAGTTGCGCTATAGCTAATGGAGTTACTGTCACGTGCCAGCGGTGAACCTTGCTGCCCCGTTTAATTTTCCTCTTGCCCCAGCCCCATATTTCCAGCCGGTTGCCCGCAGCGA
>CAZZDD010000210.1:0-2069 GCA_964652185.1 uncultured Candidatus Peribacteria bacterium | reverse complement strand
CACATCACACTCTGCAATCGTACGAGTTTGCGTACTTCACTCACGAGTTTTTCTGTCTCGTTTCGGTGTGCCTCCAGTAACGCCTTATTCTCGGTAATGGGCGAGGCAAAGGTGCCAGTGTAAAATAAAAGCCCCACCACCACGAGTGTGGTGGGGAACCCAAACTCTTTAAGGACAGTGTACAACTTCTCGTTCACGGCAACACCAACAATAACATGGCGCTCCCTCCAAAGTTTGACGCAGGGGGGACATCTGGTGTCACAGGGTCAGTCACGGTGAAGGTTCCCGCACTCGCGCTCCCTGTACTGGTGGACACGTTCACGAGGCCGGTGGTGGCGGTGGTGGGTACTGTAAATACCAGTTGCGTGGTACTGGCACTGGTGATGGTAGCAGGTACCCCATTCACAGTAATGGTGTTGTTGATCGCGGTGGCGCTAAACCCCGTCCCCACAATCGTGACACTCGACCCAACAGTCCCGCTGGAGGGGGTCATGCTGGAGATCGTAACGGTGCTGCCCCCGCTCGTGGTGGGAGTAAACACAATCACGGGGTCGAGTTGCGTGTTGTCGTTCGTGGAGGCAGATGACCCACTCATGACAAAATCAATCGTATCCCCCGCTGCCACCGCCTGTGTGAAGGAATACGGGTACGACACCCCGTATGTCATAGTTTGTGGGCCAAACTTCGCGGTACTGGAGTTGTAATTAACCGTAAACGAACCAAGCCCACTGGAATCGTACAAGAGCGCGGTTCCTGATACTGCTGCACTCCCCGCTGCGGGAGCCGTCCACCGTAACACCGCACTCTTCCTGGTGCCTGTGTATCCGTGAACAAACCCATTGCTCCAAATGGCGAGGTATAATTCATCCCCTTCCCATTTATTAGTACCGTTGTACACCAATAAGTTTCCGCCTGAGTCCCGGTAACTCCACTGGTTCTGCCCCTGCACCCCGCTGAATTGCGAGGCATACGTGTATGTGGTGGGGGTTCCAGTCCCAGTGGATGTAGACGATACCGTAACTGCGCATGTGTAAGAGGTCCCACCAATCGTCGCTGTGATGATTGCGCTCCCCACTGTACCTGCTGTGACAGTAAACGACGTACTCGACGACCCGCTGGTAATAGTGGCACTTGAAGGGACCGATGCCACTGCGCTATTCGACGAAGAGAGAGAAACTACAGTATTCGAAGACACCCCCGCACTCATGCTCGCGGTAAGGGTTTGTGTATTACCCGGTGCGAGTGAGAGCGTAGAAGGGGTTAAGGATGAAAAGGTTGGGGTAGTGGTCCCACCTCCCGTACCAGATGCACTGGCTGAGGCGATATATAAATGATCGAGGTAATGTTCCCACGCCGTAGTAACAGTGAAGTTCGGTGTCCCGTCCCACGTTTCACTCCATACCCATTCGTTCAACCCACCGCCCGCGTAATTCGTGTTGGTGTAATTGCCGACGAGAACTCCGTTCACCCACCAACGAATAGTGCCGTCACGGGAAGTGTTTGTGGTGCTTTTTTTGACATATGCTTCAATACGATACCATATCCCGCGTGTGACAGTTGCCGCAGCCGAGTTTTGAGGGTAAAGGGGTGTTCCTGGGTCAGTGGAGCCAGTAATGTGCGAGTTATCAAGACCACTGGTATTAAAACTCCAGATTATGCGATGTGACCCCCCACTTAATGCGTCGTTTCCCCACAAAAAGAACCCATTTGCCCCAGGCCCCCTCATGAAGAAGGTTTTATTACCTTGTGGGCGTCCTTCAAACGTCGCGTTCGTGCGCCACGAGATCCCCACAAACATGTCCGAAGATGTGTTGAAGACGTAATTTAACTGCATCCCGCCAGTGTTAGAACCTGCCTCGATGCGACTTTTAATACATGACGATGGGGATACTGGTGCTGTGCCGTCTGTTGCAGCAATACTTGACCCATACGCATCGAAAATCCCAACACTAGCAAGAGTGGTTTTATTAAAATCATAATCGAGGATAACATTTGTGTTTGCGGGTTTATTCGCCCATGTGCTCATGCTTTGTGTTCCTTCGCAACAAGGTGTTCGTTGTATGCGGCTT
>CAZZDD010000209.1:0-2097 GCA_964652185.1 uncultured Candidatus Peribacteria bacterium | reverse complement strand
TTCCGTCCATCTTCGGGAATCAGCAGTAAGGGGTGTTTCTCACGTTCTCACCCGATGAGAAACCCGTGAGAAACGTATAAGTGGTTGACATTGTGTGTGTTTCTCACGTTTCTCAAGTTTCTCACACCCTTACCTTTGAGAAATGTGAGAAATGAGAAAGAGCGGTGCAGAGTGGGGCAAAATGCCACACATGCTGTTAAATCGTTCTAAACGCCTCCAGGTTTAACGCACCCCCTTTTCTGTACAACACACCGCCCAAGTGATTTGAGGGGCGTATAAGCCCAAATTGTTCGTTTACACGTGCTCATTGTCACCTGTGTGTGACACAGAGAAAGAGGAAAGATGGCAACATACGGTCAATTCGACACACTCGGCCCTTTCACCGCTGCCATTGGGGGTGGGTGGAAGCTGTACCATTACGTGCCTGGGACCACCACCACCAAGAACCTGTGGAGTGACCGCGATAAACAGAACACCGTCGCACAACCCCTTGTGGCGGATTCGAATGGGGTGGTGTCGTTTTACGCGGACGGGTTGTACGACTTCGTGGTGTACGACTCGAACGATGTACTCAAGTACACGTGGGATGGGGTGTTTTACGGGAGCATCGAAAGTACCAACCACAGTGAAGGGGTTGCATTAGCAAGTGCCAGTACCCTCGTCCTGGGGGATGACGGGGATTACTTTCACGTCACCGGTACCACTCCCATTACTGCCATCCAAGGCACCCAACCCTTCGTGTGGTTGACATTCGATTCCGCCCTCACCCTCACACATAGCTCGTCATTGGTGCTGAAAGGGGGCGTGAACCACCCCACCATTGCCGGAGAGACGTTGGTGTTTGTGAACGACGGTACGAACGTATTCCGCGAAGTGGATAACGGCGTGCCGATGAAGTACGCCTCCAATACGTGGACGGGTTCAAATGTGTTCAGCGGCACTGTGGAATTATCGAGTGCCGTCACGTTTGGTTCGACTGCCACCATCCAAGAACCCGCTGGTACCACCCAAATCGCCACCAAGAATTACACCGACAAACGTACTGCCGATTCCACCGCCATGACGAATGGGGCTTTCACCGCCACGGTGGGCTCCAACGCCCTCACCATCGCTCTCACAACGATGGCCGGTACCGATCCTACTGCGAGCGATGTGGTATCTATACCTTTTCGTGCGGGAACCGCCACAAATTCTGTCATTAACGTACGCTCCGTGTCGAGCGCATTGAGTGTAGTGGTGAGCGCCGGATCGACACTCGGGTTCAGTGCCTCACAAATCAGCCGTATTTACGTGGTGGCGCTCGACAACGCAGGCACCGTCGAACTTGGTGTGTATCACCCCCTCTCCGGTACCACACTCATTCCCCTTAACGAATCCCAGTTTTACTCTACCACTGCGGAAGGGGGTGCGGGGGGCGCGGACAGCGCACAGGTGATTTACTCCACTACGGCACGTTCCACGGTTCCCATCACGGTACTCGGGTTTGTGGACATCCAGACGGGGGGTACAGCCGGGAACTGGTCCAATGCCGCCATTCACACGCAACTCCTCACCACCTCCACCCCGCGTAGCGGGAGTGTGGTGCAGCGATTGATGAGTGCGGATACCGCCGCAGCCAATGGCACAACCGTGATCCCCGTGGACAACTCCATCCCGCAAAGTGGAGAGGGCACACAATTCATGTCCCTCGCCATCACCCCACGCCATGCAGCGGATTTGTTGCTGATTACGCATGTGGGGCAGTACGCCTCCTCGGTGGCGGGGAATGACCCCATCACAGTTGCCTTATTCCAAGACAGCACCGCAAACGCCCTTGCTGCCACCGCCACCTCCAAAGCCGTCGCGGGTGACATGATTACCATCCCGTTGATGTACATGATGCAGGCAGGCACCACCAGTGCCACCACTTTCAAAATACGCGCAGGAAGTGAAACAGCAGGTACCACGTACTTTAACAGCGAAAGCGGTGGGACACGGGTATTTGGTGGAGTGGCAGGGAGCGGATTGGCTGTTACGGAGATTTTTATATGATTGCGCGAATTGAATTGAAGGATGGCACTGTACTCAAAGGCAATAAGTACATCAACGAGATGTTGC
>CAZZDD010000208.1:0-2102 GCA_964652185.1 uncultured Candidatus Peribacteria bacterium | reverse complement strand
TCGGTCACCGCAGTCGCAAGACGATGACTTAACCAAAACCCCGCCCCGTCCGCCGGCCGCTGTACTGATGGGCGTAACCGGCGGCGGGGTGGGTGCTAATACGAGGCTGCTATGAGTTCGCTGGTAGTGCAAGTGTGTGAGATAGAGGGAGTGGACTGCGAAGGCGTTTACCATAAGGCGCCGCCTACGTGGGGCGTGGCGCTGCCAGTGGCAAATGAATGTCGAATTGTGCTGTGGGGCTTTGCTTCCGAGCGGGACGCTACTCGCGCGAAGGAGGCTCTTGAGGAGAGTGGGGTTAATTGGGACGACGGATACCGGATGGCCTCCGACCAATGGAAGAAACTGGGGGGCCGCCGTCACTTTATGAAGCTCGCTTGCGAAAGGCTGGCGTGGTAATGGCGACCGACTCCCTAGCCGCGATGACGATTCCCGAGTTGCGCCGCGAGTTGACCCTGGCCGTGACGCAACTGACGAACATCGGCGGCTCCCTCAGCGGGACCAGGGGAGCCGAGCGTATCGAGCTTGAAGAGACGATCGTGGAGGCCCGCGAGTACATACGGATTATCAAGGCCCGCATCGCGCGTCTTGAGCGAAAGGAGCGAACCGCATGATCGGACCCGTCAACGACTACCGAGACGTATTTGCTATGAGCGAGAGGAAGATTAAGAACCGACCCCAACAATAGGAGTGAAACGATGAAAGCAACGAAGTTGATCCGTGCATTAGCCGAAGCCGTCGAGCAGCACGGCGACATTCCGGTGTTCTGCCGGGATGCTGCGGGTGACTTTGACGCCATCGACGGAGTGCAATACACGGTCGCGGGAGCCTGCCTCTGGATTGCGACGAGCGACGGAGTGCATTTCACCGGAAAACCCTGAAACCATGAGGAATCAACACCTATCTGTCGCACCGCGAACTATCCGGCCATCTCGCAGCGTTAACTACTCGCGTAGGGATGAACACTCGCGGACAGACGGGGAATCGTCAGTAGCACGAGCCAGAGATGCGCTACCCGGATCGTCGACCTCGGAGAGATGTATGTATGTCTCAGGGCAACCTGGCAGGGCGCCGGCCTGGAATGTCGGTGCGACAGATTAGGTGTTGAAAATAAGGAGCCAATTATGACCGCCAAGGCAAATCCGAAGAGATCGTCAACGCCGAACTCGTGCAACTGCGTCGAGAAGGTCGACGCGAAGCTGGCTGAGTTCAACACCAAGCTATGCCGCTCGCTGGCTCTCGATTTCTCGACAGGCGAAGCATCGACCCACATCTCAATTGCAACGGAGAAGATCGACACAAAGAAACGCGGACCTGCAAAGACTGTATGGGTGACTTACTGCCCGTTTTGCGGAAAGGTCGCCTAACCCCGCCCCCGTCCCTCCATGGGGGCGAGAGCAAAGACAGTGAGGGAACGCCCACAAGCGCCGTATAGCTGGGCTCGGCGTGGCCAACGCAGACAGTTGGTAGTTGCCGTGGTCAACGATAAAGGCACTCACCACGGGCGCCCCAGCCTGAACTGGGATGCCAGGGACGAAAACTGATTGTGCTTCAGCGTGGTCGCTGAACATTTCCCCACGGGGTATGGCCTGAGCAATCGGCAAGTAGAAACGGGACGGCAGTATCAACGGGTGACAGCCGGGAAAGACCGGCACCTTTTAACCCATCCGAAAGGAGATCGCATGGCCACTAATATCTCAGTGCGAGTCAGTCGCAACCCCTACGGAATGCTTGGCGCCCGCTCTGAAGTCAGCTTCGTATGGAACGGGATGCTGAACCGCTACCAGTTCGACGACCGCTTTCAGCTAGCCGACATGCTGATTGAAGACTCCACGGAGCAATTGGTTGTCGACGAAGTGATGGACTCGTTGGACGCAACGGAGTGGGGAGAGATGCCTGTTTACCCACTCGGCGTGGTCTACGTCGGGGAGGCGGTGTGCGATTTCGGCGTTGATTCTGTGACGTCGAGAACGCCCGATTCACGCCCGATTCCTGGAGAAACATCGGTAAATCCAGGCTATTTAACTGACGTCGAGCCCTCACCGTTCTGGGAGTGGTTCGCCGCCACGCTCAAGGTCGGGGCTGTGTTCGCGCCGTGGGCGCTG
>CAZZDD010000207.1:0-2118 GCA_964652185.1 uncultured Candidatus Peribacteria bacterium | reverse complement strand
CCGGCGTTGACGGCTGGGTATGGGAAGACGAGGCCCGCGCCGAACGCCTCGAGGCAATGTATAACCGGAACTACAATCGCCTGGTGCCGCAGAACTACGACGGCTCGCACCTGACGTTCCCCGGTCTCGCCCGCGTCGTCACGTTCCCCGACGGCTCCACTGGCACGATCAACCTGCTGCCCCATCGCGTGAACGCCATCTGGCGCGTGATCCAGAAGGGCAACACGCTCTTCAACCACGTCGTCGGCTCCGGTAAGACCTGGACGTCGATCATGGCGGCCATGGAGATGAAGCGGCTCGGCATGATCCAGCGGCCGATGTTCGTCGTGCCGAACCACATGCTCAACCAGTTCGCGACGGAATTCTATCAGGCCTATCCGAACGCCAAGCTGCTGATTGCCACCAAAGACCAGATGTCAGCGAAGCGCCGCCGCGAGTTCGCGGCCAAGGCGGCTGCGGACAGGTGGGATGGCATCATCATCACGCATTCCGCGTTCACGCGTATCGGTATGCAGCCGGAAGCCTACAAGGAGTTCTACGAACAGCAGATCGAGGAGATGATCGAGGCCAAGGAGCAGGCTGCGAAGGACGAGGGCAAGGAGTCCCGCACCGTCAAGGATCTCGAGAAGGCAAGGAAGCAGCTTGAAACCAAGCTCAAGAAGCTGACCGACGAATCGTCAAAAGACGTCGGCGTGACGTTTGAAGAGCTCGGCGTCGATCATCTTACGGTCGACGAAGCCCATCTGTTCAAGTCGCTGCAGTTCGCGACCCGCCACACCCGCGTCAAGGGCATTTCCAACAAGGGCGAGTCCAAGCGCGCGACCGACCTGTTCATCAAGATGCGGCATCTGGAAAAGAGCCGCCCCGGCCGCTCGGCAGTGTTCCTCACGGGAACGCCTGTGTCGAACACCATGGCCGAACTGTTCACCATGCAGCGCTACCTGCAGGAAGGAACGCTGCGCAAGTACGGCATTGCCCAGTTCGATAGTTGGGCGGGCACGTTCGGCAAGATCGTCACAAAGTCTGAGCTTGGCTCGAATTCCCGCGACTATGTCGACACGGAGTCGTTCAGCCAGTTCGTGAACATGCCGGAGCTCATGGCCATCGTCGGCGATGTCATGGACACGCAGACGGCGGACATGCTCAAGTTGCCGCGTCCGAAACTGCGCAAGGACAAGATCGACGTCGTCGAGGCTGAACTGTCGCCGCTCGAGCAGAGCGCGATCGATCAGCTTGTCGACAAGATGGAGACCCGCGACAAAGACACGCCGTTCCTGCCCTTGTTCACGCAGGGCATCCAGCTCGCGACGGACATGCGCTTGGTCGATCCGTCGGCGCCCTTCAATCCGAAGGGCAAGATCGGGCTTGCGGTCAACAACATCTTCGACATCTGGACCGAGGGCAACGCCGATCCTAAGGCGCCGAACAAAGCCCAGATCGTGTTCCTCGACATGGGCGTGCCCGGTTCCAAGGGCAAGAGTACGGTTACGACGGGTAAGGCCGCGCCGGTCGAGGCTGTCGACGTTGCCGACCAGATCCGCCGCGACCTCATGGAAGAGGCCAACGCCGCCCTTGGCGAGGAGACGGATGGCGAGGCGGTCGAGGTCGATGAGGATGCGGTCCAGGCCCAGGCCCTCCTGCAGGGCAAGTTCAACCTCTATCAGGACATCAAAGACCGCCTGATCGAGAAGGGCATTCCGGCCGAGCAGATCGCGTTCATCCACGATGCGAAGAACGACGACCAGAAAGCCAAGCTGTTCGAGAAGGTCCGGGCGGGAGAAGTCCGCGTTCTGATCGGCTCAACGGGCAAAATGGGCGTCGGCACCAACGTCCAGCGCCAGTTGATCGCGATGCACCATCTGGACGCGCCGTGGAAGCCGGCCGATGTCGAGCAGCGCGACGGCCGCATCCTGCGCCAGGGGAACAAGAACCCCGAAGTGCGCATCCTCCGCTACATCACCAAGAAGTCGTTCGACGCCTACCGCTGGCAGTTGCTGGACCGCAAATCAAACTTCATTGGCCAGTTGTTTGCCGGCGCCCTTGGTGTGCGCAACGCCGAGGATATCGATCCGCCGCTTCCTGAAGCCGCAGAACTCAAAGCGGCGGCGACGGGCAACC
>CAZZDD010000206.1:0-2152 GCA_964652185.1 uncultured Candidatus Peribacteria bacterium | reverse complement strand
GACTGGTGGCACGGTGGCATTGATCTGGGCCACGGCATTGTGACGGAAGGCACCACGCAGCCAGCGCGCTCATTGCTGCCATTCCTGGGACTGCCCGACGATTTGTCGGGCAAAAGTGTCCTTGACGTTTGCGCCTGGGATGGCTTTGTCGCCTTTGAATGTGAGCAGCGCAACGCCGCCAAGATAGTGGCTACCGACTCGTTTGCATGGAACAAGGCGAACGGCGTAGGCACAATGCACCGCACTGGACGCGACGGCTTTGACTTGGCATACGAAGCGCGCCAGTCGAGAGTTGTACCCGTTCAGCGTGACATTCTTGACTTGTCGCCGGCAGAGCTTGGCACATTCGATATTGTACTGTTGCTGGGCGTTCTGTACCACATGCGCCACCCGCTGTTAGCGTTGGAACGGGTGGCCGCCATGACGCACGGACTGCTTATCCTGGAAACACATACCGATTTGACAACGGAGAATAGCCCAGCGATGCGGTTTTACCCTGGTAGCGAAGTCAACAACGACCCAACCAACTGGTGGGGGCCAAATGTGGCTTGCGTGGCGGCCATGCTGTTTGACGTGGGGTTTGTGAACGTCGGGTGGACTAACGCCGTGGCTCAGCGGGTTGTGTTTCATGCAAGTAAGAAAGAACAATCAACATTGTGAGGGAGTTTCACGCTAAGGATAAACCGGCAATTCGTGTTTTCCTGGATTACCAAGACGTGACTGAGCGTGCTTACTATGCCTGCGTTCCAGACGAACCTGGCGTGATAGGTGAGGGTGAAATACGAATGTATACAACGTGGCCACCAACAATAAATGCCGAACATACAGGAGCGCTTAAAGAGCACAAGACAGGCAAAGTTTATTGGATTCAAAAAGCGGAGCTATGACTTCAATTGTGTTTCATGCGAGCAAGAAGGAGTAATGATGAATAGACGTGATTTTCTCAAGGTACTACGCGATGCAAGCGTAGCTGTACCGGTGGCGGCGATTGTAGGCAACTTGCCGGCAGTGGAAAACGGCGCGATATTGCCGGAAATTACATGGGAATGGGTAAACGCGTCAGAATCCAACCGTGAATGGGGCCACACAATGCAGGTTACGCAGGGCACAGCAGATATATGGACACTTGCAACGCAGGTGCTTTACACGCCATGAATATTGTAATCGCCAACGGACCGGGCCGCCTTGACAATGGCAGTGACGTGATCCTATTCCCGTCACGCTGGGACTCTGCCGTGCCCCAAGCGCCGTTTCGTTTCTATCCGTACGAACTCGCGCTGCTCAGCACCTTACTCAAACGCGAATTACCCGACGCCAAAACAACCATGCTGGACGGCAACATCCGCGGCTGGGACGCCAACCGCTATGCTGCTGAAATCTACCGGCTACAGCCTGACGTGTTGGTGTGCGAGTGTAGCGCGCTGACCTATTCCACCATGACGCGTGTCATGAAGGCGGTAGGAGCCAAGCGCAACATCTTATGTGGGCCGATGGCTACCTACGCCGGCGCGCATGTAGACGGCTGGACGGATTGCATCATGGGCGAGTACGAAGCCAAGGTGTTGGCGCTGTTGCAGGGGCAACCGGAACCAGCCGGCTACATTGATCTAGACTGGTTACCGTGGCCAGAAGATGAGGACATACACAGGATTGACTATGACGAAATCAACCACTACGCAAAAGGCACAGTACAACTATACCCCACTAGGGGATGCCCATTGGCTTGTACGTTCTGCGTCGTACCCACGTATTACGGGGGTCACGGTCACAGCCATAGATCCCACCGGTGCCGGGATGTGGGGAACGTTTGTGACGAAATTTCATACCTCGCTGACAAATACGCAGGCAGATTCAGCGGCTGCTACTTCAACGAGGAAGCCCACAACGCCAACGTAGATTGGTTGGTTGAGTTCTGCGAAATGCTCATTCGTCGTGGGCTGAATCGCTACCAGTATGATGCCATGTGCGGCGCGTGGGTGATGACCGAAGAGTTGGCCGCACTGATGGCGCGGGCGGGCTACCGGCAATTTCGTTTTGGCGTGGAATCCACGTCGGAGAAAGTCGGTAGGTCCATCAAGAAAACTATCCACAAGGATTTGATTGAGAATCTGCTTGGCTGGCTCCAAAAATATAACATCGGCGCTTACATTAC
>CAZZDD010000205.1:0-2159 GCA_964652185.1 uncultured Candidatus Peribacteria bacterium | reverse complement strand
CAACTCAAGATTCTATTTTTAGATATGATGGAACTTCGTTTGTTTTACAAACTGGAGCAGCCTCTACAACCGCAAAAGGCATTGTTGAGCTACTAACCAATGCAGAATTAGCAGCTGGAACAGATACCACAAGAGCCGCAACAGCAGCGGCAATAGCTTCTTTATTCGGAACTAGTGATAGATCGGCAACTGGATATGTGAGATTACCTGTAAAAGTTGGAGGGGCTTTTGTTGAAATTATATTGCAGTGGGGAACCGCTTCTGCAGTTGCCCCTAATACAGTAACTACGGTCACATTGCCATTGTCCTTCCCTACAGCTAATTTAGTTGGTTTTGCTAACATAAATACAACTGATACTGGCGTTGAGGAATCTGCTTTTTACAATAATTTCTCAACCTCTCAAGCAAAAATAACTAATTGTTATAACGGGGGAGCCTCTGTTAATATTTTCTGGTTTGCGATAGGATATTAATTAAATTCACTACATAAAATGACAATAAAAGTAAATTACGACATAACCACAACAAAAGTAAAAGGTTATTATCCTGATTCAATTAATTATGCTTCAATACCAGAACCATTTATTGAAATAACAGATGAAGCACACCAAGAAGCTTTAGGTAAAACTATGTGTGTTGTCGGAGGAGTATTCCAAGAATATGTTGAATCTGATGCTGTTATTTTGAAGCAAGCTCAAGATGCAAAAATATCTCAATGCCTAGCGTATTTATCGTTAACTGATTGGCAAATAATTAGACTTTCAGACCCAACTTCTGGCGAATCTCTAAAAGAAGGCGTTGCAGAAAAAAGAGCATTAGCGAGAAGTATTCAAAACGATATTGAAACTGGAGTTATAAACACTTTAGAAGATTTAAACAACATTAATTTTAATTAAATATGCTAGGATTATTAGGAAGTTTATTAGAAGACGGAAATGCTGGCTATAATTTTGAAAACTCTTGTGTAGCCGCCACAACTGCAAACCTAACTGCTACTTATGCTAATGGAGCTGGCGGAGTAAATGCGACTTTGACAAATTCTGGTGCATTAGCCGCCTTCTCTGTTGATGGACAAACTCCTTCTGTTGGCGCAAGAATCTTGGTTAAAGACCAATCTACGCAAACACAGAATGGTATTTATGTTCTTACAGTTGCTGGTTCAGGTTCGGTTGCTTGGGTTTTAACAAGAGCAAGTGATTATGATATACCTTCGCAGATTAATTCTGGTGATGTTGTGCCAGTAAGTGCGGGAACTCAAAATATAGGTTCTTTGTGGAGACAAACAGCCACAGTTGCTATAATTGGGACTGATAATATAGTTTTTGCAGGGTTCTTCTTGCCTTCTAATTATGTTGCTAAAGCTGGCGACACAATGACTGGCAACTTATCTGCTCCAAAAGTAGCAATAGGCACAACCGATTACCCAGCCATCGACACAATTGGAGAAGGCTTAGTTACTGGTGCTTCACTTGATGGAGTTACTCAAACAACCAGAACTTCTCGCTCAAGAATTGGAAATGCGGAATTAAACTTTGTTGTCAACCACCTTCATTCAGCTTCAAATTGGATTAAGAATCTATTTCTGCGCTCCAATGGCGACACAAGCACGCATGTTTCAGTTACCAACGGACAAGTTATTTCTGGTAATTATTATGCTGGGCGTCATCAATCTGGAGGCACAGGCTCTTATTATTTAGCTGCTTCTGATGAAGTGGGAATTGATGACACAGGAACTATTTCTGCAACTTCAATGCCTGGCAAAAGAACTAGAAGCGTTACTCCAGATGGCTCAAAAACTCCAGTTGTATTTGAAACTGTAAGAAATACTGGTAGGATTTCGCAAAAATGTTTGTCTTTGAGTTCTTCTAATCTTACAGATGCCGCAACTGTTGCGGTTGATTTAGCTGCTTCTAACAACTTTAATCTAAATTTAACATCTGGGGTTGGAGCAACAAGGCAATTAGGAATTCCAACTAATCCAGAAGCTAATCAAGAAGGAACGATTACGGTTCGCCAAGATTCATCTGGAAGTAGAGCTTTGACTTATGCTTGGTGCTACATCTTCCCTCAACTGATTGCACCAACTCTTTCTATTCTAAAAGGTGCAATGGATTTATTAGCTTATAAAGTTTTAAGCTATTTCACCGCCACAGCAACAA
>CAZZDD010000204.1:0-2159 GCA_964652185.1 uncultured Candidatus Peribacteria bacterium | reverse complement strand
TTGTTGCTGTGGCGGTGAAATAGCTTAAAACTTTATAAGCTAATAAATCCATTGCGCCTTTTAGAGTAGAAAGAGTTGGCGCAATTAATTGAGGAAAGATATAGCACCAAGCATAAGTCAAAGCTCTACTTCCAGATGAATCTTGGCGAACTGTGATTGTGCCTTCTTGCTCAGCTTCTGGATTAGTTGGAATTCCTAATTGCCTTGTTGCTCCAACTGCTGCTGTTAAATTTAGATTAAAATTATTAGAAGCAGCTAAATCAACTGCAACAGTTGCGGCATCTGTAAGATTAGAACAGCTCAAAGTCAAACATTTTTGCGAAATCCTACCAGTATTTCTTACAGTTTCAAATACAACGGGAGTTTTTGAGCCGTCTGGGGTAATGCTTCTGGTTCTTTTGCCTGGCATTGAGGTTGCAGAAATAGTCCCTGTATCGTCAATTCCTACTTCATCAGAAGCAGCCAAATAATAAGAGCCAGTCGGGCCAGACTGATAGCGCCCAGCATAATAATTACCAGAAATAACTTGTCCGTTGGTAACTGAAACATGCGTGCTTGTGTCGCCATTGGAGCGCAGAAATAGATTCTTAATCCAATTTGAAGCTGAATGAAGGTGGTTGACAACAAAGTTTAATTCCGCATTTCCAATTCTTGAGCGAGAAGTTCTGGTTGTTTGAGTAACTCCATCAAGTGAAGCACCAGTAACTAAGCCTTCTCCAATTGTGTCGATGGCTGGGTAATCGGTTGTGCCTATTGCTACTTTTGGAGCAGATAAGTTGCCAGTCATTGTGTCGCCAGCTTTAGCAACATAATTAGAAGGCAAGAAGAACCCTGCAAAAACTATATTATCAGTCCCAATTATAGCAACTGTGGCTGTTTGTCTCCACAAAGAACCTATATTTTGAGTTCCCGCACTTACTGGCACAACATCACCAGAATTAATCTGCGAAGGTATATCATAATCACTTGCTCTTGTTAAAACCCAAGCAACCGAACCTGAACCAGCAACTGTAAGAACATAAATACCATTCTGTGTTTGCGTAGATTGGTCTTTAACCAAGATTCTTGCGCCAACAGAAGGAGTTTGTCCATCAACAGAGAAGGCGGCTAATGCACCAGAATTTGTCAAAGTCGCATTTACTCCGCCAGCTCCATTAGCATAAGTAGCAGTTAGGTTTGCAGTTGTGGCGGCTACACAAGAGTTTTCAAAATTATAGCCAGCATTTCCGTCTTCTAATAAACTTCCTAATAATCCTAGCATATTTAATTAAAATTAATGTTGTTTAAATCTTCTAAAGTGTTTATAACTCCAGTCTTAATATCGTCTTGAATGCTTCTAGCTAAAGCTCTTTTTTCTGCAACGCCTTCTTTTAAAGATTCGCCAGAAGTAGGATCAGATAAGCGGATTATTTGCCAATCTGTGCTTGCTAGATAGGCTTTGCATTGAGCTATCTTTTGCGTTCTCAATTCTTCTAATAGTAAACTATCAGGCTTAACATATTCCTGAAACACTCCGTTAACAACGCACATAGTCTTACTTAAAGCTTCTTGATGCTGTTCGTCAGTAATCTCAATAAAAGGCTCTGGTATTGATATGTAATTTATAGAATCTGGGTAATATTTTACAAAAGTTGTTTCTGTATCGTAATTTACTTTTACTGTCATTTTGTTTTTTATCTATATTTAATATCCAATTGAAAACCACGGCGCGGTTACAGTCCCAGAACTTCCGCTATTGTTGGTTACTACAAATCCTGAAGTAGTTAATGAGTTGGTTGACACGCTGTAATTATTAGTATTATTGCCAGATGAACTAGATGTTGCAAAAGCTCTAAGAATTGCATTAGGAAAAACTATTGGTAAGGTTACAGATACATTACCTCCTTGTGATATAACACCTGTAGATCCAAATTGAATGATTATTTCAACAAAAGCCCCACCTACTTTAACTGGCAATCTTATATAGCCGCTTGCTGATCTGTCGCTAGTACCAAATAAAGAAGCTATTGCCGCCGCTGTTGCAGCTCTTGTAGTATCAGTTGCAGCAGCTAATTCTGCGTCTGTTAATAGCTCAACAATACCTTTTGCGGTTGTAGAAGCTATGCCAGTTTGTAAAACAAACGAAGTTCCATCATATCTAAAAATAGAATCTTGAGTTG
>CAZZDD010000203.1:0-2166 GCA_964652185.1 uncultured Candidatus Peribacteria bacterium | reverse complement strand
AACGAGCGAGGCGGCCGAATACCTACTTTCTTCCCTTCTTTCTATGTTCGATCCCATGTCCGAACTCACGGGCGGCGCCCAGCACCACGACGACAGCGCTCCGGCTCCTTCCCACAGCAGTGGTCCTCGCCCTCCGCGCGGAGGCGGCGGTGGCGGCCAGCGCAGCTTCGCCGACGACATCCACTCGGTGACGATCCACGCCCGCCAGCGCACCTTCTACGTCGACCTTAAGCAGTCCGGCAACGGCAAGTTCTTGAAGATCAGCGAGAAGTCCCGCGGCGGCCAGAAGACGACGATCATGTTCGACGTCGAAGACCTCGATAAGATGATCGAAGCCCTGACGGAGATGAAGACACGTCTCTGAATCGCATCGTGAAACGAGAGGTCGCACGAACTGCGGCCTCTTTTAATTTCTCACTCCTCGCGCCCATTCAGCCCCCGTCATCGGTTTCTTGCCCGCTTCCTGGACCATGACGAGTTCAAGCGTCGTGTTCTTCGCGCAGACGATCTGCGTGGAGGTCGAGGTCGGTTCGAGCGCCGTTTCGAGGATTTTCAGTTCGCGGCCCATCACGGTCGCGGTCACGCCCGGCCACGGGTAGAGCGCGCGTGTCATGCGGTCGATCGTGACGGCGTCCATCGTCTCGGTGCTCGCTTTGCCATCGTCGCGCGAAAGCTTGCGGCAGATGGTGATGCCGTCCGTCGGCTGCGGCGTTTCATGCAGCGGCTTCGAGAGTGTTTCGAGCAGGATGTCCGCGGCCATCGTCGCCATGCGCTCGCGCAGCTGCAGCGCGGTCTCGCGTTCGCCGATCGGAGTTTTCACGACACCGAGGATCGGTCCCGCGTCGAGCTCTTTCACCATGCGTTGTACGGCGATGCCGGTTTCTGTGTCGCCGTGGAGGATGGCATGTTCGATCGGCGAGGCGCCGCGCCAGCGGGGGAGGAGCGATCCGTGCACGTTGACCGGAGCGATCGTCGGCCACTCGAGGACCTGCGACGAGAGCATCTGCCCGTACGCGACGACCACGAGGAAGTCCGGGCGGTCCGCCGCTTTGTAGTTTCCTTCCTCGATCTGCTTGTTGAGTTTTTCCGGCTGCCATACCTCGATACCGAGATCGATCGCCACTTTCTTCATCGGCGTCGGGATCGTGCGGCCGCTGCGGCCGACGGGTCGGTCAGGCTGCGTGATCACGAGACGTACATCGAAGCGCGGATCGCCCGCGAGCGCGCGCAGGCTCGGTGCCGCGAAATCGGGAGTGCCGCAGAAGACGATCGATTTTTTCTCCATGAACCACAGTGTACCTCATCACATTGCCATAGTGCCGAATGTCAGTTGTGGATATCCCGCAAGGCGTGCTCGTTGTCGGCATTATCGTTTCTCCGTACCATTACCCCCTTTATGGCAATCGCGATCAGCGACGCACAGGCAGTGGAAACCCTCCTCGCGGGGGCGAAGCGCCTGCTCGTGATCTGCCACCGTGGTCCCGACGGCGATGCCATCGGTTCGCTCACGGGCATGGCGCTCTTGCTTGAGCAGCGTTTTCCGAATGTGCCTGTTTCCATGCATTGCGTCGATGAGTGCCCCGAAACGTTTCGGTTTCTCGCGGCCGCGCAGCGCATCCAGGGTCCGCCGACGACGCAACCCGGCGATGTCGTCGTGTTCGTCGACTGCGCGGAGACCAAGATGACGATGCTGCACCTGACGCACCCGCAGCTGTACGATGGAACGATCCCGAGCGTGAACATCGACCACCATCCGAGTAACCCAGGCTACGGCACGCTGAATCTCGTGGTGCCGAGCGCGGCATCCGCCTGCGAGATCGTCGTGTCTTTGGCCGACGCGCTCAAGTGGCCGATCACCCAAGATATCGCCACCTGCCTCCTCACGGGCGTCTACACCGATACGGGCGGCCTGCTCCATAGCAACACCTCGGCCGAGGTCTACCGCACGGTTGCGCGGCTGCTGCGGGCCGGCGCGCGCCAGCAGATGATCGTGACGGCGGTGTTCCGCACGGCGAGCCTCTCGGCGCTCAAGCTCTGGGGGCGCGTCCTCGAGAAAATCACGGTCACCGAAGAAGGCGGCGCGGTGTCGGCCGTCACGGAAGGGGACTTCCGCGCGACGGGCGCCCAGTACAGCGACCTCGGCGGCGCGATCGACTACGTGAATGC
>CAZZDD010000202.1:0-2173 GCA_964652185.1 uncultured Candidatus Peribacteria bacterium | reverse complement strand
CTTCCGCCTCAACCCTGCTCCGCATGGCGTCGCGCTGCGAACGCCTGGCGGCGGCTTTGCAAGGTCTACTTGATGCTCGACACGCTGCTGCGCTGGCTGATCGCCCGGCTTCGATGGCTCGCCAACGCCCTGCGGCAGATCGAGGCGACGCGCAATGAGCGACACGCACGAAGTGCAGGCGGTCGTCCGCATGATCCGTGATGCTGCGCTGGCCGGTAAGCCAGCCCCGACCAACCTCGTTATCGCTGCGCACTTCGGCCGGCAGTCCATGTCGTACGGCACGGAGATGATCGCGCGCGCCGAGAAAGCCGGCATCATCGTCGTGCATCGCGGCAATTCCGCCCGCGTCATCGCCGCCGCCGATGGATCGTGGCAGACGGCCGGCACCGTCGAGCGCAAGCACTGGCGCGAGCGCAGCCCCGAGGAACGCGGCCGCGCGCCTGATACCCAGCGCGGCAAGCGCGCGCCGCTCGACCCGCAGCGGCAGAAGGGCGCCGCCGGCTTCGCGCGCGCTCTCGCGCAATCCACGCCGCCGCGCCTCGTGGTCGCCCCGCCGGCTCGCCCCACGCCGCGCGTCGTTCCCGGCATGGGTTGGGCTGCCGACCGGCGCGGCTGCCAGTGGCCGATGTGGGGCGACGATGAAGCGCCGACGCATGTGTTCTGCGACGCGCCGCGCGAGACGATCTGCCGGCCCTACTGCGCCGCCCATGCCCGCCTGTCGCGGCCAGGAAGCGCGGAGGCAGCATGAGCGCGTGTATCCCCCTAGATGACCCGCAGTACCCCCCGCACGTGCCCGTGCCATGGAAGCGCCGCGAGCAGATCGGGCTGGCGACGCCATGGGTGCGTATCTACGCGCTGTGCGAAGTGGACATGACTGTCCGCTACGTCGGGAAGACCACCCAATGGTTAGGGCAGCGCCATAAGGCGCACATCCGCGAAGCGCGGGCAGGAAAGCGGCGCCCGGTTCATTACTGGCTGCGCCGCGAGATGGCGGCCGGGCAGGGGCTTACGATCCAACTTCTTGAGAACGTCGCCCCCGGCGCCGACTGGCAGGAGCGCGAGCGTTATTGGATCGCTCACATGCGCGCTTCTGGCGCTCGCCTCTTGAACCTGACGGATGGCGGCGAGGGCTGCCACGGCCTGAAGCACTCAAAGGAGCACGTCGAGAAGCGAAGCGCGGCGATCCGCACTGGCGCGCATATGCGCTGCGAGGTCTGCGACGCGCAGTTCTGGCGCAAGCGGAATGAGATCAAGCAGGGACACGCTCGCTTTTGCTCGCGCGCCTGTTCCAACGCACGGCACAAGGGCCGGAGCCTGTTCCATGCCGCGTAAGGAAACGATCGGGCTCGCTGAACTTTGGCTTGGCGACTGCCGCGAGATCGCGCCGACGCTTGATCGGCCGGCGGCGGTGATTAGCGATCCGCCGTATGGGATTGGAGAGCACGGCGGGCGTTTCCGGGGGCGGATCGGGCAGGGGCATCGCGTCCTGCCAAACATGGGGTGGGATAATGAACGCCCGCCGGCCGCCGCGTTCCACATGATGCTCGATGCATCGGAGATCGTCGTCTTGTGGGGCGGAAACTACTTCGCCGATCTGCTGCCCCCGTCGAAGGGGTGGATCTACTGGGATAAGTTGATGGGCGGCGACTTTTCGGACGGCGAATTGGCATGGACCAACGTTGATCGCGCGCTCCGCAAGGTGATCCGCTGCAACAAGGACCACGGCAAAGAGCATCCGACGCAAAAGCCGGTTGATGTAATGCAATTCTGCATAGACTTCGCCCGCGTCCCCGCCGGCGGGCTGATCCTCGACCCCTACATGGGCAGCGGCAGCACCGGCGTTGCCGCCGTGCAGATGCGGCACCCGTTCGTCGGGATCGAGATCGAACCTCGCTACTTCGACATCGCCTGTCGCCGCATCGAGGAAGCCCAGCGGCAGGGCGACATGTTCCGGGATGCGCCAGCATGAGCAACAAGCGGATCTTCACCGAGGCTGAGGACGAGATCATCCGCGCGTGCCATCGCGGCGAACTGGCCGTGTTGGATGCCGTGGTCCAATTCCACACGTCCAACGAGACGATGTATCGCCGCATGGCGGAACTCGGGCTGCCGGCGCGTACGCGCAAGAAGCCCACGCCCAAGCCGCCGAGCGAGCTTGCCAATGTCGGGGAGG
>CAZZDD010000201.1:0-2195 GCA_964652185.1 uncultured Candidatus Peribacteria bacterium | reverse complement strand
GCCGTGATCGTCAGCGAGCCCGAGCCCATGCGGACGACGTTGATCCAGGTATCGTCCACCCACGCGACATCGGCCTGCGCCCGGATCGTGTAGACGCGGGCCGAGCCGTTCGTCATCTCGCACGTCTTGCCGCGGTCGGTGAGCGCGAGATCGCGAGATGCGGTGTCGGACACGATGGGCGTGATGCCGAGTTGCGGCGCGTCGATGGTGGTGCGGACGGTCGCCGCATCGGTGTCGTCGAGGATGGTCTGGACGAAGGCGGAGAAGCCCAGCGTCGTCAGCGTCGCGCCAGCATCCGCGTCGTCGAGGTAGGTTTCGGCAAAGGCCGAGATCGTTACCTCGCTCCCCTCCTCGCTCGAGGGTGCTTCCGGCGACACGATCCCGTCGAAGTCGTCTATCGTCGCCCCCTCGTCGTCGAGGATGCGATAGCGATAGGTGCCCGGAGCGAGATACACCGCCGGCCACTTGCCGTAGGCGTCCGCCTCGATGGGATGGTCATGCGCCGTGGTCCGCGCCGCGTCCTCGTACACCGTCTGGGGGGTCGTCGTCCCTTCGTCGAAGAAGTACAGGCGCGCTCCGGGGATCACCCGGCCGGAGTTGTTGAGCTGGCGATCACCCGAGCGGGGCCAGAGGTGCGATGCCATGCGTCAGACTCCGTAGTAAGGCGCGGGGCCGGCGAACGGCCACGGACGAGTGGCAAGCTGCCCGAGGGTCGCGGCGTTCTGGGGAGGTGGGAGGTACTGGCCGCCGATGACGTTGGCGCCCGGAGGCGGAGAGCCGCCGGCAAGCGCGCCGAGCGTGGTGTTGGCCCGTGGAGCCCCGGCCATGTTCGCGCCGAGCTGCCCGAGTTGGATCATCTCCTGCGGGAGGTATTCGCCCTCCCCGATGTTCGGGGATGGGCCGAACGGCTGCGTCTGGTTCAGGCGGGGATCGGTGCCCCACTCGTTGCGGAAGCCTTCCCGCTCGCGCTGCATGGCGAGCTCGTCACGGGCAACCGCATCCCGCATTTCCTGGAGCCGGAAGTTCCACACCATCTGGAACTCGGGCGGGAGTTGGTCGAGGCGGCGTCCGGTGGCGACCCAGTCGGACATGTACCGCTCCAGCTCGCGCTGGGGCATGTTGGCGAAGTCGGGGAGCCGGGCCGGGCCTGCGGCGGGGAGCGGGTCGCCACGCTCGACGGGAGCCGTCTGGATGCCGACACCGTTGCCCGGAGGGGCGAAGGGCTGCTGGCCGTAGATTTCGGCCATGGCGGGATCGCCGTCAGGAGCGCCGATAGGGCCGGGGTTACGTCCTCTGGTCGTCCACTGCTGCGTGGTCGGGACAGGGCCGGGAGCGGGGACGGGGTTCCAGCCGGCGGGCTGGTAGCCTGCGGGGCCTCCTCCTGCCTGCATAGGTGCGCCACGGTCGAGCGGCGGGCCGGGGACGTTCGGCGCGGCGGGGTTGGGGCGAGGAAGCGGAGCGCCGGCCGTGCGGACGGGATTGCCCGGAGGAAGGGGCGGCTGCGCCTGCGGCGTCTTCGTCTGGAGGCCTGGAGCCTGCACCTGCGAGGAGGACGCGGCCGCGCCACGGATCGGGCCGCCGGTGTAGGGGACAGGGGCCGTTGCCTTGCCGCCCTGCTGGGGTGCCGCCGCTCCCGGCGCATCGGGCACGCGGATCGTCACGCCTGCGCGGATGGAGTTAGGGTCTCGGATGCCGTTGAGGCGGACAAGCTCCTCGACGGTCGTCCCAAAGCGCTGGGCGATGGTCGAAAGCCAGTCGCCGTCGCGGATGACGTAGTCGGCCATCGTCTGGACTCCGGGATGCTGATGGGATTTGCTCGCCCGCTCAAATTGAGGGGGCGGGGATGGACTTCGATGCGATGCTTGCGGTGAAAGTCACCGTGCTTGAGCGCTTAATCAAAGACCTTTGGGTGACGCAGTTTTTGACGACCGATGATCCCGTCGCAGCGGCGAGAGCCTACGCAAGCCGGAGGCGAGAGCCCGGCCAAAACGCCATACCAGCGAGCGATGCCGAAGAGGCTGCGCGGCAGTCAGTATGGGACCAAGTCCTCGACGATATCGTCGGGGGAGTAGCGCGGTTGGCACCACCGCGCCGTTGATGATGCGCGCGGCGAGTTCATCCGACATCGGCCATTCTGGCCGCCGGTCTGTGTTTGCCATCGGTGTTTTGCCTTGATCGGGAAGGTTGGTAGAATG
>CAZZDD010000200.1:0-2197 GCA_964652185.1 uncultured Candidatus Peribacteria bacterium | reverse complement strand
TAACAAAAAGGCCCCGTAAGGAGCCTGAGTGTTTGTCTTGGTCGGCGGTACATGACTGTTTTGGTCATGGAGCCGATGACGAGGTGAGAAATCCGTGCATTGCGATAAAATTTACTGCCCTTATTATTGACAATAATAAATAATGTTTTACCATAATCCATATGGAGAACAGTCGTTTGTCGGAAAAGCTTGAAGCCGCTTTGACACAGGCAAAGGATGCATTGGATACGAAGCAAGCTGTGCTGTTGCGTATCGAGGAGCGTATTCGTCATCAGGTATCGGATCGTGATATATGGTTGGAAAATGCGAATGAGCGCGTTTTGCCTCTTGATCCTGTGTATAACAACCCGGATTGCCCACCCGATTTGAAGAGGCAGATTGAAACGCGGATGTGCGACAACGTTGATCAATTTAATGATCGGTACATGCAGGTTTTATATGGAATTGGTGGATGTGAGGAAGATGTGACTGAGACGATGGTTGGTGATCGTATCCCGCAGAAGCGTAGATTCCGCGGTCGTCTTGTTGAGTACGATAATCCGGCGTTCTTGCGACTCTATCTCACGAATGGGGAATTAGACGGGCGGAAATATGAGAAGGCCGAGGATTTTGAAGGGATTGGAATCGAGAATTTCCGAAGTATGAAGTTTTCGCCCGATGGTGTCGCACCGGTAAAGGGACAAGCGATCATCGTCTGGTGCATTAATCATAGAGTGTATGACGAGTCGATGACTCAAAGTGAGATCGTCGGGTCTCTCCTCGAAAAAGTGTTCAATAAGTGTGTCGACATTGCTCGTCCGACCGAGGCAGAGGCTATTCCGCGTGAGAATCTGAAGACATATTTGAAAAATATTCACATGAAAAACGATGTGCTTCTGACATCGTCCGAACAGTTCGTGGCGTATTCAATCAATGAGATTTTCTTGGGCACATGCGATTGCGGGCAATACGGCTCGTTGGGAGTGAGAACCGTTTTGGAGCGCGCAGGTTATGCAGGGAATGGAGAAGGGTTGGAGAGTGCTTTGGCTCACTGTTACGAGCAGCGTGTGAAGTTGAGGGAGCGATCAAGCCTCTCCGCCTTGCCGATCGACACAATTCGCCAGACGTTGGCTACTGGAACATTGAAAGGGAAGCCGTGTAACACTTTCGAATTACTTGTAGAGGCGGGTGCTCGCGCCTTCGTGCGTGATGTGAAATTTACGTACGATAAGAAGATCTATACCGGTGTATCTCTCGTACCGTCGCAGTCCTATGAAGAGTGGTCGGCCTTGCTGCAGCGTGCGTATGGAGAATCGGCTCGAGAGTCGATCGAAAAATACGAGGCGAGCCGTCCGATGCTCTTGTGCAAGAAGCCCGAACTCCTTCGAGAGTTCATGAGAAACGGTGCCGTCATCCAGGATGGAGTGGTTGTTCAGCAATTGAACAGTCCCAAGGAATACCTTTCGCTCGGCGTCGGCAATATTGCGCAAAGTAGAAAGGGAAATGTTGTGTGTACGCTGAGCGGATACACCGATGTAAAAGTCGTTTCGCTCATGCAACAGTGCGGTGGCCAGAATCGTATGGCGCTCATCACGCTTCTCGAAACTGCCTTTGGACCGCAGCAGTTTTGGGACAAACAAGCTTGATCGCATGTTTATAACAAAAAGGCCCCGTAAGGAGCCTGAGTGTTTGTCTTGGTCGGCGGTACATGACTGTTTTGGCCATGGAGCCGATGACGAGGTGAGGGAGGTGCCTCATCCCGCTGCCCTGCTTCGGATTCTTGTTTATCTTCGAATCCAATCGAAGTCTCCGGACCGGTTTCAGCGAGTTCCTTGCGGATCAGGTGAAACACTGGAGAGTGGTGGGGGTTCGCACGGATATCCGTACCTCGGAATATTCCGTGCGGTTCGCAGAGCAGAGAGGGTGCCGGCCACCATGCAGGTGGAAGCTTGCGGATCACGTTACCTAGACCCGTTATGCACAAAGTAGGTGGAGGTGTGGGCGGGAGGAACGAGCGTAAGCGCTCCAAGATGACCGTCACTCTCTCTGCTTATTTGCTGTGGTGTGAAGGAGGAGAGACCTGCGTGTGCGTCCGTTGCAGGTTCACGTCATCGTACGCGAGGGTTGGATTTCCGCAACCTATAGCCCTTTCGACATATCCACATTCAGTGTATGAATACATTTTTTGTGCTTTCTCTATATTCAACGAGCGAGAAAC
>CAZZDD010000199.1:0-2201 GCA_964652185.1 uncultured Candidatus Peribacteria bacterium | reverse complement strand
TGTAGAGGCGCCGACCTTCGGCGGTCTTGCACACGGCGACGCGCGCCGTGGGGCGGTCGACCTTGTGCTCCTTCGCGTACTCGAGCGTGAGCGCGTCGAGTTGCTCGGCTGCCGACTTCTCGGTCGTGTCGGCCTCTTCGCTGTGGCCGGGTGCCGCCTTGCCGATACGCGACGTGGCGACGAGGCCCTTGAGGCGCTTGATCGCTTCCTCGCGCTTCGTGCCGTCGGCGATCGACTCGACCGCCTTCATGAGCGCGACGTCCGCGTCGGTGCTGCCGCCGAGGATTTCGCCGGCGCGCTTCGTGACCTCGGCGTCGAGGCGCAGGGTGCGCTCGTCGTCGGCCATCTTGTGGAGCCGCGCGAGCGACGCCTGCGACTTCGTGTAGCGGGTGCCGTCGAGCGCCGTGTACTCGATGGCGTTGAGCTCTTCGCGAGCCTTGATCACCGGCGCGCGCTCGGCGGGCGATGCCGCGAGAAACGCGTCTCCCTCGCTGGACGACTTCCAGATCGAGAACTCCGTCTCGGAGAGGTTGCGGATCGCCGCGAGCTGCTTCTCGAGCTTCGCGACCTTGTCGGCATCGTTGTTCTGGGGCGTCATCGTGGATTGCTCCGTGTGTGAGTTGACGGTAGAGGGCTGCGCGGAACGGGGCGAATCGCTCGTCGCGGACTTGCGCGCGGGCATGTTCGTCGTCGGGGAATCCGTGGTGCGCGACGCGATCGGAAGCTTGCGCATCGCGACCTCGGTCACGACCACTGCGCCCTCCGGCACCACGATCACGGCCGGCTGACCTTCAGCAAGCTGGTGCGAGTGACCAGAGTCGTCGAGGATGACGATCGCGCCGTTCGTGTCGCGAGCGACGGCGTGGGAGTGCGAGGAATCAGCGCCGGCAGACGTGGCGTACGAGCACCACGTGTATCCGTCGTCGCCGATGTCGATCTGGTGGGCGTGTCCGTCGACGGAATCGGTGAATAGAGAGACGGTCTTGCGGACCTTCGACTTGCGCGCCTTGTCGAGCGGCGCGCGGACGCCTTCGCCTGCGATCGAGAAGCCGGTCAGCTCGCCGTCCTTGAACCGCTTGTACGTCTCGGCGCTCGGCTTGACGGCGACTGCGAGACCGAACACGTCGCTCTCGATGCCCATCGCCTTGTTGATCTCGGGGAGGAGCGGCCACGCGTAGACGATCTTCCCGTCCTTCTCGAAGTCGTGGTTGACGTCGGTCTTGCCGCCCGCCTCGATGAACTCGGTCACGACCTTGAGGAAGTCGGGATCGATCGCGTCGTTCTGGTAGTCGACGTGAGGCGTCGCGCCGCCGTCCATCGACGTCGCGAACGCGTAGCCGAAGACCAGCCCGAGCTCGTCGGACATCTTCGCGACCTTCGCCTTGAGCGTGAACTTGTCGGCGTTGCGCTTGAGCAGGAGCGCTGCGCCGCCTTCGCCTTGCGCGGGGAAGTCACAGCTCGAGAGGAAGTCGAGCTTGGTCAGCGTCAGCTTGGCCGGCTTTTCGTTCGCCATGCCGCTAGACTGCGGCGCGACCCAAGCCGGGGCGATTCGCTACTTGCCGAGCAGAGCGATACGCACGCGATCGAGGACTGCGCGCTCCAGCAGGTCGGCGCTCGCTGCCTTCATGTCGGCAAGGATCGACGATACGCGCTCAGAACTGAGACGCTTGTTGGTTTGCTGCTCGGCGAGCGTCGCCCAACGGCAGTTCCCTGGCTCGTAGTTGCCGTTTGGATCTATTCGATCTAGCGAGTGCGCATTGGATGGCCTATCGCCCATGTCAGCCTTGAATGCCGCGTAGCTTGCCCGCCAGCGAGTGCAGACAGAAATGCCTCGCGCTCCGTAGCGGTCGTATGACGAGTTGGTCGTGCTGTGGCAGCGACTGATCATTCCACGCCACAAGATGTACAGAGCTGTTCCGGACTCACCGTGCGTTCTTCTGGATTCGGTTCTCTTGCAGCCGCACGATCTAGATCTGCCCGTCTTGAGATCAACAGCGAGCACCATTCGTGAGGTTCCGCAATCGCAGACACAAACCCAATCTCTTCCAATTCTTATCGTAGGGGTCCACGATCCAAACAGTGTTCCGGAAAGGTTTTCGACGTGAATCGGTCGCGCCACCTTCGCAGGCTCACGCTGATATCAACCCGGGGCGAATCGCCTAGCGCGACAGCTCGGCCACCACGCGCTCGGTCGTCGTGAA
>CAZZDD010000198.1:0-2205 GCA_964652185.1 uncultured Candidatus Peribacteria bacterium | reverse complement strand
CTTCCGCCTCAACCCTGCTCCGCATGGCGTCGCGCTGCGAACGCCTGGCGGCGGCGTTGGAGCGGACTTTGGCTGAGCGCAAGGCGCGTAAGGAGCGCGGCGATGCGTAAGCAAAGCACAGCGGAGACTGACGCACTCTTGCGCTGCCTTTACGAGGCTGGGCGCACCCTCGCGGAAATCGCCGCAGAGATGGGGCGCCCACGCGGCACGATCGGAAGTAGGGCTCGCCGCCTTGGGCTCGTCCGCGGGCCGGGACAGAAGCGCGGCTCGCTCGCGGCACGGTTCGAGTCCTTCGTTCACTACGAGCCGAACAGCGGGTGCTGGTTGTGGGCCGGCCATGCCGGCGCTCGCGGCTACGGGATGATCGGGATCGGCGGTCGCAAGATGAAAACGGCGACGCACGTCTCGCTAGCGTTGGCCGGCCGCGCTGTGCCTACCGGCATGTTCGCATGCCATCGCTGCGACATGCCGGCCTGCGTCAACCCTGATCACCTGTTCATCGGGACCCCCTTGGACAATGTGAGGGACATGATCGCAAAGGGCAGAAGCCGCCCTGCGCGGGGCGAACGGCAGCGGCAAGCAAAGGTGACGGCAGAACAGGTTCGCGAAATCAGGTCACTTGCCGCGTCTGGAACCCCTCACCGCTTAATCGCGGAGCGCTTCGGTTTGGCACCGAGCACCGTATCGAACATCAACACCGGCCATTCATGGAAGCATCTGTGTGATCGAGATCGTGCCCAGGATGCTGATCGCCCTGTTCCGATGGCTCGCCAACGCGCTGCGGCAGATCGAGGCGACGCGCAATGAGCGACACGCACGAAGTGCAGGCGGTCGTCCGCATGATCCGTGATGCTGCGCTGGCCGGTAAGCCAGCCCCGACCAACCTCGTTATCGCTGCGCACTTCGGCCGGCAGTCCATGTCGTACGGCACGGAGATGATCGCGCGCGCCGAGAAAGCCGGCATCATCGTCGTGCATCGCGGCAATTCCGCCCGCGTCATCGCCGCCGCCGATGGATCGTGGCAGACGGCCGGCACCGTCGAGCGCAAGCACTGGCGCGAGCGCAGCCCCGAGGAACGCGGCCGCGCGCCTGATACCCAGCGCGGCAAGCGCGCGCCGCTCGACCCGCAGCGGCAGAAGGGCGCCGCCGGCTTCGCGCGCGCTCTCGCGCAATCCACGCCGCCGCGCCTCGTGGTCGCCCCGCCGGCTCGCCCCACGCCGCGCGTCGTTCCCGGCATGGGTTGGGCTGCCGACCGGCGCGGCTGCCAGTGGCCGATGTGGGGCGACGATGAAGCGCCGACGCATGTGTTCTGCGACGCGCCGCGCGAGACGATCTGCCGGCCCTACTGCGCCGCCCATGCCCGCCTGTCGCGGCCAGGAAGCGCGGAGGCAGCATGAGCGCGTGTATCCCCCTAGATGACCCGCAGTACCCCCCGCACGTGCCCGTGCCATGGAAGCGCCGCGAGCAGATCGGGCTGGCGACGCTGTATCTCGGCGACTGCCGGGACATTCTAGGCGCGTGGGAAGGCAGCCCCGGCGCCATCGTTATTACTGACCCGCCATATTCGTCCGGTGGGTTTCAGGAGACGGGCAAGACGGCTGGCAGCATCGGCACCCGCGCGAATGCGTCCATCGCGCTCGATACGCTCAGCACGCGCGGCTACCTGCGGCTCATCAGCGGCGTCATGCGGCGCATGCGTTGGGCCGAGGAGGTGTTTGTCTTCACGGATTGGAAGATGTGGACACACACCACTGACGCCGTCGAAGAGGGCGGCTTCCGTGTCCGCAACATGCTGGTCTGGGACAAGGAACAGATGGGTATGGGCATGCCATGGAGGAATCAGCACGAGTTGATCGCCTTTGGGAAGCGCAACCCCGCGTCGCTGATGACTGGCAAGTTCGGTAACGTCCTGCGTCACCCGCGCACCGGCAACATCTACCACCCGACAGAGAAGCCGGTCGGCCTACTGCGGGCGCTGATAGAGAACAGCGCGGGCGCTGCCGTGGTCGATCCTTTCATGGGAAGCGGCAGCACGGGCATCGCTGCCGCGCAGGAGGGCCGCCCGTTCTTCGGTTTCGAGATGGACGAGCGCCACTTCGCAACCGCCTGTCGCCGCATCGCCGAAGCCCAGCGGCAGGGCGACATGTTCCGGGATGCGCCAGCATGAACAACAAGCGCATCTTCACCGAGGCTGAGGACGAAGTC
>CAZZDD010000197.1:0-2216 GCA_964652185.1 uncultured Candidatus Peribacteria bacterium | reverse complement strand
CGCCAACGAAGGCAATATCGAGAGGGGGGGCGTTATACCCATGGCCGTTGTTTCCTCCCTCAACTGCGCCGGGTGGGTTCGCTCACCCGGCGGCTTTTTGGGGGGGCGCGTGATGCACTTCCACGATGGGCGCTATGACGACGCATGCGCGTTGGTGGTCCGGCAAGCACCTTTATTGGCGCGCGTTGACGAAGGCGGGGCGGAAGAAAGCCGATCGTATCGGCCTTCTGGACTTGGCATACCCCAAGCCAAAGGTTCTTGCACATGTCGCCTGATCCCGGCGGGGGCAGTAATGCGTATCGTATCGTGGTTCTCATGCGGGACGGCCAGCGCGGTGAACACCAAGATGATCCTAGCCAAGTATGGTGCGGATCACGACGTGCAAATCGTCCGATGCCTTGTCCTGGAAGAACACCCGGACAATGACCGATTTGCATTCGACTGCGAAAAGTGGTTTGGCCGTCCCGTCAACACCATCCAGAGCGCGGAGTATTCAAGTTGCGAAGACGTTTGGACCAGGCGCAGATACATGTCAGGCCCAAAGGGCGCAGTCTGCACCGTCCAGATGAAGAAAGCCGTCCGCCAGGACTTTGAACGCGAATGGATGCCGGACATTCAGGGATTCGGATACACGGCAGACGAACGCATCCGCGTTGATCGGTTCCGGGAACAAAACCCCGAGGTCAACCTGTTGTCGATGATCGCCGACGCAGGACTGTCCAAACAGGACTGCCACGCCATCATAAACCGCGCCGGCATTGAACTACCGATGATGTATCGGCTCGGGTTTGAGAACGCGAACTGTATGGGCTGTGTCAATGCCCAGTCACCGCGCTACTGGAACCGCACTCGTCGGCATTTCCCTGGTGTGTTCGAAGCGCGCGCTGTTCTCAGCCGTTCGCTTGGGGTGCGGTTGGTTAAAGGCACATCGGGGGAACGCGAACGTATCTTCCTTGATGAATTGGACCCCGCGTTGGACACCGAAGACGAGGCGCCGATGATGGAATGTTCGTTGCTCTGCTACGCGGCCGAGACGGAACATCCGGGCGGGGAGTCCTGACATGGACTGGACCGACGCAAAACGCGCCCGACTCAGAGCCGGACGCGAGGCGGGCAAAAGTTACAACGCCATAGCCAAGGAACTAGGCTGCACGAAGTCCGCCGCCATTGGCATGGGGCAACGGCTTGGACTGCCGTCAGCCAATCCGACTGGCGTCCGACTGCCAAACACCAACATCAGATACAAGCCGTGGGACGAAGAAACTACGGCGCGGTTTATCGCCGCATGGACAACGCGAGACGACATCAACCGGGCCACCATCGCGCGGATGTTCGGCGTATCGGAGGAAACCGCGAAGAACCGTTCCGTGGCGCTGGGCATCACTCGGTGCGTGCATCAATCGCAGCAGCCAGGGCCTAGACGTGAGGCTGCTGCGGCCATGCGCGCGAAGATCATGCGTCACGCCGCGCCGCTGCCGAAACTACGCCTCGTCCCGCCAGCACCCAAGCCCGTAATCGCCCCACCAATGCCCCGTAACAGCGTTCCGATGGTGTGTCGTGCCTCGGCCACCGCGTGCGTGCTGCTGGCCGATGTGGGGGAACAAGGAGGCTCCTACGCATGTGTATTGCGACGCGCCGGCTGCGGGGACCTACTGCGTGGCATGGGCAAACCCGGTCGCTGGGCGGCAACGCCGCTTGGAGTTGGGAAAGGCGGGTCAGCGCATGACTGACCCCCTCCAGGACCTATACGCCGGCTACGTCCAGGACGGCAGATGGCTGGCACAGGCGACGGAGTGGACCGAAATTCGGCATGCGCCCCACACGCGCATTTGGCGCGTTCTGGATGGCGGTGTTGAGCGCCTGGCGTATTGGGGGCGGCACCCGCATGATGAGGATTATGAGGGTTGGCTGTCTGCGGTGGACCCGACCATCATGCTGAGCCCGACGCATTTCCGCGATCTGGTGCGACCGCCGGCGTTCGCCGATGCCGCTTGACGCTGCCACTGCGCGGGACATCATCCTGCCGGCCGGAGGGTGGCGCCCGCGCGAGTATCAGCGGCCGCTCTGGCGATACCTGGAAAACGGCGGCACCAGGGCGTGCGCCATTTTCCATCGGCGCAGCGGCAAAGACGAGGTCGCGCTCCATTGGACGGCGATTGCGGCGCACATGCGGGTCGGGAATTACTGGCACATGCTGCCCGAGGCCAACCAAGCCC
>CAZZDD010000196.1:0-2224 GCA_964652185.1 uncultured Candidatus Peribacteria bacterium | reverse complement strand
GAAGCCGAGCACAACGCTCGGGTCAAGAGCGATCGCTTGCTGGCTCGGGCCCCCGTGAAGAAGGACGCCGACACCGCCGTCGGGATCACCGACTGGCAAGCGGTTGCCGTCATGCTCGGCGCCACCGTAGGCAGCGACGAGTTCTCTCGCGCCAAGCGGGCGAACACCTTTGCGGCCGACGAGGCCGACGCCATCGCCGAGAACGAAAAGGCGACGGCTGAGACGCTGGCGAAGCTCGAGGCCGGTGAGGTGAAGGCGGCCACCTGCGCCGTCTGCGCCGCCGAAGCCGCCGCCAAGACGGCGCCGACGCCCTCTGATCCGCCCGCTGACCCACCCTCCGATCCCCCCGAAGGCCAAGATCCTGGCCAAAACGGTGACGGAAAAGACAGCAAAGGCGATGATGCCCCTGCTGCTGTGACCGAAGACCAACTCCGCAGCATTGCGGAGACGGCTCTGGCCAAAGGGTTTGGCAAGCTGGCGACCGAATTTGGGATGGACTGAGGCTCAGGCCAACCTACAACCACGACGACGACCACCTGGAGGAAAACATGTCTGCCCCACTCACCGCTGAAACCGCCACCAAGCTCTTTGAGGAGATCGTCGGCCGCAAGGTCTCCGAGCTCCGCGAGGAGTTTGGTCGCTTCGCCGGCAACACCCGCACCCTCGACACCGTGCGTGTCGACGAGAAGTCGGGCGCCATCTCGATCGACGACAGCGAGCAGCGCGGCCTTGCCGCCGCTCGTCAGATCCGAATCGCGGCCACCGCGAAGCACACCGGCCGCAACGCCCTCGACATCGCCAAGGACTGGGCGACGCAGGACGCCAAGAACGGCCGCAAGTCCTGGAAGGACCGCAACGAGCAGATCGTCAAGTCGCTCGAGGCCCAGCGCGGCGACGGCGCCGGCATCCTGATCGAGGAGCAGGTCATGGGCGAGCTCACCGAGCTCCTCCGTGCGGCGAACGTCGTCGAGGCCTCGGGAGCGCAGTCGCTGGAGATGCCCAACGGCACCCTCACGATGCGCTACCAGAAGACGGGCGTGACCGGCTCCTACGTCGGCGAGCGTCGCGTGATCCCGGTTCAGCAGCCCAGCCTGGGCGCGATGAAGCTCGTCGCGCACAAGCTCGGCGTGCTCGTCGGCATCACCAACGACCTCCTGCGCTACGCTGGCCCCCAGGCCGACGCCTTCGTCCGCACCGACGTCGTCGACGGCTTGGCGAGCCGCAAGGACATCGCCCTCATCCGCGACGACGGCACCCAGGACACCCCCAAGGGCGCTCGCTGGCAGGCCGTCGCGGGCAGCTTCGTCGACCGGACCCTGGACACCGGCGCCGTCACCCTCGAGACCGTCACCGTCGACCTCGCGTCGGCCGCGGCTCGCCTCGACACCCGCAACATCAAGATGCGGCGCCCCGGCTGGCTCATGCACCCGCGGACCAAGTGGTTCCTGTTCCGTCTCCTCGACGGCTTGGGCCAGCCGGTCTTCCGCGCTGAGCTGGCGCAAGGGATGCTCTACGGCATCCCCGTCCGCACCACGACCCAGATCCCCGTCAACCTGGGCAGCGGCGGCGACGAGACCGAGATCTACCTCATCGACTTCTCGTCGATGATCGTCGGCGAGGCCATGAGCCTCCAGATCTCGACCAGCGACGTGGCCAGCTACGTCGACGACGGCGGCCAGCAAAACAGCTTCCAGCAGGACGAGACCCTCGTCCGTGCGCTGATGGCCCACGACGTCGGCTTCCGTTACCGCGGCGCTGAGATCAGCGGCGTCACCGCCGTCGACTGGATCTGAGCCTTCGAGGGCCCCGGCATCGGGGCCCTCGTCCCCTTCACCTTCACCTTCACCTTCATCTTCGCCCCGGAGAACACCATGCCCCTCGTTGGAGCTTTCGCTGAGAACAAGAACATCGGAGCGGCCTTTGAGGTCGCGGTGGGCGCCAACGCCACCCGCACCAGCGCCGCCGAGACCGCCATCACCACCGACTCCTTCGATCGCGTGCCTCCCCAGGGTGGCGACGACGAGCCGATCAGCCACGACTCGTGCTCGGTGATCATCACCATCGAAGGCGAGCTGGGCGCCGCGGCCACGCTGACCCTCGATCTCGAGATCGAAGAGGCGCCGCCGACCGCGCCTGGCGGCTCGACGCCCGACACCTTCGCCGCCGCCGACAGCGACCACCAGCCCACGGCGACGGTCGTGATCACCGACAGCGGCGCCGGTGG
>CAZZDD010000195.1:0-2236 GCA_964652185.1 uncultured Candidatus Peribacteria bacterium | reverse complement strand
TGTTGGCTGTGCGGTTCATTCGTCCGCTCCACGTTCACGGATGGAGGAGAAAAGGCGTTCGATGCGGGCTTGGCGCGCGTCAGCCTCTGCGGCGGCGAGGCCAATTAAAATCCCGCAGCCCACGCCAAGCGCGAAGAGGGAGAGGGAGAAGAGAAAGGCGCTCGACAGCATGTGCAGGGCGACGTCCATCACGCCGCCCCCCGCATCGCTTTCCGCAGCTCGGCGGAGAGGTCGAACCCGCTGGCGTCCTTCACCACCAGGGCTTCCGCCGCGAGGTGGTCGCCAAGCTCATCGGTCAAAGCGCCCATCGCAGCGTCGAAGGCTTTCCAGGCGGCGCGATCCAGAGTGTGACGGGAGTGGACGACCCGGCAGGCGTCCTTGATGGCCGCGTGCAGCTTCGGGGCGAACTGGCGAACGACTTCGACCAGGTGCTCCATGTCCTGCTGGGCAAGGCCTTCGTCGTCGGTGAGGTAGGCGGTGGCGGGCATGTGGGTCATTTCCCTGAGGCGATGACCCTAGAATATCGGACGCTCCGATATTGTCAATCGGGCAATCCGATATTTTTCCGATGCTCCAAACGCAGAAAAGCCGCCCGAAGGCGGCTCAGAGCTTAACCGTAAGTCAGGATGACGAGCTTAGGCGCGTCTGCGGCCGAGCTGGATAAACGCCGTTAATCGCTCCGCATCCGATAAATCGGGCGTTGCGATATTCGCCCGATCCGATATTATCGGGTTATGTCCGATACGAATGTCGTTGAGCATCTGAAGGGCCTTTTCGGCACTCAGGTCAACCTCGCCAAAGCGGCGGGGGTCAAACAGAACACGATCTCGGATCGTCGCGCGAGGAACAGCCTCACTCACGAACAGATGCGCCGCATCCTCAGGAACGGCCCCGACATGGGCGTCAGCGTCTCCCCGGAAGACTTCTTCCCCGAGTTGCGGGGGCGATAGCCGTGGCGCGAGAAATTCCTCTCACGCGGGGGTTCGTCGCGCTGGTCGATGACGAAGATTTCGAGTTCGCGAGTCGGTGGAAGTGGTACGCGGGCGCCACCAGCCCCAGCCGTCGCTACAACTATGCTTGCCGCGGCGTTTGGGTGCCTGAGTCTCGCGCCCGAACGACGGTGCTTCTTCACCGTGAGCTCATGGGCAACCCGGCAGGCTTGGTTGTCGACCACATCAACGGCGACACGCTGGATAACAGGCGCTGCAACCTGCGTGCCTGCACTCACGCAGAGAACCTTCGAAACAAAGTCTCCAATGTCGGAGTGCACCCATTCAAGGGTGTCTTTCACCACCATCGGGCTTGGTATGCCAAGCTGAGGAAGGGTGGCGAGGTTTTCATCTCGAAAGCTCAGCGCTCTATTGAAGATGCCGCGAGGGCCTATGACGAGCTCGCTCTGCAACATCACGGCGAGTTTGCTCGCCTGAATTTCCCGAAGCCCGAGGTCATCTGACAATGACCGCCGGGGGGCTCTCACCATCACCATCACCACGCGCTGAACGAGCCCCAACCCGTGCGCGTCGTGTAGGGGGCGTCGGCCTCGCTCTCCCGGCCGGCGTCCCCGATTTTCTCCAAGTACCGAAGCGCTGCCCTCTCCAAGGCTCGCTTCGTATTAGCCGGCTGGCCTTCGCGTGCCTGCAAGCATCGAAGCGCGGCCAGGGCGGCTCGGTAGTCAGCAAGGTTAACAATCTCTCCCATCGTCGCGCCCTCCAAGCGCCGCCGTCTGTCGTGGTGAAGCAATGACAGGCGAGGCTTGGGAAATCGTGGGCCGAAAAGACTGGGAACTCCCGCTCGGGAAGAACGTGGGCGACGCCCTGCGCGACCTCATCCGCCACCGTTGGTCGAACCATGCCTATCCGGTTCTCACCCATGACCAGCAAATCTAGGAGCGCGTGATGGCTGATCTCCACATGATCCTCTTCAAGCGTCGGAACGGTCAATTCAAACTGGCCGCCTGCCGTGGTGAGAACAAAGGCTGCACGAAGATGCGGGCTGCGGCGAAGCCGAAGAAGCCCTGTCCTGACTGCGTCATTGCCGAGGACGAGTCGATGAGCATCGGCGAGTTCTACGAGCGCTTGCAGCGCGGAGACGCCTGATGGCCGTCCTGTCGCGGATTACTTGCGAGCGCTGCGGCGAGAAGGCCGATGTCATGCACGCGCCCATGGACCGCCCCAAGGTCTGTACGACTATCGCCCGCAATGGGTGCCGCCGCCTCGCTTCTGAGGCCAGGAGACCG
>CAZZDD010000194.1:0-2252 GCA_964652185.1 uncultured Candidatus Peribacteria bacterium | reverse complement strand
TCGACTTCCCGCATGGCGTACACGCGGATCGCCTGCCTTAACTGTCCTACAGAGCGCCAGCTATCGAAGGCCTTACCCTTGACCGCCTGTTGGCCACGGGCAAGGACGATGGGGATTATGCGGCGCGCTAAGGTCATTATTCTCTCGCGAACTCGCCGAAATGCCGCGATGCAGCCTCAAGGTACGCCGCGTGAGCTAGTTCAGGAGTGTCAAACGTCCCAATGTATTGATATCCATCGGACGTCGTAATTTGCGCTCTCCATTTGCCATTCGACGGGCTGACGCCTTTATAGCCAGACGAATTATTGCGCTGCTTTGGCCTGTTCCTGCCATTCTGTCTGTTGGTGGCTTCACGCAGGTTTGCGATTGCATTGTTGCCGCGATTGCCGTCGATGTGGTCCACCTGCCCATCGGGCCAAAGACCATAGTGCATCAACCAGGCAAGGCGATGAGCCTTGTGTAGGCGGTAGTTGATGCAGATATTATAGTAGCCTTCCGATGGCGATCCAGCGACATCGCCCGCTTTAAACCTTGCTCCGCTCACTTTCCATGTCAGCGCGCCGGTCTCACGATTGTAATCGAGTACGCGTCTCGCTTCGTCTGCAGTGAGACTCTGGCCACGCGCCATAGCTGCGGCTCGGCGGTCCTTGGTCGCCTGAATTTTCTTAATCCGCGATGATTCCGACCTCGCCATTCAAGCTGCCCTATCAATCTGGTCGAAGTTCGTAAAGCTGCGGCAGATGTCGTCGAACTCAGCAACCGTCACGCCAATGCGCTCCAGAACATCCTCGTAAGGCACGCCGATGTAGGTGAAGGGAAACTTCTCCCGCTCGGCGATCAGCTTGAGTGCGTCGTCCCTCGTCATGCGACCGCGCCGGATTGCGAGGCTCGCGAGATCGGTCGGACGCGCGTAACCAAACTTCAGCATCTTGAACCACTCATGGATGCCGGTTTGAGCATTATCAAGCGACTCCCAAGGCGAGATGCTGCACTCGACGTCCCTGTGCCACCACTCGAAGCCGTGGTCCTTTGCCATCTCCGCATTCGCTTGGCCATCCCACGGAAGGAACTGGCCAAGAAAATACGCCTTGAACCTCTCCATCTCGGCTCGGTTTGGCAGCAAGTATGGCTCGATGTCCCGCTCAGTGATGCCGTCCTGCCCAACAAGATCGTGAGCCCGGAGACCTAACAGGCCGCCAAACTCAGAGACCCATCGCCGGTCCATGATCTGCGCCTGATCGGCGCCCTTTGGTCCAGCGATTTCATTCTGCGGATTCTCGCCATAGAAAACCAGAGGCACATTGAGCTTCACGGCCATCTGCATGGGCGTGGCCCAGATCGCCATGTGCTCGCCGTACGATATGTCTCCAACGGTGCGGAGCCCGATGCGCGCGATCTTCCTGCGAACCGTCTGGTTGGGCGTCACCTCGATCGTGTCGGCGTATCGCGCGAGGTTCTGGATGTTGCGCTTGCCGATGTCGGTAAGGTGATCCGTGGTGGCTGTGACGATCGTGACCTTGGCGCCAAGCTCGATGAGTTTCAGCGCGATAAAATGACTATCTTTTCCGCCGGATGAAGCGACGATGGCTCGCCCATTGGCTTGCTCTAGGACGCGGATAAGCTGCTGCTTGCGGTCGTCCCAGTCGATTTCCGAACGATTGCGATACGATGAGCAGGCGAGGCATTCACCCGTCTCGTCGAAGTATGAATCCGGTCTCGTAGTCGGCATGACGCACGAGCGGCAGCGCGTAATTCCCACGATCAGTCCTTACGAAGGAGGGCGTATTCACATTTGTCGAAGCCCGATCCAGCATCACCGCGCTCGATCAGGATGAGGCCCTTGTCCTCGTACATCTCGGCGAAGGGGCGGCGCCACAGGCGATCGATGTGACCGCGGTAGTCGATGGCTTCCTCCACCTTCGCTGCGTACTCGATCGCCAGAACGTACTGGCGAGAGGCCGCGATGATGGAGTCCATGGCCTGATGAATGTGCTCCGGCGAAATGTGGATGAGGACGCCCGCGCTGAATACCAAATCGAACTCATTTGGCCAGCGCGACCCTGCATCCAGGGCGCTCATTTCTTCAACGTCGAATCCTGCCGCCGTTGCTTCCGCCAGCGCATCCGGATTGACGTCGATGCCTTTGAGCTCGATGTCGGAACGGATGGATTTTATCGCGCGAAGATTCCAGGCAGCGTTGCAGCCCACTTCCAGCACGTTCTCGGGCTCTACCCAGTTGATGATGTCATCCC
>CAZZDD010000193.1:0-2303 GCA_964652185.1 uncultured Candidatus Peribacteria bacterium | reverse complement strand
TAAACCTGAATTTAATTTTGAGGAACTTTTAAGATTTTGGGATAACTTCGAAGAACTCCCAGAAGACAACTTGCAGGAAAAGAAAGAAGTCGGCGAAGTTGAGAGGGCTTTGGAGGCTGAGAAAAGACCATCTATTAAGTATGTGCATCACTTAGAAAGCCAAATTCGAGAAATGAAAGAAGCTTTTGAGAGATCGGCAAAAGAAAAAGATATGTCGAAACCAGAACCAATAATTAAGTACTCTAAAATTGGAGATAAGGCTATTGCTCACTATCACTCTAAGAAGATAGAGTCTGAACAATGTTCACATATTTTTACAACCTTTATTGGGATTGTGCGAATGGGAACTTTATTTGTTGAAGATGGTGTTTGCCCAGATTGCAAACAAGAGGTATTCCGATGTTACGATCGCGAAACAAGGCTAAAGGGAGAAATAAAAGAAACTACAATTGAAGCTATTAATAGTTGTCATATGACTAAACCAGAGCCTGAAATCGACATGAAAGAGGAATGTGTCGAGCCAGTGAGTATTTGGAAGCCTATTAGCCAATTAAACAAAAATGAAAATAATGATTTGCTTATAAGAAGAAGTAATAAAAAGATTTTACTTGGTGAACATTTGCTTGGAGTTTTGTATGATTATAATAAGGATGGTGATTTCTGCACCTTAACCGATTTCATCAACTCCTTCGAGCAAATGCAGAAGGATATTGCGGAGCTAAAAAGAAAATGAAAAATGAACTATGGATTTATGCTGGATTCTTTGCCGTTGCGGCTAGTGTATTATTTCTTACGCTTCCAAGCATAAATAACTAGAGAGACTAGGCAGATAAAAGCAATGGTTTGCACTACATAATCAAGTAAATAAATTACAGATGCCGCTTTATAAACTATCGTTAAAGGGCTGCCTTCTCCTTGATAGTTAAGAACATCTATTTTTGATTTAGTATTTATGAAAAGCCCAGCTAATTTGTTGTAAAAAGCAAGAAGTATCGTTAAAACTAAAATGGCAAAATAGACCCAATACTTCTCAAAACCCCATCTATCCCAATTTAGTTTTCTTGGAGGAGCTTCCGCTAATAACTGTTCTTTAGGTTTGTTGGTAAGAAACCCAATCCATGAGACTATTCTGTAGTGATTAACTAGTCTTTTGAATATTGATTTTAGGAAGTTGATTAGAAACATTAGAATAAGTAGGAATAGTTAAGAGATAAAACGAAGGTAAAGTCGTCTATGTTGTAGGTATTGGAAGTTGTGAGGATCTTGAAAGTAAAGTTATTCAGCATTGTTTTAAGCAAGAGCAATCATATTCTTTTTGGTAAGTATAGAGAATATTAATCATTTCATCAGATAAAACTTCTTCATAAACTCCTTCTTTTTCATCAGTAGGAAGAGGTTTAGCCCATTGACAAAATTTACTTGGTGCGTGAACGCAACCAGCTACGCTTATCAGCAACAGGAGTATTGTCGTATTTTGCAATCCGTTCTTGAGTTTCATTTATGCTTTTAATTTCAGATTCTTTATCTTCCAAGTTTTTTTCCAGCCTTTTGTTTTCAGCCTTCAATCTTCCAAAGAAGAAAGCAAGAATAACGCCTGCGAAAATAGCAAAACCTTTTAAGAAATCAATCATTTTTACACTAATGAGATTAACCATTTAGCCCCCTCGATACAATCAGCAATTGAGAGTTTAGACAGATAAAAAAACATTCCGCTACAAAAACTTATTGAGAAGAAAGTTGCTCTTAAAGGCGGCTTAGAAAAGAATTTGAAGAACTCTTTAACTATTTTTAAACCAACTTCTCCATTGGTTAGCGGTCTTTCGCAAGCTTTATTTTCCATAAGATTCTTTTAAAATTGTTTTTTTTAATTGAGAAAGCAATTCGGGATCATTCAAAACGATAGCTTCTTTTAGATTTGAATTTTCACCTTGTAAAGAATGTTTTTCTTCTTTATAAATAGCTAAACCTTTTTTAAGGTCATCCATATCTTCTTTTATAGAATCAAATTCAACTTTAAATTCAGCTTTGACAATAGGGATTATCTTTGCAATTCCTTTGTTGATAGCCCCTTCCGCCATGCAACCGCCCAAGAACTTGAATCCTTGTACAAAAAAATATGAAACCAACAACCAAAAAGCTATTAAGCCTCCCGATGTTTTTAGAATTAAAGAATTGATGCTATCAAGTATTTCGTCCATTAAATGCCTTCCTCCGCAACAATAACATTGCCATTTTCATCAATTGGTAGTTTCAAACTATCATCAATATCAATAACTGTGTAAGTTCTGTCACTATGATCTTTG
>CAZZDD010000192.1:0-2314 GCA_964652185.1 uncultured Candidatus Peribacteria bacterium | reverse complement strand
AGAAACTTATTACACTATAAAACTATTATTATAATATGTCAATGTACCAAAAGCGGCTTAGAATAGCCTATAACTCCACCACGAACTCCTTCACGATCTCCGGAACCAGTGCGTAGAGGCCTTCCATCGTTTTGCGTTCTTCTTCCGAAAAAGCGCTGACCACCCATGATGCGAGGTCGACCTTCTCGGGCTTGGGGCCGATGCCCAAGCGAAGGCGCGGGAACCCTTCGCCGATGTGTTCGATGATCGACTTGAGGCCGTTATGGGTTCCTGCGCTGCCGGACTTCCGCAGGCGCGGCGTGCCGATAGGCAAATCGATGTCGTCGCACAGCACGAGCAGGTTCTGCGCGGGGTCGAGCTTGTAGAAATCGACGACTTTGCGGACCGCTTCGCCGGAAAGGTTCATGAACGTGTGCGGCTTCAGTAGCAGCACGGGCACGACGCCGATGCGCGCTTCGAGTCCTTTGCCCGAAAACTTCGACATCTCTTTCCAATCGCCCGTGCCGTAGACCCTCGCGAGCTCATCGAGCCCGTGAAAACCCGCGTTGTGACGGGTCTTCTCGTACGCCTTTCCCGGATTTCCGAGGCCGATGATGACGAGCGAAGGTTTCATGCGGAAAGGGAACGAATGGCATGCTCGAGGATGCGCACGGCGCGATCGACTTCCGATTGATTCACCGACGCATCGTGTTCGTGCGCCATGCGGTTACGGAGTTTATGCGCTTCCCACACCGCCTGGATGTTGGGGATACGCGGACCGGCTTTCTTCAGCTTGTCTCCGAGCGATCCTGCGAAACCAAGCTCCTTGAGCACGAGGTCGAGCACGCTATCGACCGCGATCACGCGTCGAACAGGATCCTGTTGGGAAATGGCTTGCTGCAGGGCTCCGTTGATTTTTCCTTTCACCGCACCCGACAGGCCGCGACGACGCGTTTTGAGCAGCACACCGACCATCACGACGACCGTGAGGAACACAAGCATGCCGATGGCAATCCATACGAGCGTCATTCGTCGGCGTCGTCATCGTCGGTTAAACCCAATTCCTGCATGTGCAACCTTTCCGCCACGAGCGTCGCGAGCATTTCCTGCACCTGCGTACTGTCTTTCAAGTTTTTCTTGTGCAGATACTTTTCCTGATTATTGAGCAGCATCGATTCGACTTTCTTCGGCCGCTTCACCCATTCGAGCGAGACCGAGTCGCCCGTCGAAATTTTCTCGACCGAGATGACGCCAACCTGCAGCAGCGTGCCGACGACTCCTTTGATTTCGTAGCTCACGCCCTGGATGTCGCTATACAAAATGCGCGACGACTCGCGGTGGAAGAAACCATGCCACGCGACGTCGATGATTCCTTCGTTCGTCACGATCCACGCATCGAGGAAATAGTCGAAGAAATTGCGCAGCCACCAGATGAACACGCAGAACGCGAACACGCCGGCAACGATGAACATGGGGCGCGTGGGGAAACCGACCGCGAGCAGCGCCGCGAGCACGAGCCAGATCGTTGGCCAGAAGAGCGCCTTCGTGCCGATCAGCCAGTGCTTGTGCACCACGCGGACGAGAACCTCATCGTCGTCCAGGTGCTTCGAGAAGAGGGCCTTCTGCAGCATCGAGGCAAGTGTACCGGGCGGAAGCGCGCCGAAATAGGCCTGTATCCGCTGTACACCGCGGGGGAGGAATCGTAGGATACCAACATGGCTCACACGCCCGTCCAACGAGGGTTTTGGTTCCACGTTCTCGACGTCGTCTTCAACATCGTCGTGATCGTGGCGATCGTGGCAGGCATCCGCACGTTCCTCGTGTCGCCGTTCCAAGTCGAAGGCCATTCGATGGATTCGACGCTCGCCGACCGCGAGTACATCGTCATCAACAAACTCGCGTATATCCTGGGCGATCCGGAGCGCGGCGACATCGTCGTGTTCCGTCCGCCGAACGAACCGAAGAAGTTCTACGTGAAGCGCGTCATCGGCGTCCCCGGCGACACGGTCGAAATCCGCAACGGCATGGTCTACGTGCGTACGACGATCGACGGAGAGGTGCGGGAACTCGACGAACCGTACCTCGACGAAGTGAATCAAGGCAGCACGTTCAAACACCCGCCGAACAGCGGCGACCGCTCACCCATGTCGTATACGGTCCCGGAAGGCTCGTACTTCCTCCTCGGCGACAACCGCCGCAACAGCCACGATTCGCGCAGCTTTAAAATAGGCGTCGAGGACTTCCCCTACGTCCCGAACGACAGCATCAAAGGCCGGGTCTGGTTCGTCGCCCTGCCGATCACGAAAATCCACGCCTTCTCGCAGCCGGAATACGG
>CAZZDD010000191.1:0-2321 GCA_964652185.1 uncultured Candidatus Peribacteria bacterium | reverse complement strand
TACGGCGTTGGTCATTATTGGATTAGCCACGAGGGAAACCCATGCCAGCTTACGCCACGGGTGAAACGGTCACAGTGTCCGGAACGGCCATCGGGGGGGACGGCCGCGACCTACTTGCACGCGACCGAATGCTTCATGGTCGTCCAAGACCAGCCGATCCGCTGGCGAGCCGATGGCACCGACCCAACCTCGACGGTGGGCTTCTATGCCCCGGCGGGCACCTCAATTCAGCTCATGAGTTATCAGGAGATCGCCAATTTCCGCGCGATCAGTGATGGAGGTGCCAGTGGAGATGCAACGCTTCAAATCCATTATCGTAAGTAGTGCCGTCGCGCTGGCCTTGACCGCCGCCAATCTCTCGGCGCAGCAGGGGCCTGCCGTGCCGGGAAGCGGGAGCGGTGGGGGCGGGGACGCCTCGCTTGCTGAACAGCAAACGCAGACGGGCATCCTCACCACCATCGATGCCGACACTGGCACCATTGCGGGTGCGGTGAAAAACGAGGATGCCGCGCACATATCCGGGGACGTGGGCGTTGCCGTCTTGACGAAACGCACCGACACCGCTGCATCCAGTGCGGGCACGGACGGAGATTACGCCACACTGAACAGCGATGCGGACGGGAATCTACGCGTCACGGATGCCGGTGTGGGGGCAACGACCGACGCACCACCCTCGGCTGGTGGATGTGCAGGCCTATGTAGATTACACGCCTGCGGCCAGCGCCAGCGGCGGCTGCCGCATGATGCTGTGTGGGGTGGGGCAATGAACGCAGATGTAGGAGGCCTTTCATGCCACTGTATCAACTGCAATGTTTGAACGGACATCAGGCCGATCAATTTTGCCACCATCCTGATGATAAGGGCTGCCGCGAAGACTATTGATCTCGATTACGCCGAATTTCGGATGCCAGTCACACGCTAACCAACGAAGGAGGAGACGAGAAAGAATGCCCATTGCATGCCATCCGTTTGTGACGAACTGCGACTTTGACATTCACCCAAACGACCCAACTGACCAGACGGCCAAGATTCAGGCGGCCTTTGATACGGCGATCTCGGAGTGCGTGCCGCTCTGGCTTCAGGCCGGAGTGTATCTCGCCACACAACTGACGGTGCCTCGTGGCCTGCGGTTGATCGGGGCGGGCATGGGCGGGGTGGTGAACACCAAGGGCACGGTGTTCATGCAGCCCAAGGACTTTGATGGCTCGCTGTTCGTGAATGCCGCCTTACCAGCGTCCGAATGGCAACACTGGACGCAATTTGAGCACATCCACCTGGCGAAGGAAGCGGGCGGCATTGCCACGCAAGGACATGGGATCGACATCAGTAACCCCATTGGTGAGGGCTTCCGGTTCTACGACGTGATGGTCGAGGGATTTCCGCAGAGCGGTGTGCGGCTGCGACGAGGCGGCACCCCCATGTGGATCAGCGATCTGCATCTCTTCCGCAATGGCGAATACGGCATCGACCTCGAGAAAGGCAACGGGGACCGGGCGCATTGCCTCTCGATTGAGCGGATTAGCGGCGACGACAACGCCAAGGCGCTCATCCGGCTCAAGACGTTTGGTGACCTCAGCGAGCATGTGTCCATCAAGCACATTAAGTCAGAAGCGCATGCGGCCGGGAAGCAACCCTATGTGATCGAGCTAGAGAATATCTATCAGATCAATGTGGATATTGAGCATATCGGCGGCATGCTGAGCTCAGCGGCCATCCCGACAGCAGATGCGCTGGTGCGGATCGTGGGGGACTTTACGGGCAGCGTGAATATGCGGTCGACCTATATCCCTGGCTATAAGGCGGCGTTGCGTGACCATCGCACGAACGCGGATGCGGTTGAACAGGGGCGTATCCACCCCATGTTGATTGCTGCGGAAAGCTGGTCCTTCCCTAACTTGTACGGGTCTCGCCAGCGCGGTGGAGGGCTCTGAGATGCCAGCAGGCCAAACCGCTGCCGTTTATGACTACCGAGGCGGCATCGATAGCACGGATCGGGAGCCAATGGGTATAAGCACGATGGTGTCCAGCATGACCGCCGCCGCGCATACCATCGATGTGGATGGCAGCGTCGATTCGACATCTGGCACACCAGCGGCGCAACAGCGATCTCTCGTCGCGTTTACGTTGGAGTTGGCGGCTACGGGTGGGGCATCCACTCGCAGCCTGCTCTTGCTTGGAGTGGGACAGTAACGGGGAACAAGGAGCACCAATGTCTACAGCCTTTCCCAATGAACCAACGGGCGCGACGAACCTGGTCGATCATGCCTTCAATAATTTCAGCGGGTTTACCGATGTCTATAACTCGCAGAGTAGCGGAACGC
>CAZZDD010000190.1:0-2359 GCA_964652185.1 uncultured Candidatus Peribacteria bacterium | reverse complement strand
CGCTCCGCGGCGACATGCTGCTTATGGCCGAAGGCCGCTGTATCGGCAGGGGATTGGCAAAGGAGGGGCTTCTGAAGAACAACCTGCCACGATTGATGATTCAGCAGTCGTAGTTGACTATTATAAAAAATATATTAGAGTGATTTTATGAGTATTCCTTCATTCGAAGAAGCTTTTCAGCAAGTTCTGCCACATGGTGCCATAGTGGAGCCTACGCAGAAATTGGCGCCCGAGATGGTGGCATTTTGGATGAAAGACGAGAAGGGAAATTTTAAGCGTGTCGCACGTAAACCCGGGGAGATGACGGAAGACGTGGACGCGACGTGGTTCCCGATTTCCGAAACCGTGTGCACGCAGATCGTGCAGACCCGCAACGCACTCTCGTACATCGGTCTTGGACCGAATCAAGAACAGCCCCAGTTGTACGGTCCGAACAAAGAGCCCCTTAAAATCGCGAAGCGCGATACGGGATTCTTCGTGATGACGGCACCGGGAGTGAAAGTCGGCGAAGTCATCGAAGAGCGTTCGTTCGAGGCCGTCGTGGATATCCTTTCGGAACGGGCGGCTATTGTGAAAAATGCAATCCTTTTACGTCAGCACAATATCCAGTTGAAGTACGCATACGACTCGCTTCCGGCTGCCCTTCTTCCGCCAAGCCAAGCCACTGCATTCTATGAAACCGCACTTAAAACCCTCATCACGGAAACCGCGGTGAAACATTCCCATCATATGACGGAGCATGAAAGAAAGCTGTGTGACGAACTCGAAAAGTTCCTCCACACCTGCGCATGGGGGACCCATGAACAAAACGGCGATATGATCGCGCCGATGCTGTATAATGGCGAGCCGGCCGGAGGCGCGATGTTCGTTTTGCCCCGGGAAGATCTCGCGGATCCGAGTCAGGTCGTGAATCGCCTCGATGACGGTCGCCCGTTCATGGTGGTCATGAACGACGACATGACGCGCGAGTGGGCGGGGCTCACCGTCGCGAAGCACGTCATGATCATGAAAAGTTATAAAAACCTGCAGGGTGCGACGGAAGACAAGGGTGCATTCCTTCGGATCGAATCGGAAGCAATGCAAACCCAGATAGGCCTCGCAAACGCCTTGTCGCGTGGCATGCTGCGCAAAACGGTGAAGGGCATCGTGCGAGGTTTGCATAGCCAACATGGCCACAATCCGGAAGCATATGTGAAAGCCGTCGAAGCGCTATTCACCGCGGAGCACGACAGGATCGCCGCGAGTTTGGATCAGTGCATCGATGCCGGTGTTCCTCGCAGCAAGCAGGAAATGCGTCTTCGTGCCGGACTCTATAAAACCCTCATGGCATTCGTCATCGCGGATGATGCAAGCGAAGGCGATGCAAAGGTCGCTCGTAAGCTTCAACACGACATGGTCGAATTCTTGTACAACGGCGTCGGATTGATGCTCCCCGAACAGCGCAAGCCAGATCATTTGCAAAACTGAACTCGCGTCCGGGCTGTGGTAGTATGATCTGCCCATGGACGCCGTCGCCGACATCAAAGCGCGCTTGCCGATCGAAGAGCTCGTTCGGTCGTACACGCAGCTCACGAAGAAGGGGAAGAACTACGTCGGGCTGTGTCCGTTTCATAACGACACGCACCCCAGTTTCCTCGTGTCGCCCGACAAGGGAATTTGCTACTGCTTCCCGTGCCAGAAGGGCGGAGACATCTTCACGTTCTACCAGCAGATCGAGCACGTTGATTTCCCCCAGGCGTTGCGCGACCTTGCCGAGCGCACCGGTATCACGCTGCCTGACACGCCGAAGGGTACGCCGACGAAAGATGAGAAAGAACGTTTGCGCGATTGTTTGGATGCCGCCAACGCGATGTACCGCAAGCGTCTCGCAGGGTCGCCTGCGAAGGAGTACCTCGACAAGCGCGGTGTGACGGCCGACGAAATCGCGCAGTTCGAACTCGGTGTGTCGCCGATCGGTTTCACCGATACGTACGACGAATTGCTCAAGGCCGGGTTCAGCCGGAAGGAAATCGTGTTGAGCGGCCTCGCAATCCAGAAAGACTTGCAGGAAGACCGCCCGTACGACCGTTTCCGCAATCGCTTGATGTTCCCGATTCACGACGCACAGGGGAGGGTCATTGGGTTCGGCGGACGCACGCTCGGCGACGATGATGCGAAGTATTTGAACGGCGCCGAGTCTCCCCTCTATCGCAAGTCGTCCGTGCTCTACGGCCTGCACCACGCCCTCCAGGCGATGCGCGACGCGCAGAAGGTGATCGTCGTCGAGGGGTACTTCGACGTCCTTGCGTGCCACAGGGTCGGGATGCATAACGTCGTGGCGACGTGCGGCACCGCCCTCACCGAAGAGCACGCGAAATTG
>CAZZDD010000189.1:0-2402 GCA_964652185.1 uncultured Candidatus Peribacteria bacterium | reverse complement strand
CGTTCTCGGGTACCGGCATCGCGGTGCGTACCGCCTCGAACACCTGGGCGCAGCGCGAGGTGACGCAGCCCGCCGCTGGCATTGCGATCACCAACCCGGCTGGCGTCGCGGGCAACATCACGCTCGCTCTGGCAAACGATCTTGCTGCCCTCGAAGGCCTCAGCTCGACCGGCATCGCGGTCCGTTCGGCCTCCGATACGTGGGTGCAGCGTCAGATCACCGTGCCGGCGGGACTAAGCATCACCAATCCTGCCGGTGTCGCTGGTGACATCGCCATCACCCTCGCAAATGATCTCGCAGCTTTGGAGGGACTGGGCTCGACCGGCTTTGCTGTAAGGAGCACCACGGATACCTGGGTGCAACGCTCGGTCGCCGTCTCTGGTGCAGGTCTGTCGATCAGCAACGGTGACGGTGTCTCCGGCAACCCGACCATCTCACTCGCCGACGACGTGGCGGCCATCGAGGCACTCACGCCGACGAACGACGACATTATTCAGCGCAAGGCTGGTGCTTGGGCGAACCGCACGATGGCGCAGCTCATCGCCGATCTCGCGGCGCTGGGCACGACCTTCCAGCCGCTCGATAGCGATCTCACTTCGTGGGCGGGTGTCACGCGCGCATCTGGCTTCGACACATTCGCCGCCACGCCCTCGCTCGCGAACCTTGGTGCGCTTCTGACCAACGAAGCGGCGGGCCTGATCACGTTCATGACGGCGCCGTCCTCGGCGAACCTTGCCGCTCTGCTCACCGACGAGACCGGCTCTGGCCTCGCGGTCTTCAACAATAGCCCGACGTTCATCACGCCGGTCCTGGGTGTGGCATCCGCGACCTCAGTCACAGTCGGCAACACAGGGCTGATCGTCGGCTCCTCGACGCCATTTTCGGATAGCGTCGGCACGCTGACGCTCCAGAATGTCGATGCGCTTGATGCGACGACCGAAAGCACGATTGAAGCCGCGATCGACACGCTCGCAAATCTCACGAGCATACAGGGCTTCTCGATCACGCTTGCCGATGCTGGCGCAGACGCGTTCTTTGCTTGGGATGACAGCGCGAGCAAATATCAGAATTTAAGCGCTGCCGATGCGACCGCGATCCTCAACGCTTTCGTCGGTGACAGTGGATCGGGTGGAACAAAAGGTATTGTCCCGGCGCCGGCATCGGGTGACTCAAGTAAGTTTCTGAAGGGTGACGGCACTTGGGCATCCATCCCTGGCGGCGGCGATGCGCTGACAAGCAATCCGTTATCGCAGTTCGCGTCAACAACATCGGCACAATTGGCAGGAGTGATCTCGGACGAAACTGGATCCGGGGCGCTCGTGTTCGCGAACAGTCCTACACTCGTTACCCCGGCGCTAGGAACACCAGCATCGGGAACACTGACAAGCTGCACGGGCCTGCCAATCGCGTCTGGGGTCAGTGGATTAGGGACGGGCGTGGCAACATTTCTGGCCACGCCGTCATCCGCGAACCTTCTGTCGGCGCTCTCGGATGGGACAGGCACAGGTGCCCTTGTGTTTGGCACGTCCCCAGGCTTCACGACCGACGCCAGTCCAGCCACGGACGACGGCGCTTCGTTGGGCAAAGTAGGTAAGACGTGGTCGGATGTATTCGTAGCGTCTGGCGCTGTTCTTGACTTCGGTGGGGGCCTTTTCACGCTCACACATGGCGGGGGCGGAGGACTTGCCATAACCGCTGGAACCCTCTTCTACGCCGGAGACACCAGTCCTGCTGCCAACAACATCTCAGGATTCTCGCTGCATTCGGGCGGGATTTTAAATGCGACGCGTGATAGTTCCAATCCTGTGGACGTTAACCGTAAAACAAATGACGGGACAATCATCAATATTAGGCAGGACGGTACGACGGAAGGGGGCATCAGCGTTAGTGGAACGACACTTACTTACGGCACATTCTGTGGGTCGCACTGGTCACAGCTCCACGATGGCGGGATCATAGACATTCCGCGCGGGACCATTGTCGAGACAATTGACGAAATGTGCTCGTGGCCGGGTGAGGAAAACGACCAACTGGCGCGGTTTAAAGTCAGTGACACGCCCGGATCACCCCGCGTCTACGGCGTGTTCATGGATTGGCACGCTGAAGATTTAGATAGCAATGACGCCTATATCGCGTCCTTAGGCGCATTCCTCGTGCGGATCGATGCGGGTGAGACAGTTCAGAGCGGCGATCTCATCGAAAGCAACGGCGACGGATGTGGTCGTGTTCAGTCTGACAACGTCGTGAGGGCCTGCACGGTCTGCAAAGTCACATCCAACCATGTCATTGAGACATACCCTGACGGCTCCTATCTGGTGCCGTGCGTCCTGTATTGCGGGTGAACAGAAAACCAAAGAGGGACGAAGAACGATGACACCAAACGTAAAGGAACAGCAGATCAG
>CAZZDD010000188.1:0-2417 GCA_964652185.1 uncultured Candidatus Peribacteria bacterium | reverse complement strand
TTAGGAGACAGACATGGCGAACGACGTTTCGATCCAGGCCGCAGCCTATGAGACGGTTGCGGCGGGCCAGACGGGGCAAATCCTCGGCGGGGCAGGGGCGAAGGGGGATTATCTCTCGCACGTCCTCATCCGCCCGGCCTCGACCTCTCCCGGCGCTGTGACGATCATCGACGGGGCGACCTCCATCGTGATCTTCCCCGGCGGCGCATCGAGCGTGTCGAGCCTCGTCCCGTTCACGGTGGCATGGGGTGCCAACAGCGCCTCGGGGCCGTGGAGCGTGACGACGGGCTCGAACGTGAGCGCGGTAGCTTTCGGGCGGTTCGGCGCGTGAGCCTTCTTATCCCGCCGTACCTGTTCATTGGGAACACGGCGGCGCTGGGCGGGGTGGAGGATACTTACGCCTACGTCAACGACGAGACGCGCACCTACGTCGCGGCGATGACGACCAAGCCGAGCGATACCGATAAAGGCCACTACGACACGTTCATCGGGGCGCTCAAGACGGCTGGGGTTTGGGCGAAGAAGGACTGCCTTTACATCCTCGGAGCACATGACTCGCAGGCGGGGCTCCTGAACCTCATCACGCCCGGCTCGTACACGCTGACGGCGGTCAACTCCCCGGCATTCCAGGCGTATCGCGGCTATACTCCGTCGCTCGCCGGAGCTTATCTTACTTCAGGCTGGGACGCGGCGAACAACGCCGTCAAGATGGCTCAGAATAGCGCCCATATCGATGGCTACGCGCTCAACAACCCGACCGCCAGCGACCGCCTCGACGTGGGAACGGGCACGACGGTCGCCCAAGGCATTCGCGCTCGCGAGGAGGCCAACGGCGCCGGCGCCAGAATTACTGGTGCCACCTTTATCAGCTCCACCGCCCCCGCCGAAACCATGCCCGTCCACGTCATGGGCATCCGTCGCTCGGGGTCCTCCGGTACCGTCAGAGTGTGGCGGAACGGGGCTGAGAACAACACGGGGGCATCAACGTCCGGCGCTCTTACCACAGCGGATTTCGACATCGGCCGGCACAACAGTGCCAATACGGACCGCCAGATGTTCGCGGCCGGGTGGGGCGGCGAACTGGACGACACCGAGGCTGCAGCACTCTACTCGGCGCTCTACACTCTGGCCGTTGCGTTCGGAGCCGATACATGACCGAGGCCGTTGTTCTGACGGCGGAGATCGCGGCCAAGATCGCAGGCGGCTCCAAGCGGCGCGCTTACGCCAAGCTTGAGCCCGTCCCGCTCGCTGACGGGACGTTCATGCTCCCCGTCACGGTGCTGGACGACCCCGCGCACGCGGATGTTCGTGCCGACCTTGCGACCCTGCCGCGCGCGGCCGTGGCGAAGCTGCCGCTTTACGCGGAGGACGAGGCGCCGGAGCCGGTTGCGGCGCTGGCGCGCGCTCTGTCGGAGTTCGTTTCGGCCAAGTCCGAGCGATCCATCTCGAACAAGGCCTCAGCCGAGGGGTAGCCTCGCAGCAGGTACTCCGTATTGAGTTGGAGCCCGATTGCCGGCGTCGCCCGACCGCGGCGCGGCGGGAAGGAAGTCACGAAAGCCGGGTCGTCGATGGACAGATACTCTGCCAGAGCCGGCACGGAGGACCACAGGTCGCTGTACCGGACGGGGAATATCCCTGGCCGGTCGAAAGCCCTGATCTGACGCCGGGCCGCGCCTACGAAGAGACGACGCTGGAGCCGGCCAGTAGTGACAGCGCAGAGCGGCTGTCCCAGCTTGGCGCCGTTCGCCATCAGGTAGTTGCGCCGTTCGAGGCTCCTCGCAATGACCTCCGGGTCGTCGTAGACGAAGACGATCTTGCCGGCGCCCGGAGGCGGAGTAGGCAGGTGCTTAAGCCCGTCCTCGTCGTGGGCATCATTCGTCCGCACGAAGCGGGAGACGTGCTCGATCAGCATCGTGGCCGCGCTGCCGCCGGGCGAAACGAGCAGCACGGGCGGCAGGTCGCGACTGGTGGGCTGAAACACAGGCATCCGCCGGATGCCGAACATCAGGTTGTACGCCTGGCTCACGTCTTTTCGATGCATCGGTCCCCCTTTGCTTCAGTACAGCACCCGCCACCAGCCAAAGCCGTTGCCTAAGCCGATCACGGCACCAACAGCAACGACGCACAGCAGAGCCCATGTGGCGCGGTTGAGCATGGGTCAGTTGTCCGATAGCGGGATCATCTCGCTCGTCGGCTTAGTGAGCGTATAGGGCCGCCAGCCTCGGCGGTAATTGTAGGCGAAGGCTTTCTCGGCGGTCGCGTCCACAAGGATTAGCGCGCCGTCTTCGAGGTACAGCGCCCCGTCTTCTAGCGGCATTGGCATTACCGGCATGGGCCGGCGCCGAAACAAAGCGCTGAACAGCATCCCGCCACCCTACCACACAACCACCGGAGATCATCCCCTTGACGGACGAAAC
>CAZZDD010000187.1:0-2446 GCA_964652185.1 uncultured Candidatus Peribacteria bacterium | reverse complement strand
GCGACGTCGACATGCACGTCTCGCCATGCATCCGGCAGGTGTGCGCGTATCCCTCGATCAGCGCTTGAAGGGCTCGGGCCTCTGATCGGCTCTTGCACACCGTCGTCATCCGCCAGCGGCGGCGAACCTGGCGCCGTTGGTCGATGACCTCACCACCACCAGCCAACGGCGTCCCCGCCAACGCCTCGAGCGACCGACTGGCACTCAGCACTTTGACGTCGATGGTGATGCCGTTGATCGTCAGGAAGTCAGTCACAGATCACCTATTCTCGTCGACGTGGCCTTGGTGGGAGTCGCCCATCGACTTGCCCAGAGGCCTCAAGATTTGCTCGGTCTTGGATGCGCCGCAGCTTCTCAAAGAAGACTTCGGGGTCGTTGGCGACGACTGTCATGTTGCCAATCTCGATCACCGATCTCGGTCGGGCCTGGTCACGGCCGCCACCGACGCCACCAGACCCAGGCGGAACGATAGCGTCGGCCGCCTGGAAGCGAGCATAGGCCACCTTGAAATCGCTGGTGACGTTGCGCAAGGCTTCGCGCATCTGGTCAAAGCTGCCCGTCGTGGCGTCGGTGGTCTCTTGCTCTTTGCGCGCGTTGCGCTCGTCCATGATCGCGCGAAGGCGGTCCTTCTTGTCGCGGATCATGTCGGCGTGGGCTTGCTCCTTGGCGCTGTCGTAGGACGTCGAAGCGACCTCCTCGAGCGCGTCGGTGATGGCCTTCGTGTCGATGTTGCCCAGCTGGCCAGCGGCGTCGGCGGCGGCTTCGAAGCCTTCGACCAGGTCGTCGATCGGCAGACCAATGGCCTCGAGAGGGCCACGCAGCGTCTCGAACAACCCAGCCATGAACGACGCAAACGCTCCGACAGCGGCGGCGATGAGGTTGATCGCTCCAGCCGTCGCCAACGCGAACGTGCCACCCATCAGCGCGGCCTGCTTCAGCGAGAAGAACAGCAGACGCCCGACGGCGTCGCCCTCGGCGAAGACCTGGATGAACGGTAGGAAGATCTCCGACGCAGTCTTGAACAACTGGGCCAAAACGACGAACTGAGATCCGAGGGGCTCCAACGCCCGCACGACGTTGTCGACGACGCCGGTAACGATGGCCTGAGCTCTGGCAAACTCCTTCGTCGACTGCACCAGCGAAAAGACGGCGGCGGTGACCGCGGCGAAGACGACGGGCGCCGCGAGGAATCCCGTCAGCGCCAGCGCCGCGCTGCTGATGATGGCCGTCAGGCCGATCGCCGCTGAACCGAGGGCGACGAGGTAGCCCACCAAGCCGACGACGGCGCCGACGACGACGGCGACGGCGGCAACGATGGTGCCAGCGATCACCGCTAGGCCGCCGAAGGCCAGGCCCAAGAGGGTGATCGGCACAGCCAGCGCCGTGAGCGCGACCCCGAGGGCGACGACCGTCGGCACCAAAACGGTGGCCAAGAGGACGCCCAGACCGCTGAACGACGAGACGACAGCCCCCACCTGGTCACCTGCGCTCGCAAGGCGAGGGTCAGAGAGGATCAGCGCCCCGATGGCGTCGCCGATGGCCGAGAAGCTGGCGATGGCTGGGGCCAGGACGGTCTCCAGCACGCCGGCGACAGCTTCCCCGATCTGGGCGCCCATTTGGGGGGAGATGCCCGCCAGGGCCCCACCCAAGGAGCCGACGATGCTGGCGAAGCCGCTGAGGTCCAGCGAGCCCGCGATGGCGGCGTCGATGCCGCCGCCGACATTCTGCCCGACGGCCTTGGCCACGCCTTCGCCGAGACCATCAAGCGCACCAAACACACTGCGTGCGGCGCTGTCGCCGAAGCTCTGGCCAGGCGCAGCCTCGGTGCGATCGAAGCCACGGCGGCGCTTGGCGGCCTTCTCGACCTCGCTAAACTCGATCCCCAGGCGGCGTGCAGCTGCGCGGGCCTCCTTCATCGCCTCGGAGAAGTCGGCGGTGCCCTCTGCCGATCGAAGGATCTCAGCGATCTGCTCGGTCGACGCCTGGCGAACGAGGTCCAGCGCCTCGTTGTACCGGTCGACGCTGACGCGTCCGTCTTCGGCGGCGTTTTGCAGCGCTTCGATCTTGTCGTTGGCGCCGGCGACGACGGCGGCGAAGCCGGGGAAGACGGCGCTGAAGTCGGCGACCTCGCTGCGCAGGGCAATCAACTGCGCAGCAAACTCTTTGCGTGCCGAGGCCTCGGCAGCGGCGGCCTGTATGACCTCAGCGCTGGTCTTGCCGCTGTTGGCGAAGCGCTCCTGGAGTTCCGACGACGCCGCAACCAGCTTCTCGAAGTCGAGGCCGAGACCAGCAGCCGCAGCGCGGCCTTTCTCGACGGCGTCGGCGAATTGCTTGGTGTCGATATTCTCGAGGAGCTTGACCAGCTCCAAGCCGAAGTTGTCGGCGATGAGGCTCATCTCGCTGGCGAGGATGCTCTGGCTTTCTTCGCCGCCGACCTTTCGCGCTC
>CAZZDD010000186.1:0-2452 GCA_964652185.1 uncultured Candidatus Peribacteria bacterium | reverse complement strand
TACGCCTGCACGGCGCCGACATACTCTTCATACCATGTGTCGCCCGTCGGCTTCGGATCCAGGTCTTTCTTGTTCCGGAGGATCGTGGCCACTTTCGCCAACTGGCCCAGCGTAATGTCATCCGTCGGACCGAAGAGGCCTTTCGGCGTGCCGTCCGTTTCCTTGTACCCTTCGAAAATCTTCAAACCCAGGACGTTGCGCGAGAAACAGTCGTACCACGCGCCCGACGGGACGTCCGTGAACGCCGGTACGGAATCGACCGCCTGGCACACCTCCTCGGTCGCAGCGTCGCTCGCGGACTGGCGGGAAGAGCTGCTCGATGAACTGCTCGACGAGCGGTGAACCGTCGTCGTACCCTTGCCGCGACGACCTCCGCCACCGCCGCTTCCTCCCGTTGATACCGAGCTGGACGACGAACTTGAACTGGAGCTCGACGCGCATGCCGTGACGGTGAGGTTCGTGTTTTCGAAATCTTCCGCCGCGTTGCCGTACAGGTCTTGGTAGCTGAGATACACCGTGTAGTTACCGGCGATGATCGCGTTGGACGTGCTGGACGCCACGTTGGCGACCCCGGTGAAATTCTCCAAGTCCAATGCGAAGGTCGCGCCTGTGCTGTTATTCAAGGTCGCGGTCACGCTTGAGTGCGTCGTCTCGTTGTAGAACTGCAATTGAACGCTGCCGGAGAGCGGCGTTTCGGGGAGGGTGTACGTGACCGTCAAATCGTCGCACAATTGCGTGCTCGCGCCGAACGCGGGGGCCGTGAGGACCGGTGCGAGGGTGGAGCTATCGACATAAAAGGCTCCATAACCGGACAATTGAGTGCCGAGCGATACCGTGGCTTCGAGCTGGTTGTTCGTGATGTCGAATACTCTGATATCCCTTGATACCCCTCCACCCGCCTTGAGATACGCACCCGTGCCGTTGATCCCCATGATCGTGGTGTTGTCGCCCGTCGCGACGGTCGTCACCACTTGGTTATCGGTTGTGTCGAACACCGTCAGGCTGTTTCCGCTCACGTTCCCGACATATCCGCCCGTGCCGCTCATGGCGATCGTGATGGGGAGCGATCCTGCGGAGATCGTGGTCACGACGAGATTATCCGTGATGTCGATGACAGTGACATTGTTGCTATTGCTATTTACCACGTAGGCACCCGTGCCGTTAATTGCCACCGCGGTGGGGCCATCACCCGCGGATATCATCGTGACTACCTGATTGTCCGTGATGTCGATGACCGTGACGTTGTCGGACGAGAGGTTCGTGACGTAGGCCCCGGTTCCTTCGATGGCGATGCCGGTTGGCGCATCCCCCACGGAGACGGTCGTTACGATTTGGTTATCGGTCTTGTCGATCACCGAAACCGTATCACTGCCTTCGTTTGTCACGTAGACGCCTGTTCCGCTGATGGCGATATTTTGCGGGCTGTCTCCGACGGAAATGGTCGCTTCGACCTTGTTGTTCGCGACGTCGATCAGGGAAACGGTATCCGCCGCATTGTTCGTTACGTATGCCCCTGTTCCGTTAATGACGATGTCATTCGGACTGTCTCCGACGGGGATGGTGACGCCGACCGCCTGGTTGGTTCCGATGTTCACGATCGAAACGTTGTCCGCGCCGACGTGCGTGACGTAGAGGAGCGTCGCCGCGTGCGCGAAGGATGGGGTGAGCAGGGAGACGATGCCGAGCGAAGCGGCGTAGCGACGAAGGCGGAGGAGGTGCATCGAATGAAGGGGAAATCTTTGTGAAATTATCACAGAATTATGCCAAAGACCGAATTGCCCGCTTATACGTTTCTCCTTTTTGTATCGCACGTATTTCTAAGTATTTCATTATGAGCGTGATCATCATCGTCGGTTCCGTGTTTGCATGAGTGAACGAGGGACGCGTGAAATCCGAATCGTGAGCCCTGGTTGATGAGTTCGAACCGCGTTCGTGGCTCCACGAAAAGCAAAGTTAAATGGCTCGACGTGGTTCAGGCAGTTCGAATCAACCACGACCCCCTCGTTTTGAATGCGGTTCGAGTGTGAACAGGATGTACGATATGAAGCGTGATTAGTTTTGTACCACTCGATGAAGGCCATATTCCAGAACTTCAAGCCTGGTTCACGCAATATTCTGATAAGTGGTTAGGCCATGCTGACTATCCCGGTGAATTGCTCGCACTGAAGGAGAAATCGTCGAATCGGCATTGCTTCATAGCGCTTGAAGACTCCCGCGCGGTCGCGATCGTCGACCTTGAAATCGAGGATGACCGGTCGGCTTGGATGAGTTTAATCGTTCGACCTGATGCCCGCGGAAAAGGCATGGGCAAGATGATTCTTCGTGCATTCCTTGAAGAGTCGGTATTGAAAGGCGTTGATGAGCTGAAAATCGAGATCGAAAAAGACAATGAAGCGAGTCTTCGCTGTTTTCGCGCGGTAGGATTCCAAGAAGAGGATCGAGCGGACACTAC
>CAZZDD010000185.1:0-2455 GCA_964652185.1 uncultured Candidatus Peribacteria bacterium | reverse complement strand
GCGACGTCGACATGCACGTCTCGCCATGCATCCGGCAGGTGTGCGCGTATCCCTCAATCAGCGCTTGAAGGGCCCTGGCTTCAGAGCGGCTCTTGCAGACCGTCGTCATGCGCCAGCGCCGACGAACCTGTCGACGCTGGTCGATCACTTCGCCGGCACCAGCGAGCGGTGTTCCAGAGAGAGACTCGAGAGACCGGCTCGAGCTCAAGACTTTGACGTCGATGGTGATGCCGTTGATCGTCAAGAAGTCAGTCACAGATCACCTATTCTCGTCGTCGTGGCCGTGGAGGGAGTCGCCCATCGACTTGCCCAGAGGCCTCAAGATTTGCTCGGTCCTGGATGCGCCGCAGCCGCTCGATGAACAACTCGGGATCGTTGGCAACGATCGTCACACCCTCGAGGTTGATGACCGTCCCAGGTCGCACCTGGTCGCGGCTGCCGCCCACGCCACCAGACCCCGGTGGAACGATGGCGTCGGCCGCCTGGAAGCGAGCATAGGCCACTTTGAAGTCGCTGGTGACGTTGCGCAGGGCCTCGCGCATCTGGTCAAAGCTTCCGGTGGTGGCGTCGGCGGCGGCAGCGGCCTCCTCCTCCTTGCGGGCCTTGCGCTCCTCCATGATCGCGCGAAGGCGAGCCTTCTTGTCGGCGACCATGTCGGCATGCGCTTGAGCTTCGGCGCTGTCGTAAGAGGTCTCGCCGACCTCCTTCAAGGCGTCGGAGATTGCCGCGGTGTCGATGCCGCCGAGCTGCTCTGCGGCGGCGGCGGCGGCTTCGAAGCCCTCGACCAAGGCGTCGATCGGAAGGCCGATGGCTTCGAGCGGACCCCGCAGGGTCTCGAACATCCCCGCCATGAACGACGCAAAAGCTCCAACGGCGGCGGCGATCAGGTTGATCGCCCCTGCCGTCGCCAACGCAAAGGTCCCGCCCATCAGCGCTGCCTGCTTCAACGAAAAGAAGAGCAGGCGCCCAACAGCGTCACCCTCGGCGAACACCTGAATGAACGGCAGGAAGATCTGAGACGCCACTTTGAACAACTGCGCCAGGACGACGAACTGAGACCCCAGCGGTTCAAGCGATCGAACGACCTCGTCGACGACGCCGGTGACGATGGCCTGAGCTCGGGCAAACTCCTTCGTCGACTGCACCAGCGAGAAGACGGCAGCTGCAGCAGCCGCAAAGACGACAGGGGCCCCAAGGAACCCTGCCAATGCCGTCGCTGCACTGGCGATCACTGCGGTCAGGCCAATGGCCGCCGACCCAAGAGCGATGAGGTACGCGACCAGGCCGACGACGGCGCCGACGACGACGGTGATAGCCCCCACAATGACGCCAGCGATCAATGCCAAGCCGCCGAAAGCCAAACCCAAGATTGCAATCGGCACAGAAAGGGCAGCGAGGGCAACACCAAGCGCGACGACGGTGGGGACCAAGACCGTTGCAAGGATGGCAGCCAAGCCGCCAAAGGACGAGACGACGGACCCCACCTGCTCCCCTGCGCTGGCCAGCCTGGGGTCGGAGAGGATCAGGGCCCCGATGGCATCGCCAATGGCCGAAAAGCTGGCGATGGCGGGCGCCAGGACCGCCTCCAGGACGCTTGCGACGGCCTGCCCGATCTGGGCGCCCATCTGGGGCGAAATGCCAGCCAGGGCCCCTCCAAGCGAGCCGACGATGCCGGCGAATCCGCTGAGGTCCAGGGCGCCGGCAAGGGCGGCGTCCAGGCCCCCGCCCACGTTTTCACCGACAGCCTTGGCGACCCCTTCTCCGATGCCGCCGAGATCGCCGAAGACGCTGCGAGCGGCGCTGTCACCGAAGGTCTGCCCCGGCTGCGACTCGGTCCGATCGAAGCCACGGCGGCGCTTGGCGGCCTTCTCGACTTCGCCAAATTCAATCCCGAGGGCCCTCGCCGCTCCTCGAGCCTCCTTCATCGCCTCGGAGAAGTCGGCCGTGCCGTCTGCCGACCGAAGGATCTCGGCGATCTGCTCGATCGACGCCTGGCGAACGAGACCAATCGCCTCGGTGTATTTGTCGACGCCGACTCGCCCATCTTCGGCGGCGTTTTGGAGGTCCTCGAGTTTGCTGTTTGCCCCGGCGACGACGGCGGCAAAGGCGGGGAACTTCGCCCCTGCGGCTGCCACCTCGCTTCGCAGGGTCGTCAGCTGGGCTGCAAATTCCTTGCGGGCAGAAGCTTCGGCTGCTGCAGCTTGCAACACCTCGGCGTTGGTCTTGCCGTTGTTTGCAAACCGATCTTGGAGCTCCGTCGACGACGCGATCAGCTTTTCGAAGTCAACACCAAGGCCAGCAGCAGCAGCGCGGCCCTTCTCAACGGCGTCGGCAAACTTCTTGGTGTCGACGTTCTCGAGGAGCTTGACCAGCTCCAAGCCGAAGTTGTCGGCGATGAGACTCATCTCGCTGGCGAGGATGCTCTGGCTTTCTTCGCCGCCGACCTTTCGCGCTC
>CAZZDD010000184.1:0-2457 GCA_964652185.1 uncultured Candidatus Peribacteria bacterium | reverse complement strand
TGTTCTGGCGCAGCATCGACCGGAAGGCCGGGCTGATGATGCCGAACATCTTGTCATCTTCCTCGACCGGAACATCGGCGTTGCCGAGGATGGTCAAGCACATCTCGACGAGATCCTGGTTCGCTTCGACGGCCGTAGCCGTGTCCTGCGTCGCAGTGTCGAGCTGGGCGATGATCACATCGTCGATGTCGCGGTTCAGCGTGCCAATCGACTCCATCTGCATCCGCGCCTTCTGGTTGCCCTGAGAAGCGAAGATGTTGAAGTCGGTGGTCTCAAACGGCGCGTGCTTCTCAGTGAGAACGCACGCGAGCTGGGTGTTGTCGATGACGCCGTAGGGGATCAGACCGTTGATGCCGCGCGTGACGGCAGACGCGCCGCCGGAGCCCGACACAAGGAAGGTCGCCGTATTGGCGTTGACGACCGCCTCCTGGACGCACGCCAGTCGAAGATCAGAATACCTCTGCTCGAACGTGGCAATGGTCTCGGAGCGGTAAGCAATCTTGAATGCCTCTTCAGACATTGGAGATCCTTTCGCTATGAGATGGATGGGTTTGCCTTCGAGCCTTCAGTCAGGGTGGCCGGGCGTGCGAACGCATTGCGGGGTGGCCGGCGAACCGGGGCCGCGCGTTCGGTTGCTCGGGGCTTTCTGTTGGCGGGTAGTGGCCGTCACCTCATTGCGGGGCCGCGTGAAGCGGGGTGGCCGCGAGGGTCAGGCGAAGAGTCCTGCGTGGCGCAGGGGATGCTCGCCACGAATGGCGAGACACCGCTGTGCCACTAGGCAGCGCGACCGCGCCGTTTGTTGATCTGGACTTCCTTCTCGAGGATTTCCATGTACTCCTGATCCAGCTTCTCCGAGCGATAACGCTGAATGTCCGTATCGCGGATGCGCTCGATCTCAGCCTTGCGGGTCGAATGGCGGGCTGCCGCATCCGGCGTGATGAACCCACCGTCCCCATAGGCGTCACGGGACATCTGGATCAGCATCCTCGCCATGGCTGGATTGTTGATCAGGCGGCGTCCGTTGGCGTCACGGGCCTCCGCGAGGAGATCACCCAGGCCATCCGGCATGTGCTCGGGGTCTTTGAGCAGGCGGCGCATCAGTGCCGTTGCGGGCTTGTATTCCGCGCCGAGCTCGGCCCGAAGCGCATCGGTCACGGTCTCACGATCGGCCGCATCGATGGCGATGGTCTGCTGCTCGCGGGCTTCCTGCGCTGCCGCGAGAGTCCGTGCGTACCAGCCGGCGATCTCGTTCATGGCGCCCTGCGGCAGCATCGCCTTGTGGGCGATCTCCTTAAAGCTGTCGAGCACGGGCGTGTCGGCATCGGTCCACTGATGCCCCGCGACCTTGGGAATGTCGTAGGCCTTGGCCTCGACCGGAATGCCTCGCTCTTCGTAATACGCCTTTTTCTCTTCTGGCGTCGCGTCCTCGGCGACTTCGGCCTGCTTGTAGTCGCCCGAGCGGATCTTGTCCTGAGCGGCAAAGCCTGCCAGCAGCGCGGCCTCGACTGAGGTGTAACGCTTCAGACGGGCGAGCTTCTTCTCGTCGCCCTTGGCCAGCTTCTCGCGCCAGTCGTCGGGGAAGTCACCGGCAGCGGCAGGCTTCTCCTCGGTTGCGGATTTGTCGCCGTCGGCCTTTGCGGCAGGCGCATCACCCTCGCCACCATCGTCGATCTCGTCGTCATCGAGCAGGCTGGTGGCCGGCTTCTTGGCGGGCGCCGCTGCGGGCTTTTCCGCGACGGTTTCGTTCTTATCGCCACCAGCGTCGACAGGGGCAGGCGTGGCTTTGTCGGCAACAGCAGTCTCCGTGCCCGCTACCGGCTTTTCGACGGCATCAACGGGCTTCTCTTCGGTAGCCATCATTTCCCTCTACGGTTTGCCCGGCGAGCGATGACCGGGGCTTCCTTCTTCTCGCTCTTGGGCTGCACCGCCGGGTGCAGCATCTTCCTGAATTGATATCCGACGAACTTCTTGCCCTCGGCGAAGGTCGTGTCTCGATCACCTGTTGCACCGGGCCGATACGACAGGTCATCCACGCCAGAGACGTGCATCAGCCATTCCCACGCGAGACGCTGCTGGACCTCGTTGGCCTTGCCCTTGGCAAAGGCTGAAACCGCATAGACGACGTCGTCGTCATATGAGGCGATCATCCAAGGGTCTTTCTTTGGTGCCCACTTCAAAATTGGCCTCGTTTGTGTTAGTGATTTCGCGATGGCAGCGGCGTGGAAAGCAGACACGCGGCGTCATACGAATGCGGCAACGCATACGTGCCGGGCAGCGGGTCATACCGCTTCAGACCGCAAGCCGGACTAGCGCCCGGCCTGCCATCAACTCACTTCTACGCAGCGGCCCTCCCAGGTGCGGGAAGCGCCGGCACAGGCGGCGGAGCCGGAAGCATTCCAGCGCCCTGGAGCTGCTGGGCAGCACCGCCGACGTTGGCTGCAACCTCAGCCCCCATTG
>CAZZDD010000183.1:0-2459 GCA_964652185.1 uncultured Candidatus Peribacteria bacterium | reverse complement strand
TAAACCTGAATTTAATTTTGAGGAACTTTTAAGATTTTGGGATAACTTCGAAGAAATCCCAGAAGACAACAAAAAAGGCATTGTTGCAATTTTTCCAGACTTTGCAGAAGAACCTAACCAACCAACTGAAGCATTAAAAGCTGAAATGGCAAAGGAAAAGAAAGAAGTCAGCGAAGTTGAGAGGGCTTTGGAAGCTGAAAAGCAAAAAGAACCAATAATTAATTGCTCTAAAATTGGAGATAAGGTTATTAATCACTATCACTCTAAGAAGATAGAGTCTGAACAATGTTCACATATTTTTACAACCTTTATTGGGATTGTGCGAATGGGAACTTTATTTGTTGAAGATGGTGTTTGCCCAGATTGCAAACAAGAGGTATTCCGATGTTACGATCGCGAAACAAGGCTAAAGGGAGAAATAAAAGAAACTACAATTGAAGCTATTAATAGTTGTCATATGACTAAACCAGAGCCTGAAATCGACATGAAAGAGGAATGTGTCGAGCCAGTGAGTATTTGGAAGCCTATTAGCCAATTAAACAAAAATGAAAATAATGATTTGCTTATAAGAAGAAGTAATAAAAAGATTTTACTTGGTGAACATTTGCTTGGAGTTTTGTATGATTATAATAAGGATGGTGATTTCTGCACCTTAACCGATTTCATCAACTCCTTCGAGCAAATGCAGAAGGATATTGCGGAGCTTAAAAGAAACAAATTGGAGGGGAAGTAATGAAAAATGAACTATGGATTTATGCTGGATTCTTGGCTGTCGTTATAGTTGTAGCATGGGCTTTTGGATTTAAGTTTGATGAGACTTTTACGCCTTCTATTAGTGTTTATACCGATGGAAGGGATGATCCTTTAAAATAAGAAGGTAATAGTCAGGTTGACAGAATTGCTAAAGTGAATTGCATCACTAGAACTAGACGCAGCTTTAAACGCTATTTTACTCACACCAAGAACTCTTTTTTTTTCCATCGTATAATCTCGCATAATTGTTTTTAACTAGCTCACCTGCAAGGCTTTTCCCATTTATTTCAACATCTGCAAGTAGCCTTCCACCGTACTTGTCCCATTTGATATTTCTGAAAGTAGCTTTCTTATTTTTACCGATAAATTGCTTAGTAAACTTTGAGGCTTGTTCTGCTAACTTAGCTTCTTTATCGCATTTAGCTCTTGAGCCTTTTTCAGGTGTATCGACCAAATTTACTCTAACAGACAACTTTAATTCTTTTGGAAAGCACTCGTTTTTGATCTCCAATGTATCGCCATCAATAACTCGCAAAATTTCCCACTCGTAAGCGTAGGCGTTTGATGATATTGATAATAGAATTATGGTAAGAAATATTTTAATCATTGGCTTCGCATTTTAAATCATAAATTTTTTCTGCTTTGATAGCATGTTCAACAAAAATCTTAATTAATTCCTCATTTGGCGTTAATATTTTTCCTTCTGCTAATTTAGTTTTGATAGTGATTTTTAGCTCTTCCCAGTGGTTTTTTACTGGTTTAGATAGTTCGGTAGTTAAAGGAGGATATAAATCGCAGTAATCACTTCTTATTACGATTCTTTCTTTCCTTGAACAACTCATCAGCATCACTAAAGCTAGTATCGCTAATTGTTTTGATAATCTTGATATTTTCATGCAGGTTTTTATTTTCAGATTCTTTTTCTTCTAAATCTCCTTCAAGCCTTTTCTTTTCAGCTTTTAATTTGCCGCAATAGAAAATTGCTATCACGGCAATAAAAGTACCAATAGCTTTTAAATATTCAATCACTTTTACACTAATGAGATTAACCATTTAGCCCCCTCGATACAATCAGCAATTGATAATTTAGACAGATAAAAAAACATTCCGTTGCAAAAAGTGATAGAAAATAAAGTTGCCCGCAATGGAGGTTTAGAAAAGAATTTTAAGAACTCTTTTACTATTTTATACGCAACTTCCATGTTAGTTGGTGGTCTTTCGCATTGGTCATTCATAAACTATTTTTTTTCGTTAATCTTGCCTTCTACATTTTGAATCTTTGTGTCAAAAAGCTCTTTTATATGCTTAAAACCATCTCCAATAGATTCTTTGATGGTCTTTTCTAAATCGTCCATTTTATCAAAAAGACTTTTTGTTACAGGATCAAAATTATGACGGAAGTAAGAGTTTTTAGATTCATGCTCCTTAATTGCTTGGTTCATAGTTTCAACATCTCTTCTAAGAGTTTGAATATCTTTTTCTTGCGCCATAGCTCTTGATGAGAGCTTATTTACTAAGCTCATTACCCACACAGCACCGCAAATTAAAGTAGTTATAATTCCTAAAATAGTTCCTACTAATCCCAAGTCAATACTTAACATTAAACGCCTTCCTCCGCAACAATAACATTGCCGTTTTCATCAATAGGTAATTTCAAACTATCATCAATATCAATAACTGTGTAAGTTCTGTCACTATGATCTTTG
>CAZZDD010000182.1:0-2516 GCA_964652185.1 uncultured Candidatus Peribacteria bacterium | reverse complement strand
CAATGGGGGCTGAGGTTGCAGCCAACGTCGGCGGTGCTGCCCAGCAGCTCCAGGGTGCGGGCATTCTTCCCCCACCGCCGCCTGTGCCGGCGCTTCCTGCACCGACGAGGAGGGCTGCCGCGTGAAGTGGGCACCAAAGAAAGACCCTTGGATGATCGCCTCATATGACGACGACGTCGTCTATGCGGTTTCAGCCTTTGCCAAGGGCAAGGCCAACGAGGTCCAGCAGCGTCTCGCGTGGGAATGGCTGATGCACGTCTCTGGCGTGGATGACCTGTCGTATCGGCCCGGTGCAACAGGTGATCGAGACACGACCTTCGCCGAGGGCAAGAAGTTCGTCGGATATCAATTCAGGAAGATGCTGCACCCGGCGGTGCAGCCCAAGAGCGAGAAGAAGGAAGCCCCGGTCATCGCTCGCCGGGCAAACCGTAGAGGGAAGTGATGATCGAGGCCAAGAAGACGGAACATCCTGAGTTGTTTTGTGGAGATGTGGTGGCGCTTATCTGTGACCCGGCAAGGCCACTCATGACCGTCTGGGACGTCAAGGATGTCGGCGGAGAGCCGGCTTATGGGTGCGAGTGGCTGGACAATGAGGCCATCAAGCGCACGTGGCACCGCCGCAGCGAACTCAAAGTCATCTAAGAGGAAACACAATGCCACCGCTTGATGAGAAGCCCGTTGATGCCGTCGAAAAGCCGGCAGCGGGCACGGAGACTGCTGTTGCCGACAAAGCCACGCCCGCCCCTGTCGATGCTGGCGGCGATAAGAGTGAAGCCGTCGCGGAAAAGCCCGCAGCGGCGCCCGCCAAGAAGCCGGCCACATCGCTGCTCGATGACGACGAGATCGACGATGGCGGCGAGGGTGATGTGCCCGCCGCAAAGCCAGACGGCGACAAATCCGCCACCGAGGAGAAGCCTGCCGCTGCCGGTGACTTCCCCGACGACTGGCGCGAGAAGCTGGCCAAGGGCGACGAGAAGAAGCTCGCCCGCCTGAAGCGCTACACCTCGGTCGAGGCTGCGCTGCTCGCAGGCTTTGCCGCCCAGGACAAGATCCGCTCCGGCGACTACAAGCAGGCCGAACTCGCCGAGGACGCGACGCCCGAAGAGAAGAAGGCGTACTACGAAGAGCGCGGCATTCCCGTCGAGGCCAAGGCCTACGACATCCCCAAGGTCGCGGGGCATCAGTGGACCGATGCCGACACGCCCGTCCTCGACAGCTTCAAGGAGATCGCCCACAAGCACATGCTGCCCCAGGGCGCCATGAACGGCATTGCGGAGTGGTACGCCCGTCAGCTTCAGGCGGCAACCACGGCTCGCGAACAGATGATCCTTGCCAAGGATGCGGCCGACAAGGAGGCCGTTACGGAAGCTCTTCGTGCCGAGTTTGGCGCCGAGTTCAAACCAACGGTCGCGCTGGTCAAGCGGTATATGTCTGACCCCGAGGTTATGCCGCCTGCGCTGGCTGAAAAGATGGCCAGGTGGCGCGATCCGGAGACCGGCGAACGCGCCCTAAACGATGCGGACATGATCCGATATTTCGCTGATCGTTCACGCGAAACCTTCGGCGAGGGCGGTTTCATCACGCCGGATGCCGCAGCCCGCCACTCGACGCGCAAGGCGGAGATCGAGCGCATCCGCGACACGGACATCCAGCGTTATCGCTCGGAGAAGCTGGATCAGGAGTACATGGAAATCCTCGAGAAGGAAGTCCAGATCAACAAACGGCGCGGTCGCGCTGCCTAGTGGCACAGCGGTGTCTCGCCATTCGTGGCGAGCATCCCCTGCGCCACGCAGGACTCTTCGCCTGACCCTCGCGGCCACCCCGCTTCACGCGGCCCCGCAATGAGGTGACGGCCACTACCCGCCAACAGAAAGCCCCGAGCAACCGAACGCGCGGCCCCGGTTCGCCGGCCACCCCGCAATGCGTTCGCACGCCCGGCCACCCTGACTGAAGGCTCGAAGGCAAACCCATCCATCTCATAGCGAAAGGATCTCCAATGTCTGAAGAGGCATTCAAGATTGCTTACCGCTCCGAGACCATTGCCACGTTCGAGCAGACCTATTCTGACTTGCGCATGGCGTGCGTCCAGGAGGCGGTCATCAATGCTGCCACGGCGACCTTCCTTGTTGCCGGTTCGGGCGGCGCTTCTGCCGTTACCCGCGGCATCAACGGGCAGATCCCGTATGGTGTCATCGACAACACCCAGCTCACGTGCTCGCTCACCGAGAAGCACGCGCCCTTCGAAACGACCGATTTCAATATCTTCGCGTCGCAGGGCAACCAGAAGGCGTTGATGCAGCAGGCGTCCATCGCCACGCTGAACCGTGACATCGACGACGTGATCATCGCCCAGCTCGACACTGCGACGCAGGACACGGCCACGGCCGTCGAAGCGAACCAGGATCTCGTCGAGATGGCGTTGACCATTCTCGGCAACGCCGACGTCCCGGTCGAGGAACAGGACAAGATGTTCGGCATCATCAGCCCGGCCTTCCGGTCGATGCTGCGCCAGAACA
>CAZZDD010000181.1:0-2523 GCA_964652185.1 uncultured Candidatus Peribacteria bacterium | reverse complement strand
CGGCGTATCCGATCGAGGCCGAAGCGATGGCCTGGGATGACGGGCGGGATGCGCGGCAGCACGGCAATCGCCTGGACTGGCAGCGCATGGTGAGGAGCGCGTGATGCGCCCCTGGATCGAGGACATCTTCGCCGCGCTGTGCTGGCTCGCTGCACTCGCTGGCCTGTCGCTCTGGCTCGTGGCGGTGACGCCGTGAAGCAAATCCGCGCTGCTCTACTCAGTGCCACGCAGCGCTCCGCACCGCAGCGCTACTCGCCGCCTCGCTGCGCCCCGCTCAGCACCTCAACGCACCGCAAGGAACCTGACCCGTGCAAGCATCTGTCGCCCGCCTGACCCTCGCGAGCATCACGCCCTATTCGCAGTCGCGCCAGCATGACGAAGCGAAGTTGGAGGGCGAGAACCACGAGGCATACGACGCGCGCACCTGGCGCCACAAGATGAGCGTCGCGAACCGTGATGGCGCGGACACCGTCGTCATCCCGGCGCACGGCCTGCATCAGGCCATCGCTGCCGCAGCCAAATACTCCAAGCGCCAGATCCCCGGCCAGGGCAAGGCCACGTGGACGGCCAAGTTCCTCAGCGGCATCACGCTGTTCGAGGACCCCGCGCTTGGGATCGACCCGGCGAGCGTCGGCGTGGTGACCATCAGCGCGAATGCGGATGGCGTGCGCGGCAGCGGTAAGCGCGTGCCCCGACGCTTCCCGATCATCCCTGCATGGGAAGCCACCTTCGACGTTTTCATCCTCGACCCGATCATCACGCAGGACGTGTTCCGCGAGATGGTCGAGATCGCGGGCATGTTCATCGGCATCGGCCGTTTTCGCCCGGAGAAGGGCGGGACAAACGGCCGCTTCAAGATCGCGGCGCTCGCCTGGGAAGATAACCGGAGGCTGGCGGCGTGATGGCGCGGCAACTCTCCACTGCGCCGCGCTGCGCTACGCACCGCGCCTCGGCTTCTCGCGGCGCTGCGCCCCGCCCGGCAGATCGCCTCAACGCAACGAACCTTTCAGCGCGCATCAGGGTCGCGCTTTTCTCCGCGCCGCAGCGCACCGCTACTTGCCGCAACTCAACGCTAGGACGATGACATGATCCAGACCGAACTCTCCGCTGATACGCGCGCCGTGGCCGATGTGCTGGCTGCATGTTCGGTCGGCGGCGTGACGACCTTCGCGACCATGTCCGCCGCCATCGGGCGTGACATTACGCTGCGCCGCTACATCCTGACCGCTGCGCGCCGCGTAGCGCAACGCGAGGCCGGCGCGGTTTTTGTTTCCGAGCGCGCCGTCGGGCTGCGCCGCATCTCAGCCGAGCGCGCCACGGAGACGGTCGGCAGCACGGCCAGGAAGCACATTCGCGGCACGGCTCGCCGCGCGAAGTCCGCGCTTCTCGCCGCAACCAACGGCGTGAACGACCTTCCGGCGGCGGCACAGCGACGCCTTGCGGCCGAAGTCTCGACGCTCGGGCTGATGGAGCATTTGGCGCGCGACGTCATGACCGCCCCCAAGGAGGACGCGCCGATGAAGCCGCAACCCGTTGCATTGACCGCCCGCGACATGCTGGCCCGCATCGGCGCTGCACCATGACCCGCCCGCGCGCGCTGTCCTTCCGTGTCCCGGAGGACGTGAACGAATGGCCGAAGCCCGCGTATGTGCCGCCGCGCCGGCGCGAGCCGGACTGCCCGTTCTGTCGCGGCGTGGCGTTCGGGATTGTCGGCGGGCTGCTGCTGTGGGCCGCGATCGGCACGGTGGTTTGGCACCTGTGGGGGCGGCCGTGACTGCCTGGCGCTCGACGTCCTGGCATACGCGGCTTGGCCGCTGGATGGCGCACTCGCGCTGGCGCGCGGCGCTGCCGCTCGCAATCGCCGCTCTCGCGGGGGCATTGATGGGAGTGATCGTGAGATGAAGCGTTCTCTCGTGGCGGCGTTCCTTGCGGGGTTCGCGTTGACCAGCACAGGCGACGCACCCGCGCAGGGTTACGTCAACGCATTCGCCGGCATGGCGGTGTTCGACAGCACTGTGAGCGTCGGCGGCGTCAAGCTTGTCGATCAAGGCGGCGACGCCGCCGTTGGCGGGCTGCGGATCGGGTACGGGCATCGCTGGCCAAGCGGGCTGTATCTCGGCGCGGAGGTGGAGGGTTTCGCGGCGCACGGCCGAAGCCGGGCCGTCGTCAACGGGGTCGGGTACTCGCTGGACCTGCGGGGCGGCGTCGGCGGGTTCGCCCGGTTGGGTTGGGTCCCGCACGGCGGGTCTTCGCTGTTTTTCGCGCGGGCCGGCGTGCAGATGCTGAGCACCAGCCGCGGGTGGGACGTGGTGCCAGCCCTCGGCGTCGGCGCCGATGTGCCGTTCGCCGGCCCGTGGTACGCGCGGGCCGACCTCACCTACGCCTGGAACGGCGTCGAGACCTACCAGGGCACCATCGGGATCGGTCGGAGATTCTGACGATGGCGACAGCGAATGACATCGGCGGCGTCCTCGGCGTGTGGAGCCTGTCGCGGGTTCAGCGGTGGTGGGGGGAGTAGGCGGG
>CAZZDD010000180.1:0-2579 GCA_964652185.1 uncultured Candidatus Peribacteria bacterium | reverse complement strand
CAATGACGCTGTGGATAAAGAGTGGGAGATCGCGCCGGTCGGTGATGGTGTTCATTTTCCTAGCCTATCCGCGAGGCGTGTAGAATTTCTAGTTCCTCGTCAGTCGCATTAGCGAACCATTGCAGCCGTTTACCATCGCGGCTATCAATTACCTCGAATATCCAACCGCCACGTATAGACGCATCTACCATAGCGATTACATCAGGCGTAGTTGGGAAGTGGCTTGTCATTACAAAGAGTGGCGGCAAGTGCCTGCCAAACTCAGAAATAGAAAGCAATGCGCCCTGCGCCAGCATCTTGAGCGCGCTATCAGACCTCCGCAATCCTGGGCGGCTTCCTTGCCAAGAACCCTTAAATTCCCATGCAAAAGCAACGCCGCGTCGATTGTTGGTGATGGCATCCAGTCGTATGCCAACGTCCTCAACGCGGATCTCCGTGTCGGCTATCTCAAAGCCTGCATACTTCAATGAGCGCAAACATTCTTTGTGAAACGCCGCGCCCTGCTCCACCGCCATGCTCTGAAAATTAACGTTCACCGATTCTCTCCTCAGCCAGACGGCAATAGTCCTGGCTTATCTCGAATAACGTAGCTTGACAACCAAGCTCTTTGGCAACGACGCCAACCGTCCCACTGCCACCAAACGGGTCAACCACATGGCAGCCGGGAAAGCCATAGAAATGAATGAGCCGACGAACTAACTCGGTGGGAAAGGGCGCAGGATGCTTAACACGCTGCGCGCTCTCAGGTGCAATCTGCCAGTGGTCTTGTGCTAGTTCCATGAAGTAATCGCTGTTGGCTAACCATGCCGTGTATGTACCTTTTTCGTCCTTAAGACGACTCTCGGCGGGAATCTCTAGATTGCTTTGCCCTTTATGCGCCACAATGACGCACTCTGTCGTGTCCCTAAGCCCTGGGTCAGTTGGCAAGCGAAAGCTGCCCCATGTTGTGCGGTTGCCTGTCGTGCCTTTGTCCCAGATGATTTGGCCGCGCAGGATAAATCCCGCGTCATTTAGTGTCTGCATAACCGAAAAAGCCATAGGAACCCACGGACGACGCCCCACGCCAAACGGCACATTGACGCAGATGCGCCCACCGTCTACCATCACCTGGTAGCACTCCTGCCAGATGTCGCGTAATAGGTTGTAATAGGTGCTGAGTTCGTCGGCATGGGCGTCGTATTCAATGCCCACGTTATAAGGTGGCGAGGTGATGACTAGATGCACGTCTTTGGCATAGTCAGCCAGGAAACGAGAATCTTTGTTGTGGACAACGATAGGTAACGCGGGCGCGACTGGTATCTCCACTAAGTTCCACGGCAGATAGTCAGGTATCGTTTCGTCTTCTTCTTGCTCGTCTTCTTGTTGGGCTTGCCATTCCTCAATCGAAAGGATGCCGCCCATATTTTCATCGCTCGTCGCGTGGTCGCATCGCTCACAAATCCAAACGGGTTGGTCAAAGTCCAAAATGGTTCCGTGTATCCAATCGTTATGCCGTTCGTAACAGTATTTACAGTGGGCGACGTGCGTGTCAGGGTTGAATGTCCACACCCACTCATTAACCCATTCTTTATATAGGGGTGCTTCCAGCGGCTCCGGCTCGGTCTTTTCGCCTATCGCCGTGGTGTCCATTTCGTAGGTTTTGCCGTTACGCGATACCTTGCGGGTGGTTGGTTTTTGTATCTGTTGCTTTTCAACAGATATTTCTTGGCGAATCCTGCTAACGGTTGAATTATCAACACCACACCGTCTAGCCACTTCCCTATCAGACCACCCGCCCCACTCTGCGTCACCCAATAACATGAGTACCGCTTGTCGCTTGTCGCGGTTGGTGCGCCTTACGCCGTGGTCTGCGTTGGCGCTCACGCTGTGCAGGATGGCATCGCGGCGCGTACCTTGACGCACATCGGCAGCGAGTTCGGTCAGGTCAGCCGATAGTGCTGCGCGTACGCGGTGAAAGCCATCGGCTAACCAGTAGTCTGTGCCATCAAAAAAGACAATGATCGGCGGGAAAATGTCCCCACCTTTCATCGCCCCGGCATACTCGTCAATTGCAATCCAATCAAGCTGGGCGCGCGATTGCGTCCCACCATCCATGCGTATCTCTGCAATGCGTAAGTTCACTTGCTCGCCTCCAAATAACGCGCCGCGCTTCTCACCACCTTCACGAAGCCGGGCGTACTCGTCTCGGCCATCACGCGCACCACGTCATCCACGCTGGCCCCGTCGGCTAACTCGGCGTCTATCGCGGCGTAGATTTCGGGGTCAATGTCCTCCAAGTAGGCCGCGTTGCGTTTGTCGGCGGCGCGCTGCAAACGAGGCAGCGGCTTCTCTGCGCGCTTGCGGGTGAGTTCTCTCATAGTTCTGTGCCTCCCAGGTTCCCCGCTTGCCCGATAGCAAACTCGTAATCGTCCGTCAGCGCCGCAATGCTGCTGCTCTCGCGTTCGTGCAGCCACTGGCCCAGGCGCAGCAGTTCGCCGCCCTCTTGCACCGATAGCCCGCGCTCATCCTGCCAGCGTGTCAACTGCGCCCAACGGCGTAATGTGCGCTGATATTCGGGTGAGTTCTTGGGTTTCATGTCG
>CAZZDD010000179.1:0-2625 GCA_964652185.1 uncultured Candidatus Peribacteria bacterium | reverse complement strand
GCTGGCAACTCCACCGTCGCCTTGACTATATGTGCCGTAATCATGCGCGCGACCTGAGTTCCCTATAGATGGCCTCTCCATCTCCTTTAGGAGGCTGTAGAGCGGCGTGGACGTTACGGATGGAGTTCACCATCTCGGAAAATTCTTTGGGCTCCATCGAGAACGAGGCGTCAAGTCCACCATCATTCCGATCAAGCGTGATGTGCTTCTCTATGATGGAAGCACCAAGAGCTACAGCAGCTATGGCGCATTCAGGACCGAGAGTGTGGTCGGAGAAGCCGATGGGCAAACCATCCATGCTGTGTTCGGATTCCGTATTGTAGAGAAGCCACGGGATCCGCTTGAGGTTCGCTTGCTCTGGCTTGCAGGGGTAGGCAGACACGCAATGCAAGAGAGCCGTGCGGCTGTCGTCGTCGATCTCGTCAAGAGCGGGAACGATGTCGTCTTCGAAACTTGCCATCCCTGTAGACAAGATCACCGGCTTGCCCGTCCTCGCTGCCTTCCTGATCAGGGGAAGGTTGGTGAGTTCGAAGGACGCGATCTTGTAAGCAGGACATTCGCGCGCTTCGAGGAAGCCCACATCCTCCGAAGAGAAGGCCGACGCGAACCACGTAAAGGCATTGTGCTCGCACCAGAGCATGACGGACTCAATCAGGGGGCGCGACGTGTGCGTGGCCTTGTAGATTTCGCCGAGCGTCATCCCTGCCCACGGCCCACTCGTCAGGCGCTTGTCGGCGCCACCGCGTGAGGCCGCCAGCTTGTCGGGATCAAAGCACTGCACTTTAACCGCGTCCGCGCCCGCGTCCTTGGCGGCATTCAGGAGCGCCATCAGGCGAGCACGGTCGCCACGATGTTCGCCAGATATTTCGGCCACCACCCATGGGGAGTGCCCAGGCCCGATCTCGCGAGTCCCGATCCTCACTTGGCCTCCAATTCGAAGGTGTTCTGGATATGCTTGAAGCCCATGGCCTCGAACATCTTGCGCGAGGCGTCGTTCCCAGGTGCGATATTCGCCAAGAATTTCCTCGGCCCATACTCCGTCATGAGCATCATGATGGCGGCCGTAGCGTAACCCTTGCGCTGGAAGGCCTTGAAGATCCCGATGCCTATCTCGTTCTGCATCGTGAGGTAGATCGCGCCTGCGATGCCGTGAGGCGTTTCGATGAGGCGCCAAGTTCTGTAACCGTGTGCCTTGGTGAAGGCGAGGTGCGCCGTCCACGACGGCATCTCACGGTGACTAATGTTGGCCGACGAAGGACGCTCCGCCAGCAGATCCCAGAGGATATGGGCAGCGTCTGAGCGGTCCTCTATGGGGATGAGGTTCACGCTGCAATCCCCCCAGATCGAACATAAAACTCCGTGAGGATCGCTGCGTAGTCGTCGATTGTGTCCAGCGTCCAACGGATATGCGAGCGGTCTTCCATCGCCTTTAGAAAAACCGATCGGCTCATGCTGTGCCGTTGAATGAATGGGGTTACGTGCTCCCTGTCGTAGGCTTCCGTGGCCTCGGCATTGGCACGACGCAGCGCTTGAGCCGTGAAGACTTCGCAGTCCCATCCATGAGGGAAGTGGCGAGCGGGCCAGCAGTTCGAGGCATAGTCAGCGCCTGTCACGTCTTGCAGCTTCAGCACTTCGCCGCACACTTGCGGACTGAGCAACGGGCAGTCACTCGTGATCCTCATGATCACGTCGGCGCCTAATTCGTGTGCCGCCTTCGCATAGCGGCCAAGGACATCGTGCTCCGATCCTGTAACCAGCACGGCGCCAGACTTCAAAACAGCTCCTTGCAAAACCCGTTCGAAGACGTCGCCGGAGTCGGGAACCGCAACCGCAACCACGTCCACACCTTCGATTTGCTGGCAGCGGTGAATGACCTCCTCAATCACCAAGTTGCCGTTTGGCAAGGGCAACAAGGTCTTCGCTGGCAATCGGGTGCTGCGGACGCGCGCCTGGATGATCGCGGCTACGGTCAAGCCACGTTCCTCCGCTTGAACACCGGAGCCTCGCTCAGGTCGCTGTAGTCGTTCCACGGTAGGTCAGCGTTGTCTCTCGGCAGCGTCGCCAGCCGCGTCAGGCCCTCTGCCGCAACGGCTGGCGACAGGTAGGCGTGATAACCTACCATGTCGAAGGTATCGTTTTTCGGTGCTACGCCAGACCGTCGTCCGTCGAAGCGTGCGCGGCGCATCCAATCGGCGGCTTCCTCGTCATCCAGAAGGATGCAGCCTGCCTGACTGATCGACAAGGTCTTAGTCCAGTGAAAGCTTAGGCACTGCATTTCGCCGGGCCTAAACATCCCCGCCCGCATCCTTCGGGCGCTATCCCACAAGGGCACCGGATCCAGCCTATACTCGCCGGACCACATCTCATCCCTAAACGCGACCGAGTGCCCCGCATTCAGCACCGACATTCCAACACCCACGTACGTGTAGCGAGGCAGGCTGATCTCCATAGGGCCGTGCTTGTCCTTGAACCATGCCAGCGCGATCAGAAGCGCCATCGTGCAAGAGGTGGTCGCCACGCAATGGGGGGCGCCCGTGTACCGGCAAAGCTCGTTCTCGAATTCTTCCGTAACCTTGTGCGGGTTCAAGCAGCCCTCGCAGGCACTTTGTATCCGATCAACTCGAG
>CAZZDD010000178.1:0-2639 GCA_964652185.1 uncultured Candidatus Peribacteria bacterium | reverse complement strand
ATCTCATCCATCGAAAACGAAAAGAGCCTCGACCGAAGTGGTCAGGCTCTTTTGATGTATCGTCGTTGCCGCGATACGCGACCGGGGAAGTCCTTAGATGTCGTCCGGCAGCTTGAGCGTTTTCACGCCTTCCGCGCCGATGCGTAGGGCGAGTGTTAACATCGTTTTTACGATGGTAGCGACCGATTTATTTAGCTCATCTTTCGCATGCAAGCAGTAGTTATCGAACACATCAGCCTCGTCCGACTCGAAGTTGAGTGGGATGATCAGGCAGTCGCGATCACGACCCTTGAAGTACCCTCTTGAGATTTCCATTAGCACGTTGCGCTCGGTCGGTTCTCCGCGGATGCTCGTGAGCCACGTGTAGATTTCCCCGTTAACGCGGTACACATACAGGAACCTATTCATATCTGGACCCCTTTCGGCCGTTGGTGTGAATATCTGCCGCACTGCGCGGTAGATTTATACCAAAATATAACTATTATATATTTTGTCAATACATCGCTTTCCCTCTCACAATCGGTATAATCCCTTCGTTCTTTAACGCGCTTTCTCCTGCATCCCGTGATGTACGTGCCAGTTGCCCCGCGGGGAACCTGACCTGTGCATCCCCGGAGTGGGTGGGAAGTCGCATACTTTCCCCCCTCTTTTATGAATATGCCTTCCGGTATGAAGGAGTTCACCCTCGACTTGGGTGACAAGAAACTCGTCGCCAAGATCGGCGGCATCGCCGAGCAGGCGAACGCGACCGTGCTCATCCAGATGGGTGACACCGTTTCGATGGGTAACGTCACCGTCAGCGCCAAGGCGCGCGACGTGGACTTCCTCCCGTTGCAGCTCGTGTACCAGGAGAAAAACTACGCCGGCGGCAAGATCGCCGGTTCCCGCTTCCGCAAGCGTGAAGGCCGCCCGAGCGACGCCGCCATCCTCATGGGTCGCGTGGTCGACCGTGGGCTCCGCCCGATGGTCCCGAAGCACATCCGCAACGACATCCAGGTGTTCTGCACGGTGCTCTCGTACGACTTCGAGAACGCGCATGACTTGACCTCCGCCAATGCGGCGAACCTGGCCATCGCCATCTCTGACTGCCCGAACGATAGCGTCCTCGGTTCCGTCCGCGTGGGCCTTATCAACGGCGAGCTCGTGCTCAACCCGTCCGTCGAAGCCCGCAAGACCTCCGACCTCGACTTGTTCGTCACGACCTCGCTCGAGCGCATCGTGATGATCGAAGCCGGCGCCAACCAGGTGCCGGAGGCCGACGTCCTCCGCGCGATCGAGTTCGGCAAGAAGTGGGCGATGAAGATCGCCGAGTTCTTTGCGCAGATCCAGAAGGAAATCGGCAAGAAGAAGATGGAATTCGACGCGCCGTTCGAGCACGCCGAAGGCCTGCAATTCCTCAAAGAGAAGCACCTGAAGGCGATCAATGACGCGATCACGACGCCGATGCCGAAGCTCGAGCGCCGCGCGATCTTCACCGCCCTCATGGACGGCGCCGCCAAGGACCTCGAAGAGAAGTTCGGTCCCGCCGGCGACGACGAGACGCTCCAGAAGCTCTACAAGTACGGCGCCGCGTTCGTCGACAAGGTCATCAAGGGAGAAGTGCGCCGCCTCATCCTCGAAGAAGGCACGCGCATGAGCGGTCGCAAAGTTACCGAGATCCGCCAGATCACGACGCTCGTCGACGTCCTTCCGTCCCGCGTCCACGGCAGCGCCCTCTTCACCCGCGGCGAAACGCAGGGCCTCACGACCTGCACGCTCGGCGCCCCCGGCGACCAGCAGTTGGTCGAAGGCATGGAGGGCGAGCACAAGGAGCGCTACATGCATCACTACAACTTCCCGCCGTTCTCCGTTGGCGAGACCTCCAACCGCCTCTCCGTCGGTAACCGCGAAATCGGCCACGGCAATCTCGCGCAGCGCGGTCTCGAGCCTGTCCTCCCGACGGCCGAGGAATTCCCGTACACGATCCGCACGGTGACGGAAATCCTCGCCTCCAACGGTTCTTCGTCCATGGCCGCGGCCTGCGGTTCGACCCTCGCCCTCATGGCGGCCGGCGTGCCGATCAAGTCGCCCGTTTCCGGCATCGCGCTCGGCCTCGTCTCCGATGAGGAAAAGGGCCAGTACGTGATCCTCTCCGACCTCCAGGACGAAGAAGATTTCGGTGGCGACATGGACTTCAAGGTGACCGGCACCGAGAAGGGCATCACGGCCATCCAGATGGATATCAAGATCAAGGGTCTCCCGGACTCCGTGTTCAAGGAAGCCCTGGAACGCGCACGCGTCGGCCGAGGCGAGATCCTCTCGACGATGCTCGCAACGATCCAGGAGCCGCGTCATGAGCTCTCGCCGTACGCGCCCCGCATCGAGACGATCCAGATCAACCCGGAAGACATCCGCCTCGTCATCGGCAAGGGCGGCGAAACGATCCAGAAGATCACGGGCGATCTCGGCGTCGAAATCGACATCGAGGACTCCGGCATCATCTTCATCACCTCGGCAGACGGCGCCATGATGGCCCGTGCCAAGGAGTGGATCCTCGGCATCACCGAGAAGCCGGAAGTCGGCAAGGTCTACGACGCGAAGATCATCCGCATCATCCCGGGCGTCGGCGCGATCGCCGAGTTCGGCCACGGCAAGGACGG
>CAZZDD010000177.1:0-2639 GCA_964652185.1 uncultured Candidatus Peribacteria bacterium | reverse complement strand
CATCCGTGCCGATAGCCGCAGACGTGTCAACCGTGAGACGCTTTGCCGTAATCCACTCTGCCGGCTGCCTGACCTGCGCATCTGCGATGGCAATCCCCGCAGTGACCAACACAAGCACTACAAGCACCGTTGCCAGTGCCTTATGAGTTGCTTTCATCCTTCTTCCCCTTCTCCCCCTTCTTCGTCGGAGTCGCCTGCGCCGCAAGCGCAACCGCCAAATCCGCCATAAATGCGGCAAGATTTTCGAGCCGAAGCATCGCTTGCACCTGCGGATCACGGTGTGTAACTGCCAGCCCGGACGCATCCAAGCTGGCAGTTTGAGCCGTGATGAGCGCAGCAGCAGCGGCAATGCGGGCATGTGCCTGCGCTGTTCGCCGTGCAATTACGCTAGGTGTCATCTCAGCGCACCTTAAGCCATCGGGCTGTCATAGCCGGTTGGCACAGCATATGCGCCATTCGACACGCGGTAGATCAGAGCGCCAACGCGATTCATTGCGCCGAAACCTGCAATGCGCAGGTACTGCGATTCGTAGAACGGGTGATCGTTGCGGTCAGCGACCCGATTAAACCCGCGCAGACTGGCCTCCGCTTCTTCACGCATCGCCAGCGGGCGATCCCCGCCTGTCATCACAGATACGATGTAGTTGTCGGGAAGCGACTTCCATTCGACGATGTACACCTTTGCCTCGTGATAGCCGAGCAGCGTACCTGGCAGCGCAAGGTCAGGCTGGCGCTGCAACAGAGTGGCAGCGTTGCCATAGCGCAGATTGCCATCCTGCATCGGATAGAATCCGCTCAGCGTCTCCACAGACGTTTTGAGATTCGTGGGAATCAGGGCAATCACATCGCCGCTGTTCTCAGGATGCTCAGTCAATTCCGTGTAGATAGTCGAGAAGGGGTCAGCCGCATCGCTGATAGCCGCCGCCTGCGCCAGATAGTGAGTATCGGTCGCGCCGGCGTCAGAGCCAGTCTGAATCAGATACTTGTCAGTGTCGCTGTTGGCAAGGCCTTTGACGGTCAAGCTGCCGTGTTCATCGTCGGTGAACGTCCAGCTTGAATTCGCATACAGAGCTGCCAATACGTGATCACGCATCCAGCGCCGGTCAGCGGTCAACACCGTATTCAGGATGTTGTTAGCCTCCTGGACGGTCATCTTACGACTGGCCTTGTAGGTCTGTCCCCAGGCAACGCCAGCATCCTGCAACGGAAATGCCACGTCATAGTGACCGAGCGCCTTGATCGGGCGGGCGCGTCCGCTTTCGTCAAGCGGCTGCAAGCGTGCCGCCTGCGGCGTCTTGTAGCGAATCTGATACTCAGTCGTCGGCTGCGCAAAGAGCGCCATGAGTGCGTCCATCTGCCGGTTGTGTTCCGCAATGGTCGCATCGATAGCCGTGTTGACCGTGGGAATGCCCACCGTCTCAACCCGGTCAGTGAAAACGTCTTTCAGGTTGGTGAACCCGTACAAAACTTGATTAGCCATGTGTCACCTTCCTACAGGTCAACGTGCAAGAACTTGTCGAAAGCCGTGCCGAGCGTGACCGAAGTACCGGGAATAACCCGACCTACTGCCACGTTGACCGTGCCATTCGCATCTGCCAACCGTCCATCGGTGTCCGACAGATAGACCGCAGCATCATAGTTCAATCCGCTCAGGTCAAAACCGTCCATCACGCCCTGGCGAATCGCCGTCACCGGCATACCTGCCGCTACGGTCTTTGTAGCGATACCGTAGATGCGAGCTTCCGCCGCACCGGTACCGTTCGCCGCCGTAAACTTGCCGCTGCTAGTGTCCAGGCGCACTGGCATACCTGCCGTAATCGCCTCCGCAGCCGGCAAAGTCATCTGTTCAATGCTCTCCACCACCTCAACTTTGTTGGCGGTGATAAGGCTGATGTCTGCCATCCTCTACCTCCTAAAACTCAGAATACATTGCAGCAGTTGCCCGCCGCGCTTCCTCACTTGCCGCACCGTTCAGCGCACCGGCTGGCCGTGGCGTGCTAGGCACACCTACGCCATTCGCCCGCTGCAACTCTGCCCGGTTCGTTGCCAGCCATTCGAGCTGGTCTACGATGTCTTGCTTCTCCAACAGCGACAAAACCGGCTTTGGCAGGTCTTTACGAGCACTTTCGAGTTGCGCCTTCAGCGCAGTTTCAAGGCGTTCTTTCTGCGCAGTAAGAGACTCAACCTGGCCGCTGAGCGTGTCAAACTGTGCGGTCAATTCCTTGACCTTTGCGCCATGTTGCTCTGCCAACTTCTGCCATTCGCCATTCTTGGCTGCCGCTTCCTGTTCCGCTTCTTCACGAGCTTTCTGCGCTGCATCTGCCGCCTTCTTGCGCTCCCGCTCAAGCCGCTCTTTCAGCATGTCGTCAACACGCTTTTGAAATTCAGCCTCAGTCGTAAACGTGATAGCCGCCGATGTCGTCACAGTTGCATCTGTCCCGCTGTTTTGGCTGTCAGCCCCGGTAGCGTCTGCCGTTGTCGTGTTGGTTTGCGGTTCGCTCATGGTTCCCCTGATTTATGCCGCCTCAGTTTGGCGTGAAAAAGAAAAGGCGCACACCGATTGATTCGATGTGCGCCCTGCTTACGGTAACGCAGATATATGCAGCTTGCGCCGCTTGACTAATAGGATAACACAGATT
>CAZZDD010000176.1:0-2649 GCA_964652185.1 uncultured Candidatus Peribacteria bacterium | reverse complement strand
GCGTCGTCTATCTGCGTCACCACGCAACTGTGCGGGCCGGGCCAGAACTGCGCGTGCCCCGCCTCCACCTCCCGCACCACGTCCTCGAAGGTGTGGGTGCCGCCCGCGAAGGCCAGCGCCGCCTCGATGAGCGGGCGGTAGTCGTGGATGGTCACTCCGGTTGTGCCTTGGGGACGTAGGTGAGGGTGTCGGAATCGAGCGTGAACGCCTGTGGGTCCACGCGGTCCACGCGGAAGGCCATCGCCACCAACGCCTGCACCTCGGCGGCGTGGCGCTGGACCTCCTGCCGGAGCAGGAGGGCGGAGGCTTCGTTGAGTGGTTGCGGGGTGTCGCTCATATCAGTGGTCATCCGCGAGCATGGGGTTGAACTACACGGGAACGGAGCCGACGACGGTAGCGGCTGCCATCACTCGTCGCACGGGATGGGATAGCGGTGCGTCACGCCGTTGTACGTGATGGTGAGAAAGCACTTCGGGAGCGGAGCGGCCTTGCGAACCCGCGTATCCGGGGGCGTCGCGGGGCCGAACAGATGGTGGGCCTTGCACCCCGTGAGCAACAGGAGGGCGGCACAGAGCAGGCGCATCATGTGGCGATGATGTTGATGGTACGGAGCTTCGCCAAGAGGTCGTTCAACTGCGTGATGACCGTCGTGGCGTCGGTGGCATCCGCGACTGCCGCCTGTTCCGTCCACGAGGCGAACTGCGTCATGCCGTTGTTGCGGTAGTAGAGCGATTCCCCACTGACGCTCCACACATCGCCGTTCACGGGCGAACTCGGGGCGACCCCGTGCGGGATGCGGAGGGACGAGACGCCCGTCGCGCCTGCCGTGGTGATGAGAGCCGTGGAGGTCGAAGGCGTGGCCGCGTTGACGGCCAACACACCAGCAAGAGACACGTTCCCGGTGGCGTGGGCTATCGTCAGCGCGTTAATCACCGTTGATCCGGCGTCAACAACCGAACGAATCTCAAACCCCCCGGCGGCACTTATCCTGAAATCCCAAGTCCTTACGTTGGCAGTCCCCGCCGTGTTCTGCATTCTCGTCAGAACGTGCGCCGTCCCGGTTCCAGTCGCTCCGGCGTTTAGGGTAAGGGGGAGTCCGGCGACTCTCGTTACGCTCACCACGCCAAATACACCAGCACCCACAACCGTGACATTGCCAGAAAATGTGTGATTTGCGGAGTGTGTCGGATTGTTACTCCACGTCACGGCGTTTGGAGCGATGGTCAATGTGTCGCTCGAAGCGTTGCCGAGCGCCACGTTGCCAGTAAGGCTGACGTTCTCGGGAATGGTCGCCACCCCCCCGCTGATGCCGAGCGCGTAGTCCCGGATGAGCGTCGCCGTGCTCGTCTGCGCCACGCCCGCCGCCGTCAGGTTCAGGAAGCGGTCCGTCGCCGCCACCGCCGTCGCCGCCGGGACCGCCTCCATCGCCGCCGCAAGGCTGATTTTGGGGTTTCCCGTCGCCACGGCCACCGTGTCCAGCGCCATCTGGATGGCCCGCCGCAACTCCACTTGGTCGCGCACGTCGTACCGCTCCGGCGCACGGGGCATCTGTGCGCTGGGCCGCAGGAGGTCCGTCATCCGCGCCGCCCGCCCGGACTCACGCCGAGCCGGATCACGCCCACCCGCCAGTCCCGCGCCACCCCGCCATACGTGTGGATGCCGCTGGTGCCGCTCCCGGAAATCTCCGTGGCAATGAACATCCCCAACGCCGGGGCGTACACCGCGTCATACCAGTCCACCGAGGGAATCGTGGCCGTGGCGAACGTCTCGCCGTCCGCGCTCATCCCCATCGTCGTCGCGTTCGCGTCCAGCACCAGCAGGCGCGACTTGTCCTCGGCGAACGCGAGGGCCGTCGGCTGGTCAAGGACGCCATCCCCGGCCTGCACCAGCGTCCACGTCACGCCGTCCGGCGAGGTCAGGATGCCGCCGCCCCCCGTGCCCGCCGGTTCGTCTGCCGTGGCGATGAACAGGCCCAACGCCTCGGCCCACAGGATTCGGCGCGGGACGGCGTTCAGGACGCCCGTGCGGGCCGTCCACGTCGTGCCGTCGGGCGAAGTCGCAATCTGGTTCGTGGTCGTCCCCACCGGATTGACCGCCGCGAACAGGCCCAGCGCCTCCGACCATGCGAGGTCATCGGCCCCAGTGGCCGGGAACCCCGTCGCCGACACCAAGGCCCAGTTGATGCCGTCCGTGGACGACATCACGTTGTCCGTGTTGTTGTAACTGACCGCCACCAGCGTCGTGCCGTTCCACGCCACGGCAATCCACCCGGAGTCCGGGGCGGTCCGCAGGGTCCAGTTGATGCCGTCGGGCGAGGTCATCACGTTCGTCGTCTCGCCCGACGCATCCGACACCGCCACGAACATTCCCAAGTCCTCGACCCAAATCACGTCATTCCACAGGTGGTTGACGGTCCCTGCGGCCCGCGCCGTCCACGTCACGCCATCCGTGGACGTGATGACGGGCGAGGCGATGCCGTCATAACTCACCGCCACCGCGATGCCAAGCGTCTCCGACCACGCCACGCTCGACCACGCCGTGTCCACCGGGGTCGCCCGCGCCGTCCACTCCGCGCTCGACAGGCTGGCGATGGGCGGGATGTCCGTCACCTCGTCCAAGCGCACCCGCACCTGCCGACCCGTCACGCGC
>CAZZDD010000175.1:0-2650 GCA_964652185.1 uncultured Candidatus Peribacteria bacterium | reverse complement strand
CCCGCCGGGAACGAGAAGTCGGCGCGGCAGCCGAGCGAGTAGAGCAGCGGCAGCTCGTCCTCGAGCTTGCAGATCTCGGCGTCGCTCGCGCCGAACGCCCAGCAGCCGTGCACGAAGTGCCACTCGTCGAGCGCGAGTCCCGTCACCGAGCGCAGCCACTCGAGACTCGAGCGAACCATCTCGGCCATGCGCGCGTGGTCCATGCGCTGGCTGTCCTGCGATCGAGCGAGGTCGTGGAGCTCGCGCTGACCAGCCGACAGCTTCGAGTCCGGCACATCGTTGCACGTCCACGCCTCGTGATGGACATGCACGCCGACGCCGGCGCCGAGCGCGACGAGCGTGCGCAGATAGCTCGCCTCGATGTCGGCGCGGCTGTTCGGGTGCAGCCGCATGCCGATCTCGGTTGTGGCGTCCCGACGAAAGCCGAGCGGCGGCTTTACGAACAGCGTGGGGATCGCCGGCGCACATCGCTCCATCCACAGCGCCACGTCCGCATCGCGACCGATGCTCTTGGCGACCTCCTCGGGCTCGAAGTGGTCGGCGTGGCTGTGAACGACGCGCTCGATCCCGCGCCGGTCGCACGTCTCACGAGTGGTAGTGGTAGACATCTTCGAAGACCTGCGTTGCTTCGAGCCCTGGAATCTCGACGGGGATGCCGGCGCCGAACTGCCGCGGGCGGATGATGAACTCGCCGCCGCCGCGCGCGTAGTCGACGAGCCACTTCGTGTCGGCGGGGAAGATGTGGCTCGTGGCCGCGTTGAGCGTGACGAGCAGGCCGTAGTCGGAGAGCTTCATGCTCTGCCAGCCACCGAGCACCAGCGAGCACTTGCTCGAGACGTGCGCACCGAGCGCGACAGCGAACGCGTGACGGAGCGGGTCGATCTCGACGGCCGACACCGTGCGGCCCTGGAGCGACAGGAGGTGACCGAGCTGCGCGGCGCCCGAGCACAGCTCGAGGACCGTCTTCTCGGGCATCACGCGCGAGATGTACTCGGCCACCTCGAGCTCCTCGGGCCGCAGCATGCGCCCGGCCTTGGAGAGCACGGAGTAGTAGTTGTACAGGCCGCCCTTCCTCTCGCCCATCTCGGCCAGGCGCGCGAGCGCGAACTCGCACATCAGAAGGTTCAAGTCGTCGGTGTTCATGCAGCTCTGCTCCTTGATTCGATCGCCGCGTCGAACGCGTCGCCCCAAATCCGAGCGCACTGAGACCACGTCCGATCGCGCAGCATCCGCTCGGCATTCTCACGACCACGAGCGCGCACGAAGTCCACGTTCGCGCGGCACCATGCGAACGCGTCACGGAACGCTTCGGGCGTCCGCTCGACGATCAGCCCGTTCACGCCGTGCTCGACGAGCTCGGGCACGATGCCGACGTCGACCGTCACCGGGAAGCAGCCGCACGCCATCCCCTCGATCAGCGGCCGCGGATCGCCCTCCGCGTCGGATGCGCACGTGATGACGTCGATCGAGTTGTAGAACGACGGCATCTGCTCGTAGGGAAGCTCGACGCCGCGCGTATACGGGCCCACCTCGAGCAGATCGGGACACGCCTCGCGGATGATCGACAACCGCTTGTCGGCTTGCCGCCCGGTGCCGGCCCAGCCAACGCGCAGATCGCCCGTCCGCTCGCGCCACGAGAACAGCGCCGGATCGAAGCCCTTCGGTGCGATCGCCACCGGGACGGACGAGCCGATCGCGCCGATCGCATCGCCGATGATCCCGAGCAGCCTCCTCGACGGCACGACAACGCCGCCTGACGGAGCGAGATACTTCGCTGCGAGCATCGTCGGCTTCATGCGCCCGAACTTGTGCCGCCCCCAGCGGTGCGAGCTCACCTGTTTCACGACGCGCTTCCCGTAGTGCTGCTCTAGGACGCCGCGCCACCAGAAGTCGACGATCAGGTCGGCGCGCTGCGCCAACGTGTGCACCTCGACGACCGAGTACGCGATGTCCAGATCGAACCGCCCCGACAGATGCTCGACGAGCGCACGCGCCGTGAAGTCGTACGACCACCCCGCGCTGCCGGGGCAGAGCAGCACGCGCGGCTTCATCGAAGCACCACGCGGTAGTCGTCGATCTCGGCCCGGCGCTCTAGGAACAGCTCGCGAAGCGCGGGCGTGAAGCACTGGCCGTTCGGCTCGCGGTTCAGCTCCATCGCGATCGTGCCGCCCGGAGCGAGGTGATGCGCGAGGTCGTCGAGCAGGTACCGCCACTCCGCGACGTCCCACAGCGCGGCGGTCTCGTGCCCGTTGAACGTGACCATGTACGCGGTGATGACGTCGAACGCGCCGAGCGACGGCAGCGGGATGAACGGAGCGACGTCGTGCTCGACTACCTCGATCGAGATCGCCGCGGTCACGTCGCGGAAGAACGGGTGTCGATCTTGGCAATCAAGAGCGACGACCTCGTGCCCGTAGCTGCGGCAGACGAGCGGGAAGTAGCCGCAGCCCGTGCCGATGTCGAGGATGCGACGCGACTCGGACCGATCGAGCCCCAGCCGCTTCGCGCGCTGCTCGCAGACGGAGAACCAGTACGCGACGTCGGCGTACTTCGCGATGTTCGGATCGGCGGGCAGCGGGATGTTGGAGATGTCGATCATGCGGCGCGGCGCTTCTCGAGGTTGAACGCGATCGACTTCGTGCACCGGCAG
>CAZZDD010000174.1:0-2651 GCA_964652185.1 uncultured Candidatus Peribacteria bacterium | reverse complement strand
CGCAACCTCGCCGGCCGGGACGGCCGCCGGCCAGCGGCTGCTTGTCCATTGGACGGCCGACGCGTCGCTCTAAGGAGAACACACCATGTCTGGTTCTGGACTTCAGCCGGTCTTCTCCAAGAGCGGCACGCTCGCGGCAACCGGATCATCCGAGGGCTTCCAATTCTCCAAGCCTTTCAATCTGACGCTCTCGGGCACATGGGTTGGATCTGTCGCGCTTGAGGCGTCCACGGACGGCGGCACCACCTACGTCAACTGCGTGCTGCCGGATGGCACGCTGAGCGCCTTCACGACCAACGGCCTTATCCCGGTCGTCAACGTCATGGAGGTGGGCGTGCTGTTCCGCGTCACCTTCACGCGCACCAGCGGCACGGTCGGATGGAGGTTCAGCCAATGAGCGGGTCTGTCTTCGGCGGCTCTGGACTCTCTCGCGCGGCGGCGGCTGGCCTGACCCATCCCGGCCTGCAAGCCGGTTCCCAGGTGCTCAGCCTGCCGATGTTCGCCATCGGCGTGACCAGCGCCGCGATGACGGCAGACACGCGCTACGCCCATCCGGTCTATGTGCCGCAGGCGTGCACGTGCACCGGCCTGCAAATGGTGGTCGGCACGGCGGTGGCGGCAACGCTCGGCAAGTTGTCGCTGTATCGCGGCGGCGCGGGCCGCAGCATCGGCGAGTTGCTCGGCGTGGGCTCGACTGAGGTTGATATGAACTCGGTCGCCAACACCGTGCTGCAATCGGACTTCGCGGCGGGCGTGCCGCTGTCGCCGGGCTGGTACTACCCGGTGTGCAAGTTCAACGGCGCCGCGCAGCCGATTTCCATCCCGACCACAGCGCCGGGGCTGATTGCGGCGGCATGGTGGCTTGGCGCACCGGCCCTCACATCGTGGGTGCGGAACGGCGCCAACGCCTACACCCGCATGACCGGCGCGGAAGCCTACGCCAGCGCGTTCGCCGCCAACTTCGGATCGGTGACGTTTTCCTCGGGTACGCCCGGCTCGCCGCTGATGGGCCTGGTGGTGTCCGTATAGGCCACCAGCCGCAGCCGTGAGTTGCACTCACGGGTATCCTCACAACCATTTGATAATTCACGGCTTTCTAACGGCAGTCTCGTGCGCGCGCGCCTATGATGGAGGGGTGAATGGTTGACATCGACGCGCGAGCGTTCGGGCGCCTGGAAAGCACCGTGGAAAACCTGAATGCCCGCATCGAGAATTTGCAGAAGTCAACCGAACGCCTTGAGGAACAGATCGAAGCGCTGACCGCGCTGTTGAACCAGGCGCGCGGCGCGCGGCTGTTGCTCGGCGGGCTGATCGCCATTGCATCGTTCCTCGCGGGCATCGCGGCGGCGGCGAAGGGGTTTCTGCGGTGATCCGCGCCGGGCTGCTGTGGATCGCGCTATGCGGGTCGGCCCTCGCGCACGGCGCCTTCACGCCGGATGAAAACGAGTGGCTGAACCGCCAGCGCGCGGTGGACGGCACCAAGTGCTGTGACGAGCGCGACGCGCATGTTGGCGAGAACGTCGAGTGGCGGCTTGTCGCGGGGCGGTATCAGGTCCGCATCCAGGGCGAATGGCGCGACGTGCCGCCGGGCCGGATGCTGCGGCCGAACCCTGATGATCCTTCGCCCTTCGGCGGCGCTGCGCTGCTGTTTTGGTCCCCGTCGCCGCACGTGCCGGAGGGCTTTCACATTTGGTGCTTTCAGTCGGAGCCGCTGACATGAACCTCGCGCTCATCTTCCTGTGGGCGCGCCTGCGCGAGCCCGGCACCATGCGGTCGCTGGTGTGGGTCGTCATTGGCATTGCGACCGGCGCGCGGGCCGAGACGCTGGTGGAGGACATCGCCGCGTTGGCGCTGATCCTGCTGGGCAGCATTTCCGCCGCGATGGAGCGCCCGAAGCCCGCCGCGCCCGAGGACCATAAGCCATGATCACGGCGATCATCCGCTTCCTGGTCGGCCTGTTCGCGCGCCCATCCGGCGCGGTCGTGGCGGAAGGGCCGAAGCCCGCGCTCCCCTGGCCAGCCCTGTCCGTCTATGACCGCGACACGCTGATCCGCACCCTGTACGGCGAGGCTGGCAACGAGTCCGAGGCAGGGCAGATCGCGGTGGTGCATGTCATCCGCAACCGGCTGCTGCGCGGCCCGGCCAAGCGGTTCGGCGGCACCCCGGCCGAGGTCTGCCAGAAGCCCTGGCAATTCTCGTGCTGGAACGCGAACGACCCGATGCGCGCGCGGCTGCTGGCGCTGGTGCCGGGCAGCACGACCTATGACCGGCTTGGCACCGTGGTGGATCGGGCCTGGGCGATGGCGGACAGCGTCGGCGGGGCGGATCACTACTACGCGGCCTATATCGCCAAGCCGCTGTGGGCCGCCCCGCCAGCGCGGGAGACGGCGCGGCATGGGGTCCACAAGTTCTATGCGGGGGTGGCCTAGGGGCGCGGTGGGGGCGGCTGCGCTCCCTGCAAGGAGTTGTCTGCGCCGCCCCCGGTGCAAGCACCACCCGAGGCAAGGATTCTACCGGATGCTGACCGCCATTTCAACGCGCCTCTGGGCCATCCTTGCCGCCATCGGCGCCGCGCTGGCCGTGGTGGGCGGGGCGTTCCTCAAGGGCCGCCGGGACGCCACGCGAGACGCCGCGCTCCGGGCCGCGGAACA
>CAZZDD010000173.1:0-2654 GCA_964652185.1 uncultured Candidatus Peribacteria bacterium | reverse complement strand
ACGCAGATGAGCGGCCAACCGATCGCGGCAAGGCGTGGGTGCATTTCATCTGCGCAACGCCACTGCCACGGATGAAGTGGACGATGCCCGATCGAGACGAGGTCGCTGATCTCAACGATGCCTATGCGCGCGGCGAGGAGGTCGAGAGATGAGCCCCAACGAGATCAAAGTCCTCACCTACTTGGCCACATCTAATCAGCCCTATTGCAAGTACGAGGACATCATCAAACACGTCTGGGGAAACACCCGCCTCGAGGACAGGATGAACAGCCTCAAGGTTACGACGTGTTACGCCCGCAATCATATCAAGGAGCACGGCATCACGGTCTATTCCATTCGTGATGTGGGCTACGGGATCGATCCGAAGGATCAGCCGAAGGCCAGAAGAATCCTCGCCGACATCATCAAGCGGAAGACGGGAGTGGACGTTCCGTGGAGGGATGCAGCATGACTCGCTGGCGCTACGTCCACCGCGATAAGGTATCCGCCTACGAGAAGCGCGGATGGACTCGCGCCGTCGAGACCAATGGAATCAGAAACCTGTATTTCGTCCTCATGATGAAAGACTGACAGATGGCCATTGATTGGACGGACGAGATCGTTGCGAAGATGAGGGAGCACTGGAAGCGCGGCATGTCCGCAGGCCAGAGCGCCGGGCAGCTCACCATGGAGTACGGCATCGAGTTCACGCGCAACATGGTGATCTCGAAGCGTTCGCGCGAAGGGTTGAGGACCGATCCCGGCCAGGCGCGGCTGCTCTCTCGCAAGGCGGCACTCCGTCGCCATGCCAAAGCGCGAGAGACAACCGCCACGCCACCGAAGCCCGCCCCCAAGCAGGCCGCACAAAGCAAACTCACGGGCCTGTTTACTTCAGGAGACAACCTCCCAAAACACCCTCTCCCGAAAGACGAGAGTCCATCGGACTACGCAAAGCTCTACACGCTGGATGAGCTAGAGGCGCATCAGTGCAAGTTCTACATCGGGGATCCGCTTGTCGACGGCACCGGCTTTTGCGGAAGGCAGAAGGTGACGGGGCTTCCATATTGCGTGGAACACGCGCGCCGAGCTTATCGTGCGCCAGAGCCTCGCGTGCGCAAGCCTGCCGTCGTGAGGGTGCCGACGTTCTCTGACCTCGAAAAAGTTTGAACTCGCCTTGCTCCTTCTCCGTGCGGAAGATCGAGCGAGCGCAGTAACCGCGTTGAGTGCGTACCTCTTCAACAAATAGGGAAGCATCAACACCATGAAACTCAAAGCTCTGATCGCAGGACTCATCGCTGTGGGGCTGATGACGCCTGCACTCGCCGACGGGCCGAAGACGTCTTGGTCTGGCGTGTACATTGGCGCCTTCGGGGGAATGGACAATTCCGCAACCGAGCTCGGTCTCGGTGGTCCCGGCGGCATCGGCCTCGACGGCATCTCGGCGCGTGGCATGAGTTATGGATTCGTTGGCGGGGTCGACTACCAACTCCCCGGCATGCCGATCGTCATCGGCATCGGCGGCGAGTACGCCTGGTCGAACTCGGACTTCAACATCACGTTCGGTCCTGCGACCGTCCTCACGGCTGGGTTCGATGACTCGTGGATGATCTTCGGCCGCGTCGGCTTGGATATGGGTCGCGTGATGCCTTACGTCCTCGCCGGCTACACCGAGGCGGACGTCTTTGCGGCGATCCCCGTCATTCCCGGCGCGAAGGCTGGCACCACGCTGGAAGGCTGGGTGGTCGGCGGCGGCGTCGAGATGCGGATCGCGGGCGGCCTGCTGCTCGGGGCGGAATACAAGTACAGCATGTTCGACACGCTGACGATCGGCGGTCCTGGAGGACTGACCGTCGACACCGACCGCCACGAACTGAGGGCGACCCTGAAATACAAGGCCAACTTCTTCTGAGAAAAGGAACGACGCGAATGTCTCGATTCACCTCGGCCGCTACGTTGTGCGTTGTGATGTTCGCGTCCTCCTGCCTTGCCCATGATCCTGCTGGGCACGCACGGCATCACGAAGGCTTCTACATGGGACTGAAGCAACCCGGCACGGGCGTCTCGTGCTGCAACAATATGGACTGCCGGCCAGCTCAGCATCGCATGACCGCGACAGGCGTAGAGTTCTTTGTCCATGGGCGCTGGATACTGCCGCCGGCATCGAAGCTGATCGAGACGGACACTCCCGATGCGGCCGGACATTGGTGTGGAATTGGAGAAGGAAGTGCTTCGCCTATTACGTTCTGCGCGATCGTTCCCAGGGGAGGCGTGTAGCCCTTGACACGCAGGTTACCTTCTAACCGAGGAGGACCACACACATGGCGTGCACCCACAATGAAACCTGCGAGTCCTGCTTTGAGGCGAACAGAAAGCTCAAGGCAGAAGCCGCAATTCGGAGCGGACTCCTCGCCGAACTGCGAGAGCTTCTTGGCGTCGGTCACCTCAAGGGACATCGGCAACTAGAAGCGGCAGTGGCGGAAGTTAAGCGGCTCCGTGAAATCGCGAGGACGGTGGCAACGGTAGCGGAGCCCGAGTTCGAGCCAGAACCGCCGCTGACGAAAGACATGATCCAGCAAGCGGTGGCCAAAGTGATCGGCGATCGAGCTGGCCGGTAAGCGTCAGCGTTCCACGTGAAGCACTATCTGGGGGCGAACTAACCAGTGTCTAAAGACATA
>CAZZDD010000172.1:0-2670 GCA_964652185.1 uncultured Candidatus Peribacteria bacterium | reverse complement strand
CTCGAGTTGATCGGATACAAAGTGCCTGCGAGGGCTGCTTGAACCCGCACAAGGTAACAGAAGAATTCGAGAACGAGCTTTGCCGGTACACGGGCGCCCCTCTTTGCGTGGCGACCACCTCTTGCACGATGGCCCTGCTGCTGGCGCTGGCATGGTTCAAGGACAAGCACGGTTCTATGGAGATCAGCCTGCCTCGCTACACGTACGTAGGCGTTGGAATGTCGGTGCTGAATGCTGGGCACTCGATCGCGTTCCGTGATGAGGCGTGGTCCGGCGAGTACAGACTTGCTCCGCTGTCCTTATGGGATAGTGCTCGGAGGATGCGCGCCGGAATGTTTCGTCCTGGCGAAATGCAGTGTCTTAGCTTTCACTGGACGAAGCACCTTGCGGTGAGCCAGGGCGGGGCCATCCTGCTCGACGATGAGGAAGCCGCCGACTGGATGCGCCGCGCTCGCTTCGATGGCCGCCGCCCCGGAGTGGCGCCGAAAGACGATACCTTCGACATGGTGGGTTATCACGCCTACCTGTCGCCAGCCGTTGCGGCAGAGGGCCTGACGCGGCTGGCGACGCTGCCGAGAGACAACGCTGACCTACCGTGGAACGACTACAGCGACCTGAGCGAGGCTCCGGTGTTCAAGCGGAGGAACGTGGCTTGAAGGTTGCCGCGATTGTGCAAGCGAGGTTAGGGAGCACTCGTCTGCCGGCGAAGGTGCTCTTGCCCTTGCCGACGGGACGCTGCGTCTTGGAGGAGGTCATCCACCGCTGCAAGCAGATACAGGGCGTGGATGTTGTTGTGGTGGCGATCCCTGATACGCCAGAGAACGACATCATCGTAGAACTGATGCCGGGCATAATGGCTTCGTACATTAAGCGCCGCATTGATCCTCCGATCATTGTTCGCGGTCCAGAGAACGATGTGCTGGAGCGATATCAGAGGGCCGCCTTTCAGGTCGACGCCGACGTGGTGATACGCATCACCGCAGACTGCCCGCTGCTCGACAGCAATCTGTGCACCGCGATGCTGAATACGTTTATCAATCGTCGTCTCCACTACGTATCGAATGCTTGGCCAGTGCGCGAAGTGCCTCACGGCTACGACTGCGAGATATTCACGTACGATCTTCTCTACAGCGCACTTATCCACGCTGAGGAAGCGTACGACAGGGAGCACGTCACCCCTTGGATGCAAAAGCACTCTCAGAAGAGTGGCGGGTTTATGATCTGGAAGGCCATGCCTGATCAGTCGCATATCAGGCTGACGTTGGACACGATCAAGGATTACACCGCGATCTGGAACGAGTTCAAGCGCCGCGAGAAGGAGGCAGCGTGAAACTCATCCCCATAGAGGACCGCTCAGACGCAGCCCATATCCTCTGGGATCTGCTGGCGGAGCGTCCTTCGTCGGCCAACATTAGTCACCGTGAGATGCCGTCGTGGACGGCGCACCTCGCCTTCACCAAGGCACACGGTTACAGAACTTGGCGCCTCATCGAAACGCCTCACGGCATCGCAGGCGCGATCTACCTCACGATGCAGAACGAGATAGGCATCGGGATCTTCAAGGCCTTCCAGCGCAAGGGTTACGCTACGGCCGCCATCATGATGCTCATGACGGAGTATGGGCCGAGGAAATTCTTGGCGAATATCGCACCTGGGAACGACGCCTCGCGCAAGATGTTCGAGGCCATGGGCTTCAAGCATATCCAGAACACCTTCGAATTGGAGGCCAAGTGAGGATCGGGACTCGCGAGATCGGGCCTGGGCACTCCCCATGGGTGGTGGCCGAAATATCTGGCGAACATCGTGGCGACCGTGCTCGCCTGATGGCGCTCCTGAATGCCGCCAAGGACGCGGGCGCGGACGCGGTTAAAGTGCAGTGCTTTGATCCCGACAAGCTGGCGGCCTCACGCGGTGGCGCCGACAAGCGCCTGACGAGTGGGCCGTGGGCAGGGATGACGCTCGGCGAAATCTACAAGGCCACGCACACGTCGCGCCCCCTGATTGAGTCCGTCATGCTCTGGTGCGAGCACAATGACTTTACGTGGTTCGCGTCGGCCTTCTCTTCTGAGGATGTGGACTTCCTCGAAGCGCGCAAATGTCCTGCTTACAAGATCGCGTCCTTCGAACTCACCAATCTTCCCCTCATCAGGAAGGCGGCGAGCACGGGTAAGCCGGTGATCTTGTCAACGGGGATGGCGGACGAGGATAGCATCCAAGCTGCGGTAGATGTTTTCGACGCTGATCCTTACCCGCCAATGGCTACTGTTCCGGCTTCGATTGGACGGAACTGCGCGCTCCTGCACTGCGTATCGGCTTACCCCTGCCCGCCCGAAGAAGCCAACTTGGAACGCATCAACGCACTGTTCCATCTGACTGGGCTCGATGTAGTCGGCTTCTCCGACCACACTCTAGGCCCTGAGTGTGCGATTGCAGCCGTAGCTCTAGGTGCTTCCATCATAGAGAAGCACATCACGCTTGATCGGAATGACGGTGGACTGGACGCCTCGTTCTCGATGGAGCCGAAAGAATTCGCCGAGATGGTATCGGCCATCCGTAACGTCCACGCCGCTCTACAGCCTCCCAAAGGCGACGGAGAGGCCATCTATAGGGAACTTAGGTCGCGCGCATGATTACGGCACATATAGTCAAGGCGACGGTGGAGTTGCCAGC
>CAZZDD010000171.1:0-2731 GCA_964652185.1 uncultured Candidatus Peribacteria bacterium | reverse complement strand
TGGCTATTAATAGGCTTAATCATAGGTGGGCTATGTTGCGCACTTAGAATTATTATAAACCAAAGAAACAATTAACGGAGGAGAATGATTATTAAATATAAGGATTTTGCTTTAGATAGAGATTCGGCTTTTATTAGCTCTATTTTTCAGGAAGAAATCTGGCAAGGTTTATTCAAACCAAAAAAAGTAATGTTCTATTTTGATTTTAAAGACGATTTTCAGAAAGGTAGAGAAATTAGGGATAACTATGAAGAGATAAGGGAAATCTGGGAAACATTGATTAACATGATTAACGGAGGAAAATGAGTCATCATTGCCAAGAAAGTTCGGTTATATGCCCTTATTGCGATTATAAATTTAAAGATTCCAGTTTTTTTAACAATAAACAACTCCCGCAATACTATGATATTCATTATGAATGTGAAAATTGTAAAAAAGTAATTAGTATTGAATTGCATATCACTTATAAGTATTCAACTTACGAAATTGATAGCGATGGTAACCAAATATATCCAGTGTAAAGTCGAGGAAGTGCAAATAAGTATTAACAAATTATTAAAAGAGGAGCAATGCAAAAAGTAACGATAATTTTTGAAGATCAAATACCATGCTCAAGCTTTAAGACAAGAGTCGAAAGAGAGGGTGAAATGGATATGGAGGAATTACTACTTTTCTTAGAAGCGGCAATGAAAGCGGCTGGATATTGCTTTGAGGGTAAATTAAAAATTGAATAAATTATGAAAATAGACATTAAAAAATTAGAAGAATACAAGCAAAACGGACTGATCCGTTGCCAAAAACATAATCGCCTCCCTCTTTTGATCTGGAATTATTCAGAAAAAGTTCAATATGATGATTTATGGGATGATGTAACTATTATGTGTAGAGGATTGATAACAGACATCGAAGGTAATGTTATCGCAAAGGCGTTCAATAAGTTTTTCAATATTGAGCAGAATAGACACAAAGAATCCAAAAGCTTTGAGATTTATGATAAAATGGATGGAAGCCTTGGTATTTTATTTAATTATCAAGACGAATGGATTTTAGCAACCAGAGGAAGCTTCGCAAGTGAGCAGGCGATAAAAGGCTTTGAGATTTTACAAAGATATAATTACCAAACCCTAGATGACAACTTGACTTACTGTTTTGAAATTATCTATCCAGAAAATAGAATTGTTCTAGACTATGGAAACAAAGAGGCTCTTGTTTTACTCGCAATTTTTGATGAAGATGGCAATGAAAGACGAATTGAAAATTACGACAATATTTTTGAAGTAGTTAAAAAATATGATTTTAAAGATTATAAGGAAATAAAAAATCTAAATTGGGACAATTCAGAGGGCTTTATTGTTATATTTTCTAATGGCGAGAGATGTAAAATCAAGTTTGAGAACTATGTTGAGTTACATAGAAAACTAAGCAATATATCTGAAAAAGCTGTTTGGGAATTAATTTGCGAAAAAAGAGATGTTAAGGAATTTTTAGATATAATTCCAGACGAATTTCACAAGCAAGTAAAGCAATGGTATTGGGGAATTATGCTAAATTTTAGCAACACCGAAATCAGAGTTAGAAATAAATTTTATCAATTGCCAGAATTTGAAACGAGAAAAGATTTTGCTTTGGCTATTAAAGATGATTCTGATAAAGCTATGCTTTTCAAGTTGTTAGACAATAAAGATATTTATGACGATATTTGTAAACTAATAAAACCAAACAATACTAAATCTTTAATATTTGATAAGGAGTAATATGGCTAAATTAACATTAATGGTTGGAATTTCTGGATCAGGAAAATCAACTAAGGCGAAAGAATTGGCATTAGAAAAGTCAGCTTTAATTATAAATAGAGACAAACTTAGAGAAATGCTATTTGGCTACACAGAAGAAACTATAGGCGAATACTATAAATCTTCTGATTTGTGGCTATTAGAGAATCAAATTAGCTCTTATCAGAATTATTTAATTGAAAGAGCTTTAGTGAAAGATAAAAATGTTATTCTTGACAATACTAATCTGAAACAAAGCTATATTAATGAAATTTGTAAAAAATTCTCGTCTTATGAAATTGATTTTTGTTTAGTAGAATGCGATTTAAAAACTGCCATAGAAAGAGATAATAACAGAACTCGCAAGGTAGGTGAGAGTATCATAAAACAACAATATCAAAATATACAAATCTTAAAAAAGAATTTTGATTTTAAGCCAAAATTAATTGAATCATCTAAAGCAATAAAACAAGATGAATCATTGCCGAAAGCCTTTATTTTTGATATTGACGGTACTCTAGCTAAAATGGGTGATAGAAGCCCTTACGATTTATCAAGAGTTCATGAGGATCAATTAAACGAACCTATAGCTGCTTGCTTAGATGCTCTTTATGACGGCTATGAAATTATAATTTGCTCAGGTAGAGAAGGTACTCAAGAATGTGAAGATCTGACAAAACAATGGTTATCAGCCAATGGCATTAACTACAAATTCATTATGATGAGAAAAGAGGGAGATATGCGAGCTGATTATATCGTTAAAGAAGAGATGTGGCAGAGGATATGCGAAGATTTTTATATAGTTGGAATGTTTGATGATAGAAACCAAGTGGTAGATCACGCCAGAAAATTGGGCTTTACCGTTTTTCAGGTTGATTATGGAGATTTTTGAACAGCGAATTTACATAAAATATCATCAGCATATTTATTCATCCTGTCAATTAGGCGTTTTGCTCGAT
>CAZZDD010000170.1:0-2821 GCA_964652185.1 uncultured Candidatus Peribacteria bacterium | reverse complement strand
TCGACACGACTGCCGATGTCGACATCTTGGTGAACGGGCGCGTTGTCGCTTCTGATACCGGGCTCACCAACGCAGATGGAGGAGGCAACTTGTCAAAAATGAATTGGGTCATGGGCGCGCTCATGCTTTCGTCTGGCACCACCATCGCCAACGGCGTCAACGCGGACGTTGGTCCAAGCATCTTCACGGCGGCGATCATGTCTGACGAGGAGGTCGGTGAGATCTTTCGCCGGGGCGCCTCGCTGGCGACGCCGTACCAGACGCACACGAGGGTGCTCGTTGAAGACAGCGCAGGCGGGACAATGCGAGACGTCTCCGAGGCTGGCTTCTACGGCTTCGACTTCGTCCAGGAGGTCAACATCAACGACGACGTCGACAACGACACAGCGGGCGCCGTCGTGACGCTTGCTCGGGAGTTTGCCGAGGTGTCGCTGGCGCCGCTCAAGGGGGACAGCTACCTCAACAACCCGACGCTGGCGTCGAGCTACACGCCGAAGATCGATGGCTGGCGAAAGATTGAAATCCTTGAGGCCCGAATCCCGCTCTGGCTGGAGACACCGACGTCGGCGTCATCGGACTTGGTGTCGGCGTTCCTGGGACGCGTCGACGAGATCGACGATGCCGACGCGGATCGCATCACGCTCTCTTGCCGCGACGAGGCGGCTCGGGCAGCGGAGCGCTACATCGACGAGGAGATCTTCTATCCGCAGAGCTTCGGCGGCGGCGGGTGCGGCGGCTCTGCCCAAGCTCGCGAGATCGTGATGCAGGAGGTCATCGACGACAACGGCGCCTACTTCACCTTGCGCACCGTCGGCGAGACCCTGTCGTGCATGTTGGAGATGGAGCAGCCACTTCCACGGGGCCACCTGTTGCCGACGCTCCGAGCTCTAGCGCAGGAGATCGGCTGGGATGTCCGATGGAAGTGGGACCCGCTGAACGAAGAGTGGGCGCTGACGATGTTCGAGCCGCTGCGTGAGCGGCTGGCGCCTCACCTCGTGGTCAGCCCTCGCGTCGTCGAATCAACCAGCGGTGGGCGCCAACAGACCGCGGGTGTCCGCAACCAATGGACCGTGACCTATCCCGACAGCAACATCCTCGACAGCGAAGGCAACCGCCTGCCGGCGAGCGTCACCGTCAGCGACGCCACCTCGATCACGAACTTCGACCTCCGAGCTGCGGAAGTCGTTGAAGACAGCAGCAGCCAGATCGACACCAGCAGCGAGGCGACGCGGATGGCATCGGCGGCCCTGGCCGACACCAAAGACCCGTCGAGGAACACCGGCAAGGTGATGGCCTTCGACAGCCGCATGGAGGTCGGCGACATCTGCATCCTCCAGCCATCGGGCCTCGACGCCAGCGTGAACCAGTACGCCACAATCCAAACCACCAACCACCGATGGAGCGCTGAGGACTCCAAGAGCGTCATACGGGCCGATGGGCAGCCTGTGGCGGGCTTCAGCCGCTGGTTGTCGATCGAGGCGGGACGCAACGGGCGCCCACCGATTCGCAACCCTGCGGAGGCTCTGACGGGCCGGGGCATCGGCACGTTGTTGCCGGGGCTCTTGGACATCATCGATCGCAGCATCTACCTCGGTGGCCAGAAGTTCTTGGAGGTCAAGAATGGCGACTTCGCTCGCTTCACTCGCGGCGTCGAGTATCCGCCAGACGCTTGGGCGCTGACGGCGGGGACGTGGGACAGCGACATCTTGGCGGTGACGACGTCGGAGTCGGGCGGCTACGCGATCGCCATCACGACGACGACGCCACAGCTTCGTTCGCAACCCATTGCGCTCGTTGGCGACGTCGACACTCCCTACAGCGTTGAGGTGAAATGGCAGCGCTTCAGCGGCGACGATCTGGTGCAGATCGACCTCGAATGGCTCGACGTCGACAGGGCCACGATCTCGACGACGGCGCTGTTGCCGGGTGGCTCGACTGGCTTCGTCGGTGTCGACAACTTCCCGACGGCGCCAGCTGGAACTGGCACTTGGATTTCATCGCAGGCGGATGGTGTGGCCCCGCCGTCGGGGGCTCGCTTCGTTCGCGTCATCGTGAGGGGGAGCCAGGTTGGCGGTTCGTTTGGTACGCTCTACGTCGACAGCGTCCAGATGTTCCGCAGCGCGCGCCGCACCAAAACGGGTTGGACCAACGATGCGGTGTCGAGGCCGCTCTGGGCCAACTTCATCAACCCCTTGATCACGGGTGTGGCCGCAGGGGGGACGATCCAGAACATCACGTTCTTGGACATCGTCTCGCAGGCCACGATCCTGAACGGCGACGTTTACGACGTCTACCGCAGCCTCCAGTTGGGCACATCGGCGGCGACGGTGAACGGCGCCTTCTATGAGGTGAAGGAGTCACGCAAGATCCGCATCTACGCCAAGATCTGGTGGGGCACCGGAGGCGGCATCGCGGTCGGCGATCCCATCGGCTTCGAGATCGTGAAGAACGGCACCTACAGCACGACGACGGGGCAGCGAACGGGCGGCACCGTCATCGTCAGCAACCGCTTTGCGAAGTACGCGGGCGTGGCTGGTGTCGCGGCCAACTTCACGGTGTTGGAGCACGAGAGCTACTTCGTGAAGGGCGACCGCATCACGGTGGACGTGCGCAACGATGCGGGCTCTGGCGTGCTCCAGATCGCGTTTGGGTCGCCTGCGGCGGGCGTGGAGGATCGCACCTACGTCTCGTTCGATGCGCGCGTGGCCGACTAACTATGGACAGGGGGCCTGTGGCCCTGAATCATAGGCGGCATGAATCCAGAGCCCCAAACCTTGCCCCTGGTGCTGGCCATCATGTCGCTGGTGGGCAGCTTCGCGTC
>CAZZDD010000169.1:0-2831 GCA_964652185.1 uncultured Candidatus Peribacteria bacterium | reverse complement strand
GGAGAGGCTCGCGGGTCATGCTGCTCGCTCCGGCGGCGCGAGCATGTCGGCAAGGCCCGGGCCGCTGTGGTGCTCAGCGAGACTACACAGCCGACGAAGTTTCTGTCGGGGTGATAGACGAATAAGGGTGACGGCGGCCCAATGCCAGGCGCCGCTCTCGTCCTCCCACGTCATGTAGTTCGTCTCCGGCGGTGGTCCCTCGGCATAGACCCGGTCATCGTTCATGCCGCGCGCTCCGGCTGGTCGATCGGAAGGAAGTCGTTGGCGCTAAGCGGAATTCCGCGTGACGCGGCGGCCGCAATGAGGGCCGGGAGGTGCTTGAAAGGGATGACGCCGCCCGTCCCTCCGGCCGCCTTTGGCCGCGACCAGTTAGAAACGCGCGTGCGGTGCACCCCGGCGATGTTCGCCACTGCCGTGGGGCCACCTAATGCCTTGATGATTGATTGAGCTGGCTCCATGGCCCTGCGTAGCGAAATTCGCGACGATTGTAAAGGGTCCGTAGCGATTATAGAAACGGACGGCGTAGCGATGAGTCGCTACGCTGTTGACATGAAACGGAAAGTTAGTGTCCCGCCCCGCCCCGCGCGGCCCATCAATCAATGGGTCCGCGACGCCTTGGCGCATGCGGGTGTTGCTCAAGCGGAACTGGCTCGCAAGCTCTCGGCCCGTCTGCGCGTCTCCTACGACCGAAGCATCGTAAACAAGATGACGATCGGCCGGGATGTGTCCGCTGAGGAGATGTTCGCTATTTCCGAGCTGACAGGCTTCGAAACGCCAAACGTCGTCCCTGAAGCGACCACGCGCGTGCCGCTAGTGTCGTGGGTCTCGGCGGGCGACCTTCAGGCGGTAACAGTCGACGAGGCGCCTGAAACGATAGATGAGGCTGGCTTGCCACCGGGCAATTGGATCGCACTCCGCGTTCAGGGTGACTCGATGGACCGCATTTCGCCGCCGGAGTCCATCATCTTCGTAAACCGCGCCGACAAGCGTCTCGTCGCCAATGCCTGCTACGTAATCGACGATGGCGAAGGGAATGCCACCTATAAGCGGTATCGGCCCTCCCCGGATCGCTTCGAACCGGTGTCCACTAACAAAGACCTGATCCCAATCTTTCCGGAGCGGGAGCCGACCATAGTGGGGCGCGTCCGAAAGACGATACTTGAGATGTAGTCTCAAGATCGATTTAGGCGAGGATCAGATTGCCAATCATCATCTTATAGGGCTGGATGTGCACGTGCACGACGAGCCGCACGCCATCCTCAGGTTTGTCGACCCCCGGTACGGGCTCGAGGAGTTGGTCTGTGGTGACAGCGATATCGGTGATCAGCCGGTCATCCTCGAGGAGCACGTAAAACGGCTCCTCACCCTCCTGCGGCACCTGGAGTCCTGCTCCGGCAGCAGCTCCGAGTTCCGACACGTTCTTCGCCTTGCGCAGCGCGTCGAACAGCGTCTTGAGTCGATTGTCCACATCGTGGATTGCGTGGCCAGGCGCTCCGTGCCGCAACAACAGAACTTCAACCTTACAGACTAGACCGCTGACGTCCGAAACTATCGGCTGCCACACGAATCCATCGTGCCGCATGGTCGGGAACAGGTCATTCGGCCCATCCTTGCCGATCCGCTGGGCGATTGCCTCCAGACCGGGATGAACCGCCCACAACGCGGCAAGCTGCTTGTGGAAATGACGGCGGATCGCGTGCACATGAACGGAGCGTCCCCGAAGCCGCCCATCGTCACGGTGCGCGAACAGCGGGCCGGCGTACGTCAGCCGAAATTCCAAGACACCCCCCTCTCCCTCGGCGCAGTCGTCGGAGCGTAGCACCCGTCGGCTCGGCTGCCAAAGCGACCTCATAAACGAACCTCCTCGTCTCCCTTCGAGGATAGCACGTCGATTCGACGTTCGTATCTTTTTTCGCTACGCTCTATTGACTGCGTAGCGTTAATCGCTACACTAGTCCCCATCAGATCACCGATGGGAGACAGAGCGATGCACCTCACCGAAGCCACCCATAACGGCAAGAAGATCGTCACCAACGGCGACTGGCACGGGCCGCACGAGTGGTGCGCCCACTTCGACGGCGAGGAAGAGCTTGGCGGATACGGCTACGGCCGGACCGAGGCGGAAGCCATCGCCGACTTCATCAGCAACCTCGACGACTGAGCGGAGACCGTCCGATGACCACCCCTCCCTTCTACGGACGCACTGGCGAATGGACGGACGCCGAACTGGCCGCCGACATCGTCCTCTGCCGCAAGGTGCTCAGAGACGGCGAATTCAATGGCTACCGGCTCGATAGCGAGACTGAAGCCGAGTGGACCGACTGGCTCCACGATTTCGAGTGCGACGCCGAGGCGCGTGAAGAAGCGCGGGCCGAAGCCGCCAACCACCTGATGGCTGCGGCCTGATTTAGGGAGACGGGATGATGGCGTTTGCTCTCAAGCCTTACGGCCTGCTTAGCGGCGTGCTCTTAGGGGCCTTATCGAGTGATTTCTCGAGCTTCGGGCGGCTTCTCCCGAAGGACAGCCATTCTTCGGGCGCCCCGCACCGGACGCAGTCGCCGTCCTACACGAAGAAGGGCCCCGGCCGGGAGCACCGCAGCGGCGCCGGCAAACCGCGCTGCCCGAGCACGCCCGTCATCGCCGTGAAGCCGGAGCGCATGCGCCTGTACATGCATTCGCACGCCCGTCAGATGGCAGCCCTTGCCAAGGCCCTCGGCACATGACCGCAACCATCCTCCCCCTACGGGAAAACCCGTGGAAGGCATCACGGGACGCGCTGGACCTTTCGGCTGATGTTGCCTGCCACGGCATCGACATCAAGGCCGCCGGTT
>CAZZDD010000168.1:0-2847 GCA_964652185.1 uncultured Candidatus Peribacteria bacterium | reverse complement strand
AAAGTCTTCCAATGACTCATTCCCCACGAATGAGGATTTCATGTTACACGCCGCCGCGGCGAAGTGCAACCCGTGTAAAAGGTGTTCTTTTTGGTTGAAAAATCGTAGGATTGGCGCCGCCTGTGTTTCAAAGTGAAAGCGGGCGCACACTCCGAAACGATGTCAGCAGCCTCAATCAGCATCGCCATGGGCCTGTTCTTCGCCGTCCTGAGCGGCTTGAGGAGCTATCTGTGAAAACACCGCCACGATACTGGTTTGGAAGGCTGACGCTGACGCTGTGGGTGTTGAGTGTGCCCATCATCACCCTGCTGGAGCCGGACACGCTGACGGCCCGCACCCTGACCAACCCGCCTGGGTTTGCTTGTCTGCTGGCGCTGATCGCCGCCGGGTCCGTGTCGCTGGCCGACCTGGTGCTGAACGACACGCCGGGCGGCCAGTGGTTCCCGATGGGGCTGAACCTGCGCCACATGGGCTACATGGGCATGGCCACCATTCTGGTGCTGCTGGCCGGCGTCATTACCCAGCAAATAGGGTATTCCGCCATCGTTCTGACTTTCATGCTGCCAGCGATGCTGCTGGTGGTTCTCACCTTTTTGGACATCAAGGCGCGGCATCGCGCAAAAAAGGCCACCCCATGACACACAAGAAAAAAGCCATCGCTTCGCCAGCTGTGCGCTACCTGCTGGTGCTGTTTCGGGCCATGGTGGTGCTGATGTGGGCGCCGGTGGCCGTGGCGGCCGTGACCGCAGCGCGCGCCGGGCGCACGCTGGAGGTGGACGGCGGCCTGCTGCTGTGGAGTGTCATCCTGTCCACGCTGTCCGGGGCGACGGCGCTGGCCTGGCGCATCAACCATCTGCTGATGACAGAGCCTGATCGCCCGCTGGTGCGCCCGTGGCTGTTCGGCGTGGTGAACATGCTGGGCAGCTGGGTGGCCGCCTCGCTGGCCTTCATCGCTGGCCGGGCCGGCGAGCTGGACGTGTGGTATTCGCTGGCCGTGATCATCATCGCCGCCTGGGCTGGTGCCAAGGGCATGGACATCCTGGCCGAGCGGTACATTGCCACCGTGCGCCTGCCGGGCACCGGCGGCGGGGGTGGCAACCCGCCGGCGCCGCGCGTGGTGTTCGACCAAAGCCAGCCGCCAGCTGCGCCGGGGCCGTCCCGGTTTGGCAACAGGCGCATGGACGACGACAGGGGGCCTCATGGATCTGACCGTTGACGACTGGCTGAACATCCTCCCGCGCCTGGGCGTGAAGGAGTCCGTGGCCCGCGCGTGGGCGCCTGCCTTCCATTCCGAGGTGCAGACAGACAGGTTTTCCGCCGGAATGGACGACATCATCGAATTCCTGCCGCAGATCCTGCACGAGTGCCAGATGCTGGAGCGCACCGAGGAGAACTTACGCTACAGCGCGGCCAACATCATCAAGGTGGGCAACAGCCAGCCCGCGGGCTCCCGCTGGCGCTCGCTGGTACCGCGCGCCGCCGAGCTGGCGCTGCAGCCAGAGAAGCTGGCAGAGGCGGCCTACGGTGGCCGCATGGGCAACCGGCCCGAGGGCAGCGGGGACGGCTGGGCCTTCCGCGGCCGCGGGCCCATCATGGTGACGGGCTACGACGGCTACCTGTGGCTGGGCAACCTCATGGGGCAAGACCTGGTGGTGATGCCGCATTTGCTGGAGGGGCCCATCTACGGCCTCAACGCTGCCGTGCACTGGTGGGAAGGCCGCGTGCCTGACCGTCTGCTGGGCGATCTGGTGGGTCTGCGCCGCAAGGTGAACGGCGGGACGCTGGGCATCAAGCATGTGGCCGACCTGCGCGAGCTGGTGCTGGAGGTGTTCGCGTGATCGCCATGCTGCTGGGCCTGCCGGTCATCGGCCCGTTTCTGAGCGCCGCTGCGGCCGTCATCCAGGTGGCCGCCCGGATCTGCAACGCCATCCCGGGCGCCGTGTGGGCCGTGGTGCTGCTGGTGGCTCTGTGGCACTGGTGGGGCGAACATGGGGCGCTGGTGGACCTGCGGGCAGACCATGCCGCGCTGCAGGACGCCGTGGAGGCCCAGAAAGAACAGGCCGCGAAGCTGCTGGCCGCCAAGACTGCTGAGGCCGAGGCCATTCAACTCAAGCTGGCCAATGCGCTGGCGCTCCAGGAGAAAACAGATGAAGCCAACAAAAAGACCGTGGCCGACCTGCGCGCTGAGATGCGCCGGAATTCTCGCGCTGCTGGCGGTCCAGGCTTGCGCGACCCGTGGGTGCGCCCCAGTGCGGCCGGATGTGGGCGAGGTGGTGGTAGCGCCCAGCCCCAAGATCCCGCCGCCGCCCAAGATCGTGCTGGAGACTCAGGCGAAGCCACCGGGATACTTTCTCAAGAGTTTGAGCGACTGCTGCTCGATCAAGCCGAGGCAGCAGACGCCATCAACATCGCCTACATCGCCTGCCGTGCAGACGCCTTGAGCTTGCGCGCTACGATGGAGGTGTTGCAGTTGTCTCCGCCCTGAACTCCAAGCAGGGCCCTCACAGCCGCCGGGCGTCAAAACCCGGCGGCTTTTTTATGCGGCAAGCGCCAGGCCGTGCTGGGCCAGCAGTTTGCGCCGGCCATCCTCGGAGCACATGGCGTACAGCCAGTCGTTGGCCACTTCCGTGTTGACCGGGGCAGGCGGTTGGACGCGCTGCGGCAGATCGTTCGTGACGACCTGCAGGCGCGGGCGGTTGGCAGTGGTTTGCAGTTGCATGGCGGCTCCTTTCCGGCATCGCATCGTGTGCGAGCACTAACTAACGCCTGATGTGGCGCGCCGCGATATAACCACATTGCCGGTGGTGTGTCAAGAATTTGGCGTAGTGCCTTTGTTGCCAGGTGTTG
>CAZZDD010000167.1:0-2852 GCA_964652185.1 uncultured Candidatus Peribacteria bacterium | reverse complement strand
CAGGACGCGACCGCCTATCGCCATGCGGCGAAACTGCTCGGCCTCGTGGGCAAGCCCCGCAAGCTGAAAGCCGCATTGAAAGACGCCAAAAAGGCCTTGAAAAGAGGCCAGGCGGACCAGATCTTCAACGCACTCGTGCCCGGCGCCGCGCGCCCGAAGAATGTCGGTCTCGTCTTCGACGCGATCGAGCAAGCCCTTGGAGAACCCAATGCCGTCGGCCCAGCACTTCGCGACGATGCGCGACCGCTTCCTGAAGGAGGCCTATCCGAAGGAATACGCCCGGATGGAGAAGTCGGGCGAGCTCCAGACGCACCTCGAGACGATCTCGGAGGAAGCGTCGGAGATGTGGGACGATCTGATGGTGCAGATGCGGACCAGCCCGGACCTGCCGGAGGACTACCTGGAGCGGGTGAAGGCGCTCGAGTCGATGCCGGAACAGGTGCGCGAACTGGTGAACGCGGAACTGATACACCGGCCGCTCCCGTCACGGGGCTAACCGACGAGCAGAAGGCCGAGGTCGAGGCCCAGGTCCGCACGGATGCGGAAAAACTCGAGCAGGTCCGCCGCGATCGCGAGCGCCTGAACTACCAGATCACCGATGCCGACGAGATCGGCAAGGGCGGCCCCAAGGCCAAGGTGCGCGGCAACATCGCCGCCATCAAGAAGCTGCGCGAGATCGAAGAAACCGGCCGCGAGGCGACGGAAGAGGACAAGCGCACCCTCGTCAAGTACGTCGGCTGGGGCGCGTTCGCGCAGGACGTGTTCACGGACTACAAGTCCGAGTGGAAGGCCGAGCGGGATCAGATCAAGGATCTGCTGAGCCCCGCCGAGTACGCCGCCGCACGCGCCTCCACGCTCAATGCGCACTACACGAGCCCGGAAGTCATCCGGGCGATGTGGGACGGCCTGAAGCATCTCGGCTTCAAGGGTGGTCGCGCGCTTGAACCGGCGGCCGGCATCGGTCACTACATCGGCCTCACGCCTTCCGACCTCCGCTCGGAAACCGCGTGGACGGCGGTCGAGCTCGATCCGATCTCTGCCGGCATCACCAAGGCGCTGTATGGCGCGGCGGATGTGCGCTCGGCTGGCTTTGAGACGCAGAAGTGGCCGGATGATTTCTTTGATCTCGCCGTGTCGAACGTGCCGTTCGGCAACTTCAATCTCGAGGACGCGGATACCAAGGGCTTCCTGATCCACGACTACTTCTTCATCAAGTCGCTGGCGAAGGTCCGGCCGGGCGGCGTGGTCGCCTTCATCACGTCGGCGGGCACGCTCGACAAGGAGAACGGTCGCGCGCGCACGGCCATGTCGCGCCACGCCAAATTCCTCGGCGCCGTCCGCCTGCCGGGCGGTAATCAGGGCGCGTTCAAGGGCAATGCCGGTACGGAAGTCACCACGGACATTATCTTCTTCCGTAAGCGCGTGCCGGGCGAGCCGGCCGAAGAGACGCACGATTGGCGTTCGCTGACCGAGATCAAGACGCCTGAAGGCCCGACGAAGATCAACAGCTACTTCGCCGCCAATCCCGACATGATGCTCGGGAAAATGCGGTTGAAGGGCACGATGTATTCGGCTGGCGAGCCCGTTCTGATCGGATCGACCGAAAACCTTGGCCCCAAGATCCTCGAAGCGATCCAGACCGGATTGCCCGAGAACGCCATGCTACCGAAGAACACGACGGCGGTGGAGCTTTCGGCCGCCGTCGATACCGCCACCGACGGCATCAAGGAGGGTTCGTTCTACGAAAAGGACGGCGTCCTCTACCGCAAGGTGATTGGCGTCGGCCAGCCGCAGAAGTTCAATGCCACGGACAAGAGCAAGGTCCGCGCGTTCATCGGCATCCGCAATGTCGTGAACCAGATGCTCGCCAAGCAGTCGACCGGCGACACGACGGGCATGGCGGAACTGCGCGATACGCTGACCAAGGCCTACGACGCCTTTGTGAAGGCCCACGGCCCGATCAATCAGACGATCATCTCGCAGCAGAAGCGCAAGGACGGCAAGGAAATCACCGTCAAGCGCCAGCCGACGCTGAAGCTGTTCGAGGACGATCCCGACGCCTTCAAGGTCTCGGCGATCGAGGTCTACGACGAGAAGACCGGCAAGGCCAAGAAGGCTGCGATCTTCACCGAGGATATCGTCGGCGCCTATGTGGCCCCGGACGTCAAAGGCCCCTCAGATGCACTCGCCGTCTCGCTCAACGAGCGCGGCAAGGTCGATCTGGAACTGATCGCTTCCCGCCTTGGTGTGTCGGAAGCTGAAGCCATCGTCTCGCTTGGCGACCAGATTTACCTCTCCCCCAACGGCGAGCAGTGGCAGACCCGCGCGGAATACCTTTCGGGTGACGTCGTCGAAAAGCTCGAGGTGGCCAAGGTCGCCGCCGAGCTCGATCCCGGCCGCTACCTGCGCAACGTCGAAGCCCTCGAGGCCGTCCAGCCCGAACCGCTGACACGTCAGGAGATCACGATCCCCTTTGGCGCCCCGTGGGTGCCGGCGGAGGTCTATCAGGACTTCCTGCGCACGAAGCTGGGCGCGACCTATAACATCAAGGTCTCCTACAACGAGAAGAACGCGCGCTGGACGCTCATCTCTGGCGGCTTCAACGCAGGTGCGCAGGAGAACTTCGGCACGTCCGAAAAGAGCGTCGAAAAGATCATTGAGCACGCGCTGAACTCGGACTCGATCGTCATCACGCACAAGGACAGCGAAGGCAACGCCGTTCGCCAGCCCGAGGCCGAGCAGGAAGCCCGCGCCCGCGTGGATGCCATTCGCGAGCTCTTCTCGGGCGATCCCGAGTCCGGCGTTGACGGCTGGGTATGGGAAGACGAGGCCCGCGCCGAACGCCTCGAGGC
>CAZZDD010000166.1:0-2896 GCA_964652185.1 uncultured Candidatus Peribacteria bacterium | reverse complement strand
GGGGCTTTAGCTCAGCTGGTAGAGCGCTTCCATGGCATGGAAGAGGTCAGGAGTTCGAATCTCCTAAGCTCCACCATTCGACTCGCTTCGCTCGCTCATGGTCTACGCGCTGCGCGGTCGGCCATTTTTTAGTGCAAAGAGTCGAATGACAGTGAGCGAAGTCGAACTGCCATTTAAAAAAACCCGGGACGATCCCGGGTCTCTTTCCGAACGGCGCCTGTGCGCCGCGCGACCTTAGGCGGCGGGCGTTTCGGTGGCCTCAGGGGCGACCGGAGCGTCCGTAGCGGGCGTGTCCGGCGTAGCCGGGGCCGGTACGCCACCGTTCTCGTCGTCGAAGAATGCGACCATACGAAAAGGGGGAAAGAAACAAAAGCACACTGACCATACGGATTGAGATGGATAGCGCAACCCTTTTTTGGGGATTACGCAAAAAAGACGAGGATAGAGCGCGCATGATATGATTCACGCCATGCCACAAACGCTCGACGACGTCCGCGCGAAGCTGGCGAACTTCAAAGGCATCGCGATCGCACAGACAAGCAACCCCGTGCCGGGCGAGGGCAACCCCAATGCGGAGGTCGTCTTCATCGGTGAAGCTCCCGGCGCGAAGGAAGACGCCGCAGGCAGGCCCTTCGTCGGGAGCGCGGGGAAGATTCTCGCGACGCTCTTGGAATCGATCGGGCTGAAACGAGAGGATGTGTACATCACGAACGTCGTGAAGTTCCGCCCGCCGGACAATCGCGATCCGACGCGCGAAGAAAAAGAAGCATGCATGCCGTTCCTGCGCGAAGAGCTCGCGATCATCAAGCCGAAGGTCGTCGTGCCGCTCGGGCGCCACGCGCTCGCGCACTTCGCCCCGGATCGCACGATCGGCGATACGCACGGCACACCGCTGCAACTGGCCGACGACTTCGCGATCTTCCCCCTGTATCATCCTGCGGCAGCGCTGCATAACCCCACGCTCCGCCAAACCTTGAAAGACGACTTCGCCGCGCTCGGCGCCTATCTGCACTCCCGCGCGTCATGACCAACCTCCTCTACTCGATCATCGTCGCGGCGCTCCTCTCGACGACCTCGCTCGTCGCGATCCTCTTCCGCGTCAGCCCGCTCAGCCTGCCGGGTCAAGCGGTCACCGCGTTCTTCGTCAGCCTCTTCCTCACGGTCGCGAGCGTCTCGACGCTGCTTTTCGCCGCGTTCTGGACGTGGTTCCCCATCCACGCGTGGGACGAAGGAAAAACGCTGAGCATCGCGCTGCGGCAGGGGCTCTTCCTCGCAACCGCGGTCGTCATTCTCCTAACATTCCACCTCTTGGCGCTGCTCACGTGGTGGATCGCGATTCTGATTTTACTGGTGTTCGTGCTGATCGAAGCGGCGCTGCATTCATAAGCTTTTTCGCGTACACTCATCGCGTATGACCGATTGGGCACAGCACTTGGCAACGATCGACGCCGCTTCCACGGAAGCGGACCTCAACGCCGTGGAGCTGGCGCTGCTCGGCCGCAAGCAGGGCATCCTCACCGACGCGCTGAAAGGCCTCGGCGCGATGTCGCCCGACGAGCGCAAATCAAAAGGCGCGGAGTTGAACGAATGGAAGAAAAAGATCGAAGCCGCGATCGCCGACCGTCGCTCGGCGTTCGGCGTGACGCGCGACGCGGGCCTGGCGCATGATCTGATCGACGCCACGCTCCCGCTCCCCGCGGTCGAACGCGGCAGCATCCATCCGATTTCGCAATTCCTGCGCGAGATCTCGGACGTCTTCACGGGCATGGGCTTCGAAGTCGCCGAGGGCAACGAAATGGAGCGGGAAGAATTCAACTTCGACTTCCTCAACATCCCCGCCACGCACCCCGCACGCGACAGCCAGGACACCTTCTGGGTAAAGGACCTTCCAAAAACGGTGCTACGCACGCACACCTCGCCGGTACAGATCCACTACATGCGCTCGCACACTCCCCCGCTGCGGATGGTGTGCATGGGCAAGGTCTATCGCAACGACTACGACGCGACGCACTCGCCCATGTTCCACCAGTGCGAAGGCCTCATGATCGACCGCGACGTCTCGCTCGCGAATATGAAAGCCGTGATGACCGACGCGCTGCACGCGCTGCTCGGAGAGAACATCGAATTCCGCTTCCGCACCGGGTTCTTCCCATTCGTGGAACCGGGCTTGGAGATCGACATGCGCCTGCGCACGGGCACGACCGACCGCTGGCTCGAGGTCGCCGGCTGCGGCATGGTGCACCCCAACGTTCTGGCGCACGGCGGCATCGATGCGAAGCAATTCCAAGGCTTCGCCTTCGGCTGCGGCGTGGAGAGGCTCCTCATGATCAAGCACGGCATCGCGGACCTGCGCAGCCTGTACGACAACGACCTGCGCCTCTTGAAACAGTTCGCATAAGGAAAGACCCAACCGCTTGCGCGATTGGGTCTGTTTCCAAAAGATCTGTGGCTTTCTCTTTTCTCCTTCGTGTAAAAAAATTTATAAACGATAGAGAGTGCCCGGCACCCGAGCCGGAACCCGCGACGCGGCGTACGTGTTACGGACCGGATTCGTCTGAGAATTCGTATCCGAGAACACCGTTCGCTCCAACTCCAACGTGACCTGCAGCAACGCTTCGTCGTGGTCATGGCTCAGCACGTTCCCTTGCAGGACGTACGTCGCCCGTTCCCCGACTTCTTGGCGAATGTCGACCGGGCCGTATGCCAAGTCGACGACTAGGACACGGAAAAGTCCCGTGACGGTCGGCGTCGTAATGACCGCGCCGTCCATCGTCGTGACGATCACGTTGTCATGTTGAGTCGGTGAATTCCCTTTGTTATAAAAGCTGAAATCATTCGCCAACACGACACCCGGCGCATCCACGACGTAGGACCACAGCTCATGCTGCCCGCCCCA
>CAZZDD010000165.1:0-2900 GCA_964652185.1 uncultured Candidatus Peribacteria bacterium | reverse complement strand
TGAACATCCGCGCCGATCCGTGCGAGCCGTTTCCGCTGAGCGGCCAGGTTGCTTCAACCTGCTGTACAGCACGGCCCATGTCCAGCGGCTGCGGAATCGCGATCGCCGACGTGCGTGCGTAATGGCCGGAACTCATCGCCGTGAGAGCGTCGGGCGTGCTTGACCAATTCGAAGCGTCGTCGATTTCCACTTCCGCATTCGAGATCGCAATCGCCGTGCCGAACGATCCCTGCAGCAGCACGTCGGTGATGCCTTCTTCGTTTTCATAGACGAAGACTGCGCCTGTGGCGACGTCTTGCGTGTGGATGAGGTCCGCGCCGCGATATACGTAGGCGCGGGTTGTGGAAGGAGAGCCGATCGTCGCTCTGTAGCCCGTCACGATGCCGTCGGCGCCGCGCAGATTCACACGCACCCCTTTCGGCAGCACCGTTTGGATTGCCTCGCTTCCTTCCGGCGCCCTCCATACCGGTTCCGTCTGCGCCATGCGCGTCGCTTCGGCAATGAGCGTCGTCAGTTCTTCGGGCATGTCGAACGTTTCGCGGATGTCATGTGCGATGTCTTCGATCGTCTGGTCGACCGCATCCGGATCGGGGTTTTCTGCAGGTACTTCAACGACCGGCTCGGGGGCGTTCCACGGTGTTTTCTTTGCCGTGATGAATTGCTCCGTGCGGAGGAACGCCACCGTGCCGTCGGGCGTCATGGGGGCGGCTGCTTCGTAGCGGTGAGGATCTCCCGACGCAGTCCGGCCCGCTTCGATCATCATCCCGCTGCTTTGCACCTGCGACAGGTCGAGGAACACGGAAGCGGTGATGCTCCGCGCGATCAACTTTGAGCCGGATTCGTCGAATCCGACGTGGAAAACGCTGCCGATTCCCGCTTGGAATGCGCCCAGCTGGCGCAGCTCCGCGTCGAATGCCAGCACCCGGCCGTCCAGTGTGCCCAGTGCGAGCATCGTGGACGACGACGAAGCGACCGGCGTGCGTCCGCCTGGAATGCTGACGGATCGCAGCACCGCTCCCGTCTGTGGATTCAGTTCCTTCAGTACGCCTCCATACGCGAATCCATACAGTCTGTCGTTGATCGTCGCCAGGTGGTTTACCGGGTTCGATCCGCCGGCGATCATCCGCGTGGAACGCGTATCGATGTTGTACACCGTGGTGGCGTTGTTTTCCGCCGCGCTGGCAAAGATCTCATTGCCGCGGAATACGATCGAATACACGAACCCTGGCATGGAAAATTCATGGACTTCCCTATACGTCTGGGCATCGAACACCCGTACCTTCGGAGCGCCCGTACCGACTGCGAGGAACCGTCCGTCCGGGCTCGCTTCGATTTGAGATGCGTACGTTCCTTGCCCGGCGATGGTATGGATGAGAGTACCCGTCGCCGTATCGAAGATCTCGACGTTGCCGTTCTGCAGCCCGCGCGCGATCCGAGAACCGTCCGGCAGCGCCAAGTCCATCGCGAATGTCGGTACGGCGGCGCTTGCGACGAGCGTGGCGGTATCATTCTGATGCGAGAGAGCTTCAGGCTCCCAGCGGATATCGCTTGCGGTAACGCCCGCCATGGCGGTGCGTTCGTCGAGTGTTTCGAATCCGAGTGTGCGTGGTTTCATGAGAAGGTGGGAGGAAGTGCACTCACCATCCAACAGCATCCGGTTCGTGCTCACGAGAGGCGTTTCTCTATCCATCGTGTCAATGGTTGCGCCTATGATTCTATGAGAAGTGGTGTGCCGTTCTTTCTGCTAGAGGATCAGCTTTTTTCGATGTTCTAATAATACTTTTATGACCTATAAATTTATTCCTGCAATGTATAGGAAAGCATGCAGAATATGCCTCCAATTTTCGCGTGAAATCTGCTATACTATTTCGATATGCCCACACAAACACAGTCCCTGTTCCAGAAGGCCGTCGATGCCGGTGCGTCGGACGTCCACATCGCGGTCGGGTCGCCGGTGCAGTTTCGCATCGATGGCAATCTCGTTCCGCAGAGTAAATCAGACGTCACCGCAGCGGACGCCGAGAAGTTGGTGAAGTCTGTCGTCGGCGAAGCGGGATATAAGAGGCTGAACACTGACATGGAACTCGACTCAAGCTTCCAATTGCCGGGCGGCGAACGCCTGCGCATCAACTGCAGCTTCGAACGCGGCAACGTGACGCTCGTCGCGCGCATCGTTCCTCCCACGATCCCGACGCTTGAACAAGTCGGCCTCGGCGAACTCGGCGAGCAGTTCCTGAATATGGAATCCGGCCTCATCCTCTTCACCGGTCCTACGGGCTCCGGCAAGTCGACGTCGCTCGCGGCGCTCATTCATCAGTTGAATCAGACGCGTCCGTTGGCTGTTACCACAGTCGAAGATCCGGTCGAATTCGTGTTCCCGAAAGGCCAGGGCATCGTGCGCCAGCGCCAGTACGGCGAGGACTTCCACTCGTTTCCGGAAGCGATGAAGCACATCCTTCGTCAGGATCCGGACGTGGTCATGGTCGGTGAAATGCGCGACCCCGAAACGATCGCCGCCGCGCTCACGCTCGCGGAGACAGGTCACCTTACGTTCGCCACGCTCCACACACCCAACGCCGTGCAGACCATTGATCGCATTATCGACGTCTTCGCGCCGCACCAGCAGGCGCAGGTTCGCTCGCAGTTGTCTCTGTCGCTTCGTGCCGTCGTGGCTCAGCGCCTTCTGCCGAAAGAGGGTGGTGGACGCACGCCGCAGCGCGAGGTGCTCATCAATACGCCGGCGTGTAGCAACATCATCCGCGAGAACCGCCTGCAGGAGCTGAAATCGGTGCTCCAGACGGGTTCGGATGTCGGCATGATTTCCTTCGATAAAGACCTGAAGAGGCTCCTCAAAGAGGGTCTCATCAGTCAGGAAATATACGACACCTACGAGGGGATCT
>CAZZDD010000164.1:0-2914 GCA_964652185.1 uncultured Candidatus Peribacteria bacterium | reverse complement strand
ACCTTGAGCGCCTTGCGGTGATGGCCGCGATAGTAACGCCAGAAGGCAGCGTACAAATCGCGCCGCGCCTTATGCGCATCGGTCAGCGGCGTAAAGCCCGTTTCCGGCTGCCGTGGGGAAAGAATGTTACTAATTGCGTCACGTAAGGCCATGCATCACCGCCTACTGATAGAATGGATTGACAACTCGTTCCATGCGCTGCGGGTTGTCCAGATACATCACGGCATAGCGCATGGTGTCGGCTCCGTGGTCGTTGACTTTCAACGGTTCTTCCTTGTTCGGTCTGCCTTCCGGCGTGGTCTGCCAGATGTAGCCCGGCATTTCCTGCTCGGTGCAAAACGGCTTGCGTTCCTCGACCAAAACCCCGTCACGTTCCACCAGCGCGCCCTTGAGTAGATACAGACGCGGCTTGTCATCATGCCCGCGTGCGAGTCGCTGCTGCACCGCCTGGATGCCGCGGCTCACATCCTTGATAGCGGCAATGCTGTGTATACCCACTTGCCGTAACGTAGCCCTGTCCTCGGCGTCATGGTCGCAGATCGTCGCCTCGTAACTTTCACCCGATGACAACAAGTTGATCTTGGCAGCATGTTCGGCCACAGTGCGCTTGGTCATGTAGAGTTCGCGGTAGCGGTACATGCGCCCATCGCCATCAATCGCCCACCACTGGCACACAAACGGGTTGACGTAGCCAAAATCTATCACACGAATCTTGCGCCACGCCTGCCAGCCGTCGGGCATACGGTCAACGATGTGAAGCGCATCGCTCCAGGTGTCATAGACCACGCCTTCGGCCTGCACCCATAGCCCATCGCGCAGCCGCAAGCCCAAGACGCCCGTAATGCTGGCTAATGTCTCCATGTACTCAGGCGGCAAATTCGGGTTGTCTTTGGCGCTGCTGTAATGCGTAGACGCCTCGCCGCCATCCATGAGCCGCGTCTTAATCCAGTGAATGGGGCCGTCCGGATTGGTGGTCAAAAGAATCTGCCGCCAGTCTGCCGCCTTGCCACGCAAACGCCCCAACAACTCGTTAAAATCGTCCTCGGTGAGTGCGTTGGCTTCCTCGCACCAGATAAAATCAGCCGAACCGTCGCCGTTGATAGAGCGCAACGCTTGGCGCTGCCCCTCGTCTTTCATGCCCGCAATAAATATGCGGCTGCCATTCTCGTAGTGGAACATGAGGTCTGACGAGTTGTAGCGAACTGCCGGGTCGCTGCCTATCGCGCTTTGGATGGCATACACGACTGACTTGCTGGCAAACTCACGCGCCTTGCGCAGGGCAATGCCGACCGCGCCGGGGTACTTTTTCATGTACCCATTCAGCTTTTCCGCCGCGGCGCAAGACTTGCCGCCACCTGCCGACCCACTGTACAGGCAGACGCGCGCTTTGTCGCGCCACGCTTTCACCTGCCAGGGCAACGGCTTATAAATGGCTGTCGGTTTTATCTGCGTCCCAATCATCCGGAGTCACCGTGGTATAGCCCTTGACAATCACGTCAACCGAACCGCTGTGCTGCTGCTCCACGCGCTCCACATAGCCGCGGTTGCGCCCCTGTGTCTTGAGAAAGAATATCAGTTCCGGCGTGCTGCCCTCCAACACTTTTTTGTATAGGACAGACTCGGCGTTGTCCAGCATAGACTCGCGTGCGTCGGCGACCGATGCCTTGACAGTCGGGTGGTCTGCCATGTAACGGTGTACCGTCATGCGCGACACGCCAAATTGACGCGCCACGGCTGACAGGTTGCCCTTATTCCGTTCGATAGACGCGATTACGTCGTCTGCTTTCCAGTTAGCCATTTTTATTGGTGTACACTTGTCACATCAGAGCGGGCAGCAAGGATCGAACTCGCCCCTTCCGGCTGGTCGCCGGACGTGTCACCTTCGACACTTTGCCCGCATAGTTCACGTTTCGGGTACGGCTGCGCGAGTGGCGCAATTTGCTTACGCATGGCGCGGTCAAGCGGGTATAGGTACTTGTGCTTGGCAACGTCATACTCAAACACGACATTGGGACCAAGCGTAGCAATAGCCCTTGCTTTGCTAGTGCCAAATTTGCGATTATGTTGCCCGTTAGCGCGCCACTTGATTGTCCCGCTCGGCATCCCCACATATACCCAATTCATTGCTTGGTAGATTGCGCCATTGTGCTTGTGCTTAGGGTCGGCGTAGCTCGTAAGTAAGCGCAAGCCAACAGATTGTCGCCTAAGCAAATCTATTGATCGCGTCACAATTTGACTAACGGGCGAAATATGCTTATTGAGTGCCACGCGTACCAGTTCGCACACCTCAATCATTTTTAGTCCATACGGATCGCCTATGTGCGGGCTTGTTCCCCACGCAAACATGATGCACCCAACAAACGTATCATTCTCCCATGCCCCAATCTTTACTACCTTGCCCGCTGGCATAGTCCGGCTATAATGCCACTTCTCAACGGCATACTTCGCCGCCTCATGGCTGCACCAGTCCACGCGCAACTCTACTTTGTCGCTCATTCTGGCGTAAACTCCGCGCCGCAATGCGGGCAAACGACAGGCTTCTTTTGGTCGAGGCGCGGCTGTTCGCTGGCATCCACAGGCTCAAAGTTAGGCGGCGTTATGCCCGCGTCCTCAGCCAGCCCCGCGAGTAGTTCCTGCAACGCCGCCTCGCCGGTGTTCACCTCGCGCAGCAAAGCGTCCAGCACTTGCGCGTCCGTCTCGGCCATGTAGGTGATGGGGTCGAAGATCGCCAGGGCGAGTTTTTCTTCGTCCTCACTGAGTGCCACTTGGATATACGGCACGTCCTCGTTTTGCTTCAACGCCTGCCAGACGCGCTCGTGCCCGTCTATAAGACGCCCGCTAGTCACGTTCTCCACGACGACGCCAATCCAGCCGAGTTCGCGCAAGGAAGCCTGCACCGCGTCGCGCTGCTTTT
>CAZZDD010000163.1:0-2943 GCA_964652185.1 uncultured Candidatus Peribacteria bacterium | reverse complement strand
GGAATTCCATTCTCCCTACTCACCATGGCCCCGCCGCATCGGTCAGCACGCCTGTTCCCCCCTGAAATGATGATTCACCAAACGGTCCAGCCGCAGCGGTCAATGCACCGGCCGCTGACATGCCAGCAATCCATTGCGTGGGAGTCACAATATCCACCGTTCCTGCGTCGTGCAGGGCCTTCGCTGCCGTCAGGACGCTATTCAAGGTGGCAACGCTGAGGGTTGAGGCCCCATCCGTGGTGGCGTGGAATTGGTGCAGGCAGAGAAAAATCGTCGAGCCATACTTAATCGCCTTATTCCACTGTGCCTCAAATTCAGCGAGCGTCGGGGTTGCGTCAGGCAGGAATGCGTACAGGTTCTCTCGGTTCGCAATCCCGAGCGCCACAGAGTTAAAATTCCAGTCGTTGACGGTCCCGCGTGCATAGCGAATGCCCTGCGCGGCAATGGCGGCTCGTGACTCATCATCAAACGCTCCACCTGGATGGGCGCACCACTCGCTAATACCCCGCGTCCCTACCTGTGCGGCAAACCAATCACGACAGGCTGAGATTTCATCTTCACAGTCCTGCTGCGTAATCACCGACCAGTTGGTGATTCCCGTACTGTCTCCATGAACCGCAAGATCCCATCCAGAATCGTAAAAATCTTGGATCTGCTCAAGCGACATGTAGCTTCCTAGTGGGCCAGTGCGGGTGGGACCTGAAATGAGATTGAGCCCGCCCTTGATGCCGTAGCTGTCAAAGATGGCTTTTGCAATCGTGGCCTGCGTGTTCGCCCCATCGTCCATCTGGAAAATGATCTTCGGCTTGGTCGTAATGCCATACCAGCAATCCTCAACATAGGCCGGAGTTAAGGCCGCGAGGGCGGTCAGTCGAAGGCGGATGCCCTTGATCTGGTCCCATCCGCCAGGTGTCCCGGCATTGCCCCAATCGTCACGATGCAACTGGATCGTTTGCCACGAAATCATCCCATTTTCGAGATTGTTGCGGAACGATTTGCGGTAGCCGTGTGTAAATGACGTCCCCGTACCAGTCGTGAGCCAGACATCCACCGCGCCCCAGTCGTTGGAATTGAGCTTCACGTTGAGGTGCAGCATCGTGGCGGCACTCATATCGGCATCGAGATACCAGTCAAAATCAATCGTCTGTGATGCCTGCCCGGGTTGGACTTTAATCGACTGGGCGCGGTCTAAATGCTCATCCGTCTCAACTGAGAATGTCGCCGTCCCTGCTGAGACATTGACTCGGTAGCCCCCAGACGTATAGGGCGATCCACTCGAAATGCTCGCCGGAGGCGTCATATCAGAATAGGGCGCGTAGCGCGTCCCGGCTGTCAGTCTGTAGTTAGACAGTGCCATATTCCGTTCCTAGCGCGTTCGCCTGGTCGGCAGTAAATAGGTTTGACAGATAGAGCCCGTAGCCAGCCAGGTTCGGGCGCAGCCGTTTCATCCGTCGCCATTCACGGCCCACGGTGAGTCCCGTGCGCGGGATAACGACACTATTCACCACATCGTAATTGCCAGACATGAGCCACACCTGCTCATCCGGCAATGGCGTGATCTCATTCAACGGGTACGGCGTGTTGTAGTTCGTCAGACAGCAGGCATCGACCACCCCCGCAGCCAGCCAGTCATCCATATGCACGCCTTGCTTGCGCGTGGCATTGAATGAGGTTGAGCTCGTGTTGACGATGGGGAGTCCTTCTGGTGTGGCGGATCGAATGGCCTGCAACATGAGCATGACCGCCTCGCCTGCGGTGATCGACTCGCTGAGTTGTTCTCGGCCTGATCGAATGTAATCGAGGGCCAGTCCATCGGCATCGCAACTCTCGATGCAACTCTTGATATAGTCCCGCCTCCAAGCACGAAACGCGCTGTTCCACACATCGTAGAACGGCTCCGAATAATCAGACAGCAGGTATTCCGATTTGATCGGATTGGCGGCCTGATAGATCCCCATGACGTTCACACAGACATAGACCCGTAACCCTGCCCGATGGATCTGATCGACCGCCGCACTCAACGGCGGGTCTTTCTCATTGATACGGGCATCGTAGGGCGCGAGCGACGTTTTCCAGGTCACCCCACCGCCGCTATCTGCCAGCAACATGACCGTATTGATACTGGCTCGCTGCCACAGATCCAGGCGTTGCGCGAGGATAGTGGGATTGGACCAGGCCGGAATATGGGATTCGAAGATGCAACGGATAGCCATTAGTAAAACACCTCCACGCGAACCGTCGCGCCGGTTCCAGTGACGTTGGTTGTCGTGACGTAGTAATACGGATAGGGTGCCGTACTCGTAGCCGCTGCGTTCACGGCTACAGTTGTGCCGGAGAGGGCGGTTGGGGTCGTCAGCGCGACCATCTCATCAGCTGTCGCGTTCGCCACCCGCGCCCCATAAATCGTCACGGTCGCCGTGACTGCCCCAGTTCCTCGTACCTCCATCCAAAATGTTTTATAGCCACTCACCCCCGCAACGGCTGCCGTCGTGGTGTTGGTCGTCACCCCAGAGGCGATGGTGAGGGTTTGGACAGCGGCGCCTGCGCCACCAGAGGTAATCAATTCCCCAGACGCGTTACACCGCAAATCGATTCGTTTCCCGTCCACAAACGTGGGGGAGTCGGTATCCACCACACACTCCGCATGGACCGGTGGAGTCCATGTCAGTACCCACAACAGCACAAGCGCAATTCCAAGCATACAAAGACTCCAGCGGTTCAAGGGTGAGGGTCAGTAATTGGGCCGGTGTTTCTCAGCACACCGGCAAAGCTGTTCCAGTCCATCGGTAGCGAGACGGCGGCCTGGACGTTTAAGCGCCCGTGTTACGCGAGGCGGGTGTACTGGAGGAACAAATACCCCGCAGCGGTGTCACTGCCAGCGGAACCGGTGTACGAAATGGACTTCGCCGTCCCATCCGTCCGGTGGTACCGGCGCTGCACACC
>CAZZDD010000162.1:0-2943 GCA_964652185.1 uncultured Candidatus Peribacteria bacterium | reverse complement strand
TCGTGACGCTGCCGGCGTAGCCCGGGACGGCGTCGAAGCCGGGCGCGCGCGAGGCCTTGGCGATCGCGGCGAGCTCGGCCTTGGACCGACCCGTTGGGTTCACGCTCGGCGCGCCCTTGCGCATGTTCGGGTTCGGCACCCTCTAGCGATAGGCGCCTAGATCATGCGGGGCGATTACGCGCGACCGCCGCGACCGCCGAGTATCGCGAGAGCGCCGAGACCTTCTCGCTGTCGTGATGCGCTCGTCTCGGTGATCGCGTGCCCTGCGACGGATTCCTGCGGCACTCGATGACCGACGCCTGCGATCGCCAAGATCGCATAGCTCGCCGCGTCCTTCTGATCGTCGTTCTTCGTCGCATCGGCGAGCTCCTCGGTGAACACCGTCGCGTCGACCATGCGCACCGTGCCGTCGTCGTCGACCTCCTCGAACACGTTGCCGAGCGGCAAGTAGCAGTTGCCGTTCTCGGCGGTCGGCACCGCCGCGGCGTGGCGATGCTTCTTCTTGCCCCACGGCTTGAGCCCCTTCACGTTGCGGATCCGCTGCTTCACCGTCTCGAGGACGGCGTACCCATTCGCCGCCTTCTCGATGCCGAACTCGGACGTGGGGAATTGCTTCTGGAAGTCCTCGACCCACGCGACGCTGCTCTCGTAGCCGACCTTTCCTCGACGAGCCTTGAGCAGATACAGGTTCGGCCCGCTCTCACCCCACGCCTGCACGCTCGCGTAGTCGCCCTTGTCCGCCTCGAACTTGAAGTCGCACGTGATCACGACGCGCGAGAACCACGCCGGGCCGGGAAGCGACGGCCGCGTCGTATCGCAGCCCTGCGGCCGCGCGGCGTTCTCGTGCTTCGAGCTGCCGAAGTACCAGTTCCAGTACGTGCGCTTGAACGTCGCATTCACGTTGCTCGAGCGGAGCATCAGGTACTGCGTGCCGAATACCGTCGGTCCTAGCTCGTCAGGCGACCGCAAGCGCTCGAGCGTCGGCATGTCGAGCAGTTCGCTGAGCGGTTCACCGGGCTTGCGCGGATCCCGCCACACCTCGACGCCGAAGTCGTCGACGAGCACGCAACCCTCCTCCGGTACACCCCAGCGGCCGAGCACCGCGGGCAGTGAAAGCATCGTCCAGCCGCGGCGCTTCGCCTCGTCGAGCGGATCTCCAGCGACGAGAGGCTGCATGACCATCACCCGCGGATCGGTGCGCTGGTCCTCCATGCGCGTCGCCATGAGCTCGAAGCACCAGTCGTTCGATGACTTGATCTCGGCGGCGGACTTCGCGCCCTGTCCAGAGAGTGGATCGTCGATGATCTGCTTCGAACAGCGCTCGCCGGTCGTCTTGCCGTCGACGCTCGCGGTGAGGCGGCGTCCACCCTCGTCGGTCTGCCAATCGCCTTTCGAGTTCTGGTCCTCGCGGAACGACCACGGCTCCTCGCCCTCGTCGCAGAGCGCAGCGACGAGGCCTTGGTACCACTCTGATTGCACGAGCAAGCGCGTGCGGCCGGCGTCGCGCTCGCCGAGCGACCAAGCGTACCCGCCCGTCATAACGCGCTCCTTGCCCTTGCTCTTGAGCAGCATCCACGCCGGCAGAATCACCGACCAGAAGATGCTCTTCGCGACGCCGGGTGAGGCCTCCACTCCGAGCCGTCGAATCCGTCCCGCGACCCATGCCTCAGCTGCGGCGATGAACGCGTCGAGCGCCACGCTCGGCAGGAGATCTCGTGCCGGCGGAACGTGCCGCCACGCCCGCTCGGTGAAGTCGCGCAGCGAGTCGCGACAGAGCTCGGCCTCGAGCTGCTCGGCGGTTGCTTCGACGGCGTCGAGGTCAACCTCGTCGTCCGACACCTAGTGCTCCGTCGGCGGACGATCGTCCTCGTCGGTAGGCGACGAGGTGACCCCCAGGTCACGCAGCGCCTCGTATGCCTGGAGGTGCGCGCGCTTCTGCGCCGGCGTGAGCCCGGACAGGTCTGCCTTCGTGCGTGCGACGGGCTTGAGATCGACGTGCTGCTTCGGCTTGCCCATCAGGCGGTCGGCGATGAAGTCGCGGGCGTACTTGTCCCCCGCAACAGCGTCGAGGACCGCCCGCTTCACGATGGCCTCGAATGCTGGAATCTTCGCGTTGGGGTTGGCCGGGTCGGTCACCGGATCGTCGGCCGTCATCGCGTCGATCACGTCGCGGATGCGGCGCTCGTACCCCTTCGGACGTCCGCCCGGATTGCCGCTCTGGCCTGGTTTGAACGCATTCGCCACGAGCTGTGGCGGTACGGCCTTCTTCTCGTCGCTCACACCTCAAGCGTCACGCTCGGCGCGCGGCGGGGCGATAGGCGCCTAGCCTTCCGCCTCGACGATGACCTGCTCGAGCTCGCGAACACGCCCGGGGCACAGCGATTCGGCGACCGACGTCAGCGTTCGCGCAGCGCGGAGCAGGCGGTCTGCCACGAGCGCGTGCGCTTCCCGCTTCGCGACTCGCCCCAGGTCGGAGATTGCCGGGGCACGAAGCTCCGCGATCCCCTCGTCGCGCACCGCCTGTGCGTCGCGGATCGAGTCGTCCAGATCCTGACGCAGATCGTCGTCGAGTTCGGCGCGCGACTTCTGCCCGCGCACCCCGCGGCCGGTCGTACGGACACGCACATAACCGTCGGGGTGAACCTCGAGCTTGGTGCGCGGCGTCTTCGAGCCGACGGGGACATCACGCGAAGCGCCGGGGACGACACGCCGATTTGCCTTGCGGGCCTCGCGCTGCGCCTTCGCGCGAGCACGCGCACACGTCGAGCACCACCGCATCGCGATCCACTTCCGCTTGACCCGTCGCTTGCCGACCTTGCGGCCGCACCCGGTGATGCACCGCCCGGCCTTCACGCGCTCGAGCCGCTGTCGGCGCTTCTTCGCTGCGTCACGGCCGCGCTCGTGCGCATCGTGCGGCGCGCAGTAGTCGGAGCCGTCGAGCGC
>CAZZDD010000161.1:0-3028 GCA_964652185.1 uncultured Candidatus Peribacteria bacterium | reverse complement strand
GCCAAAGCAAAGACCATCAAGCGCTTCCTCGGAAAGGATTTCATCGTCGAAGCGAGCATGGGTCACATTCGCGATCTGCCGGAGAGCGGCCTCGGCGTCGACGTCGGCGGAGATTTCGAACCGACGTACGAGGTGTCGAAAGAAAAAGAATCGGTGGTGAAGAAGCTGAAAACCGAGCTGAAGAAGTGCGAGGAACTCTGGATCGCGACTGACGAAGATCGCGAAGGGGAAGCCATCGGTTGGCACCTCACGCAGGCACTGAAGATCAAGGATTACAAGAACGTGAAGCGCATCGTGTTCCACGAAATCACCGAAGGCGCCATCAAAGAAGCGATCGCGCACCCGCGCACGCTCGACATGGATTTGGTCGACGCGCAGCAGGCGCGCCGCATTTTGGACCGCCTTGTCGGCTACACGCTCTCGCCGTTTTTGTGGAAGAAAGTGTACTCGGGCTTGAGCGCGGGCCGCGTGCAGTCCGTCGCTGTGCGCATCATCGTCGACCGCGAGCGCGAGATCCGCGCATTTAATCCGGTCGAATACTGGTCGTTGCACGCGGAACTTTTGACGGAGAAAAAGGAATCGTTCAAAGCGGCGTTGTCGCAGAGGAAAGGCGAAAAGTTCGTACCGTCGACCAAGGAAGAAATGGACGACGTGTTGAAGGAGCTCGAAGGCGCGAGCTACTCGGTCGCGAAGACCGAAGAGAAAGAAGTGTCGCGCAATCCGACGGCGCCGTTCACGACGTCGACGCTCCAGCAGGAGGCCGCTCGCAAGCTCGGCTTCTCGGTGAAGCAGACGATGGTCGTCGCGCAGCAGCTCTACGAAGGTATTTCGTTGGGCAAGGGCGAAGGCCCGTCGGGTCTCATCACCTACATGCGTACCGACTCGGTGAACCTGAGCAAGAAGGCGCTCGACGACGCGAAGGAGACGATCGAGAAGAAGTTCGGCCGCGAGTACGTGATCGCCGAGCCGCGGATGTTCAAGAATAAATCGAAGGGCGCGCAGGAAGCGCACGAGGCGATCCGCCCCACCGAAATTTCGCGCACGCCCGAGAGCGTCGCCGACGTGCTCGACCATCAGCAGCTCAAGCTCTACACGCTCATCTGGAACCGCACCGTCGCCACGCAGATGCCCCAGGCGGAGTTCAAACGCGTCGCGGCCGACATTACCGCAAATGATTACACGTTCCGCGCCACGGGCCAGACGGTGACCTTCGACGGTTTCCTCCGCGTGTACCGCGAAGACCGCGACGAAGGCGACGAGCACCCCGAAGGTGACGACAGTGAAGCACTTCTCCCTCCCCTTTCGGAAGGCCAGTCGCTTGAACTTGATGAATTGAAACCCGAGCAGCACTTCACGAAGCCGCCGGCTCGCTACACCGAAGCTTCGCTCGTGAAGAAGCTCGAAGAGGAGGGTATCGGCCGTCCGTCGACGTACGCGCCGACCATCAGCGTGGTGCAGGCGCGCGGCTACATCCGCAAAGACAACAAGCAGCTGATCCCGGAAGACATCGCGTTCACGGTCACCGATCTCTTGAAGGAGCACTTCCCGCAGATCGTCGACCTCACGTTCACGGCATCTATGGAACAGAATCTTGACGACATCGCCGAAGGTAACGTGAAGACGAAGGAATTCCTCCACGGGTTCTTCGATCCGTTCAAGGAGCTCGTCGACCAGAAGACGAAAGACATCAAGAAGGCCGACGTCTTGAAGGAGCGCGTGCTCGGCGTCGACCCGCAGACGGGCCTGGAAGTGATCGTTCGCACCGGCCGTTTCGGCCCCTACGTGCAGCTCGGCCGCTTGGATCCGAATGCCCCCAAAGCGAAGAAGGCGAAGAAAGGTGAAAAGAAAGAGAAGAAGAGCGATCTCAAAACCGCATCGCTGCCGAAGAACATTCTGATCGACGACGCGACGATGGAGCAGGCCATGAGCCTCCTCGCGTTCCCGCGGCAGCTCGGCATGCACGGTGGCGAACCCGTGACGGTGTTCCTCGGCCGTTTTGGTCCCTACGTGAAGCACGGCGACAAGACCGCGAGCCTCGGTGAGGTGGATCCCTCAAGCATCACGCTCGACGAAGCGGTCGCGTTCGTAGCCGACTCCGCCGCGCGCAAAGCGAAAGCCGCGGAACCGCTGCGCACGCTCGGCAAGAATGCCGCGGGCAAAGACGTTTTCGTGAAGACCGGCCGCTACGGCCCGTACGTGACAGACGGCGAGACGAACTGCTCGGTCCCCAAGCGCTTCACGCCCGAAACCATCACGTTGGATGAAGCCGTCGAACTTCTGGAAAAGAAGAAGACGAGCCCGAAGCGGGCGTGGAGGGGGAAGAAGAAAGCGTGAGCGTTACGCCTTCGCCGCGTCGTAGACGAAGCGCAGCAGTTGGCACTGCGCTTCGCGGATCGCCTTGTCTTCTATCGCCACCGCGACGAGGTTTTTGAGCGAGATCATGACGACCGTGTCGCGGTAGAAGATGAAATCGACGGCGAACGACAAGGGCGCTGGCACGAACTTCGTGTCGCCCAGTCCGCGCGATTCTTTTTCTTTCTTGTACCAACGCGCATCCGGCGAATCATCGATCAGTTCCGTCGCGCGCAGGCCGCTGCGTTTCATGCGGTTGAGCAGCGCGGTCATTTCCTTCTCGCTGTAAACGGAGGCGAATTCGCTGATGTTCACCAGCGAGAACAGTTCTTTTTCCTGCAAGATCTCTTTGTCGTAGAGTTCGTAGATCGCCCGCTTTCCTTCGTAGAAGCGCACTTTCGGCTTCCCGACCGCCGTGTTGAGCAGCGCGCGCAGTTGCGGCATCGATTCTTCGAGGAGCGCGGTCTTTTCTTTTAGTCGCTCGATGAGCACTTGCGGATCGGTCGCCTGGTACAAGCGCATGCCGCCGCGCGGAATGAGATCCACGAGGCCGGCCTGCAGAAGTTCCTGCAGTAGGACGTACGTCGTCGGGCGTTTCACGCCGGCTTTTTCCGCGATGCGCAGCACCGGCGCGCGCCCGAGTTCGAGCGTCGCCAAATACACGGCCGCCTGTTTT
>CAZZDD010000160.1:0-3165 GCA_964652185.1 uncultured Candidatus Peribacteria bacterium | reverse complement strand
CGTTGCCTGCTCTGTTCTTCGCGTTGAAACCCGCCATTTAGCTGCCCTTCTTTTCTTCGTGGTCAAGCACACGCTTGATGAGGTCTTCGAGATGCTTCATCCCTTGAGCCATCTCGCGGCGAAACCCCTCAAAGGCTTCGACTGTGGCCAACGATGACACCTTGGACTCAAGGCTTCCCACTTTGGTGGCAAGAGCCCCGCTTGCGCGGAGCTCAACGTTGAACGCTTCAGCCTGTTTGTCGACGCGGGACTTGATTTCTTTGACGTCCTCGATGGCCCGGTCAACACGCACTTCAGTGCGGGTGAACAACCTCACCACGATCGCCACGAGACCCGCAAGGGAAGCGAAGCTCCCCACCAAAGACATGATGGCCAGCACCAGGGGCAAAGTCGTGGTCTCTGGATTCATGCCGCCTATGATTCAGGGCCACGGGCGCCCTGTCCATAGTTAGTCGGCCACGCGCGCGTCGAAGGAGACGTAGGTGCGATCCTCAACGCCAGCCACAGGCGACCCAAACGCGATCTGGAGCACGCCAGAGCCCGCATCGTTGCGCACGTCCACCGTGATGCGGTCGCCCTTCACGAAGTAGCTCTCGTGCTCCAACACCGTGAAGTTGGCCGCGACCCCGGCCACACCCGCGTACTTCGCGAAGCGGTTGCTCACGATGACGGTGCCGCCAGTCCTCTGCCCAGTGGTCGTCGAGTAGGTGCCGTTCTTGACAATCTCAAAGCCGACAGGCTGGCCAACCGCAATGCCGCCGCCAGTGCCCCACCAGATCTTGGCGTAGATGCGGATCTTGCCAGTCTCCTTGACCTCGTAGAAGGCGCCGTTGACCGTCGCCGCCGACGTGCCCAGCTGGAGGCTGCGATAGACGTCGTACACGTCGCCGTTGAGGATCGTCGCCTGCGAGACGATGTCGAGAAACGTGATGTTCTGGATCGTGCCAACAGCGACACCGGTCACCAGCGGGTTGATGAAGTTCGCCCACAGCGGCCTGGAGACGGCGTCGTTGGTCCAACCCGTCTTCGTCCGTCGGGCGCTGCGGAACAACTGCACGCTGTCGACGAGGAGCGCACCGAAGGCGCCGCCCACCTGGCTCCCTCGGATCTTCACCTGAACGAAGCGGGCTCCCGACGGTGGCGCGATGCCATCGGCCTGTGACGAGAACCAAGTGCCAGTGCCTGCCGGTGCCGTCGGGAAGTTGTCGACGCCAACAAAGCCCGTGAGGCCGCCAGGCAATAACGTCGTCGACGAGATGAAGGTTCGGCTGGCGTCGAGCCAGTCAAGCTCCACCTCGACAAGGTCGTCGCCGGTGGACCTCATCCATCGGACCTCCACGCTGTAGGGCGTGTTGATGTTGCCGATCAACGCCACCGCCTGAGAGGTGAGCTCGGCCGTCGTCGTCAGCAGCACGACGGAGAAGCCACCCGACTCGGAGTCGGTCGACGACTGCGCATCGAGCCCAGAACCCCAATCGCCGCCCGACATGGTCCAAGAGTCAGGCGGGTAGTCAAGGCCGCGAGTGAAGCGAGCGAAGTCGCCGTTTTTGATCTCGAGGAACTTCTGACCGCCGAGGTAAATGCTGCGATCCACGATGTCGAGGATGCCGGGTAGCAGCGTGCCGATGCCTCGGCCCGTCAGGGCCTCCGCAGGGTTGCGGATCGGTGGGCGCCCATTGCGGCCTGCCTCGATCGACAGCCATCGCGAGAAGCCCGCTACAGGCTGCCCATCGGCCCGCACGATGCTCTTGGAGTCCTCGGCGCTCCACCGGTGGCTGGTGTTCTGGATCGTCGCGTATTGGTTCACGCTGGCGTCCAGGCCCGACGGTTGAAGGATGCAGATGTCACCGACCTCCATGCGGCTGTCGAAGGCCATTGCCTTGCCGGTGTTCCTCGAAGGATCCTTGGTGTCAGCCAACGCCGCCGACGCCATGCGCGTTGCCTCGCTGCTGGTGTCGATCTGGCTGCTGCTGTCCTCGACGACCTCAGCAGCGCGCAGGTCGAAGTTGGTGATCGACGTGGCGTCGCTGACGGTGACGCTCGCTGGCAGCCGGTTGCCCTCGCCGTCGAGGCTGGCGCTGTTGGGGTAGGTCACGGTCCATTGGTTACGGACCCCTGCCGTCTGCTGCCTGCCGCCGCTCGTCGACTCGACGACGCGAGGGCTGATCACGATGTGGGGCGCAAGGCGCTCTCGGAGCGGCTCGAACATCGTCAGCGCCCACTCTTCATTCAGCGGGTCCCACTTCCAACGGACGTCCCAGCCGATCTCCTGGGCCAGCGATCGCAGCGTCGGCAACAGGTGACCGCGAGGGAGAGGCTGCTCCATTTCCAACATGCACGAGAGCGTCTCGCCGACGGTGCGCAGGGTGAAATAGGCGCCGTTGTCGTCGATGACCTCCTGCATCACGATCTCACGGGCCTGAGCTGAGCCACCGCAACCGCCGCCGCCGAAGCTCTGCGGATAGATGATCTCGTCTTCGATGTAGCGCTCGGCGGCACGAGCGGCCTCGTCTCGGCAGGAGAGCGTGATGCGGTCAGCGTCGGCGTCGTCGATCTCGTCGATGCGACCGAGGAAGGCTGACACCAAATCGGTCGACGACGATGTCGGCGGATCAAGCCAGAGCGGGATGCGCGCCTCGAGGATTTCGATCTTGCGCCAGCCGTCGATCTTCGGCGTGTAGCTCGACGCCAGCGTCGGGTTGTTCAGGTAGCTGTCGCCCTTGAGCGGCGCCAGCGACACCTCGGCAAACTCGCGCGCAAGGGTGACGACGGCGCCCGCTGTGTCGTTGTCGACGTCGTCGTTGATGGAAACGTCTTGCACGAAGTCGAATCCATAGAAGCCTCCCTCGGAGACGTCTCGCAGCGTGCCACCAGCGCTGTCCTCGACGAGCACCCGAGCATGCGTCTGATACGGCGTCGCCAGCGAAGCACCACGACGGAAGATCTCGCCGACCTCGTCGTCGGACATGATTGCCGCCGTGAAGATGCTCGGCCCCACATCGGCGTTGACGCCGTTGGCGATAGCGGTGCCAGACGAAAGCAAGAGCGCGCCCATGACCCAATTCATCTTTGACAAGTTGCCTCCTCCATCTGCGTTGGTGAGCCCGGTGTCAGAAGCGACAACGCGCCCGTTCACCAAGATGTCGACATCGGCAGTCGTGTCGA
>CAZZDD010000159.1:0-3168 GCA_964652185.1 uncultured Candidatus Peribacteria bacterium | reverse complement strand
ACATTGCCGGTGGTGTGTCAAGAATTTGGCGTAGTGCCTTTGTTGCCAGGTGTTGTGGCGCCTGTGTTCAACGCCTCCTTGATGGCGTCAGCGCAGTAGATTGCGCGCTCGGGGCATTCCGGCTCTTTCGCCTGTTCCTCGCACGCCTTCACTGCCACGTCGCGGGCGTGCTGTATGGCGGCTTGCCAGACCAAACGCGCAAACTCTCGAAGTTCATCATTCGACGTTCCATAGTCGGTCATGAGGTTGTCGCCGCGCGTCAGATGCGGGTCCAGAAGGCCAGACGACAGCCCCCACTCCTTCAGATGCTTAAGCGTAACCTTCGCCTCAAACGCTTCACGGCTGGTCATGATTTCTCCACTTCAAATGGTTGCGCGCATAGACGGCCCACAGCGCGAGGTTCATCGGCAATAGGCCCCACGCGCTGGCTGACACAATCCACATTGCCCAAAGCGCCTGATTGACAAGCCCCACGGCCCACGCGCTGCGATGCTTGTTGCCCGCTAGGACCGTCATCCATATCGTGATTGCCGACAGCAGCCACGGCAAGTATTCACGGACTGCGGTCATGGTGTTCCTTTCGGTGCGGCTGCGGCGATTGAGCGCGCTTGGTCAACCTTCTCTTGCGTGACGTGCCCAGCGGCCACCAGCAGTTGCAGAACGTAGTCCTCTCTCGCTGCCAGTGCCAGCCGAAGGTCTGATTCAAGGGCGGATCGCCAGTGTGCAGGGTCTGCCTGAGCGAGCGCGTAGCGGTCTGCAACATCCATCAACCCCGCCACATCCACCTCAGCAGCAGCGCGGAGGATGCGGGCGGCTTCGCTGCATGAGTCGCGTTCGTCTTGTCGCAAGTTGCTTTCGCTGTTTGCGATTTCTACCAGCGCTTCGGCCAGCTTGGTGTATTGGTGTGTCATGGCTGCCTTTACTGTTCATTCCAAAGGCGCTTAATTTCAGCATTTAATGCTCGGTCTTGCCCCACGTCTTCGCGCGTGCGGCCCGTGCAATCCACTGATGGCCCCTTGTGTCCGCAATCCCAGCACATGAAGTAAACCGGGCCTTGAAGCGGCGTCGCCTTGCCCTTGCTTGCCCGCGCCCACTTGCCGATAAGCTGCGCTGGTGTTTCGGCACCAGACAATTCAATCTTGATCGGCGTCTGCGCCTTCATTTTGTAACTGCCGCAGGATGGGCATGGGCTCATGGGCTGCCCATATACCCAAGCTGCGCGGCTGGCCGGGTCTTTGAGGTCCATCATGCTTTCCTCTCTGCTGCACGGGCAGCGCGGATGGCGTCAACTTCCACATCAAGCAACGCTACCGTCTTGTTTGCCAAGTCGTGCGAACAGTCGCCAAGGAACTGCGCCGCGCCATCGTTTATCCAAGAGTGACAGCGAAACGGGCCGTTGCTGGATTCGCTGTAACCCTCTGTCAAAACGCTGGGGCGAAGCGTCGGGGATTCTGTGTCGCCGTTCCACGTCCAGCATCCAGTGCCGTCGCGCTTTCCTCGCTGAATGACGGGCAACGTCAACTGCCCGGTTGGGCCGGGAATGTTGAGCGTTACGTGCGTGGCCTCTGATGTGGGGCACTGCTCATATCCAACTCCGTAAAGCAGGCGAACAGGTTTAGCCTTCATGGCTTGTCTCCAGAAAATGTGGAAAGGGTGTATGCCTCATGCAACGCATTGGCAGAACGGATGCAACGGTCACGCTCAAATGGAGCCAAGCTCCCAAAGTTCGCCGCAGCAATCAGAAGCGTTTCTCGGGCCTCGCGCAATACCGCATCCTCTGCCGCATCCTTGGCTTGCTCTGCCTTGAGCGGCGGGGCGGCGCGTGGGCCAAGGCGTTCGCGCAAGTCGGCCAGCTCCTTCTCTGCGGCTACGGCGCGGTCACACAGGCCCTCAGCCACCGCCATAGCTTCCTCGGCCTCCTCCTTCCATGTGACAGGCCACAGCGGGCCGCAGCCGTTCGGACACGGCTCTGTCTTGTTGTCGCCAGCCGTCACCGTGCCCACGTTGACATTCAGGTTGATGCGGTGAAGCCTGAACTTGCAGCGCGCGCAACGCATCACACCAGGCGCAAGGTCCGGCTCTGTCCGCGCTTGCTCTGCGAGTAGAGCGCGCCGTGTTTCTTGAACAATGCGAACAGCCGTCACCATGGATACGCCGTCAGCGTCGTGACCCAGCACGCGACGGGCGATTTCGGCGTCAGTGGGGTGTGTCATGGCTGCTCCTGCCGCTTCGTTTCGCACGGCACTTGTTTATGCACAATGGGCGGGTCAGCAGCCATGAAGGCATAGCTCAGGCCGCCAACAAGAAAGCCGAGAATGAACTTCACTTGCTCTGCTCCTGCTGGGGCTGTGGTGCTGCGGAAAGCTCGTCGCGCATGAAGGTCGCGGCCTGCGTCAGTTTCTTTTCTAGCACCTGACCGATGAGCGGCAAAATTGCGGAATCCACAAATGCGCGGATGGCCTTGCTGCGCTCCCGATAGGTGGATTCTCCTTCTGGCGATGCCATGCGCGACGGCCACGCGGGATCGCGCAGGACCGATTCATCGCGGTTCGCCAGCACTTCGGTGGCGATTTCGTGCAAGGTTGGTTCCGCCCCTGGCTGTGCCCCTTGCTCGATGGCGGCAACCACGCGGTCAACCATTTGCGATAGCGCAGAGCCAGCCTTTGTTGGGTCGCGGTAAAGCCGGATGCAATCGGCGTCAATCTGGTGCTGGCAGTTCACGGCGGCGAGCGTCAAGTCTTCGCGCTTGAACGGCGCAGATTGAGCGGCGCTTTGCACAGACGCAATCATTCCCGCTGGGTCCAAGTTGGGATCTCCCCCTGCGATGGTTGCAATCGAGCTTGCGGTGTCATGCCACACGCGCGCCCACTCCGAAAAGTTTCCAGCGGCAGGAGTCGAGGGATTACCGGCCTCGCTCCCCTCGGGGCTGTAACCCCTAGCCGTGGAAACTTGTTGCAACGCCTCGGCGGTCGGCGCAGCTTGAGCGGCAAGGCGCTCGACCTCTGCGCGGAGGGCGTCATGCGCTTTTTCATAGACGCTGATTTCGTCGTCGGCAGATGACCCGACAAGCTCAAGCGCCAGCGCCATCACGCTATCAACACTTGCAGGGGAGGGGGTAGCTTTGTCAGTCATGGCGGTTCAGTCCTTGTTTACTCGAATTGCGAACAC
>CAZZDD010000158.1:0-3217 GCA_964652185.1 uncultured Candidatus Peribacteria bacterium | reverse complement strand
ACGGGGACAAATGGCGGTCCGGTAGAAGTGGCGACACTGACGAATGAAGAGCGAATTGCAAGACTTGCTGAGCTATTTGACGCCGCGAGAACGCGCCGAAATCGACGCTCTCCTGAGTGATATACCTCTGACCTTTCGTGCGTTTGTGCGGTTGGTTGCGCCGCACATCGAATTTTACGCGCATGTTGACCAACTCTGCGATGTGTTGCAACGAGTGGCAGACGATGAACTGCATAGACTCATGATTTTTATGCCGCCTCGACATGGCAAAAGTGAACTGACTAGCCGCCTGTTTACTGCCTATTACCTTTACAAGCATCCTGAGCGGTGGGTAGGACTATCGAGCTATGGCGCTGCGCTTGCATACAATCTGAGTGCAAATGCGCGTGAGAATTTCCGTACTGCGGGCGGCGCTCTGGCTGGCGAAGGTTCGGAGTTATGGACTACGCAAAGCGGCGGCGGCATGTGGGCGGCAGGCGTCGGCGGGCCGATCACTGGGCGCGGCTATCATCTCGGCTTGGTAGATGACCCGGTGAAAAATTCTGAGGAAGCATCTTCTGACACGATTCGAGAGAAGCATAAAGCATGGTGGCAATCGACCTTTTACACGCGCCAAGAACCTGGCGCTGCCATCATTGTAATCCAGACTCGCTGGCATGAGGATGATTTATCCGGCTGGCTATTGAAGCAGGAGAAGGATAGTGAGGATAATCAGGCGGAGCGGTGGCACGTGATTTGTATGCCCGCTATTGCAGAACCTATGCCGCCGTTCCCGCCTTCTGTGACGGTTGAACCAGATGACAGAGAACCGGGATCTGCCTTGTGCCCTGAGCGTTACAACGGGGCAAAGTTGGCACGCATCAAATCGAAAGTGGGAGATGCGGTTTGGGCGGCTCTTTATCAGCAGCGCCCTACACCGGCTGCAGGCTACATTTTCTTGCGCTCATGGTGGGAAGGCTGCAATCGCTACTATCTGAATAACACAGAGATTCGTAATCAGGTTGTGGCGCGCTGGCTGTTTTTCGATACAGCGCTAAAAGACGGTGCGTCAAACGATTTTACGGCTTGCACCGTCTTTGAGTTGTGGCCAGATTACAGATGCGCCGTGCGGCATATCTTCAATGAGCGGATACAGGCGGCTTTCTTGCCGGTCAAGATTCAAGAACTTGCGCAGCGATGGAACTATGACGGCAGACTGCGGGCGGTTGTGATTGAAGATAAGGGCAGCGGCACGACGGCGATTCAGACGCTACGGGCGTCGGCTCCCACATGGCTTGCAGAGATGATTACTGAGTTTACGCCGACTGGCACAAAAGAATACAGGGCGCGCCAGGCGTCGATTTGGTGTGCTCGTGACTGCGTAATGCTGCCATTTCCAGATGCTGACGCATCCTGGCTATACGACTTTGCCGACGACATCGGCGGGCAACTGTTCGGATTCCCGGCGACAAGCCATGATGATATGGTTGACGCATTTACGATGGGGATTATCTACCTTGAAAACCTGCTGGCGCAGGGCTGGCAGGCGAGGGAAGGAATGCGGGAACAATGAGACACGAACGGGACTTTGACGAACTTGCGCCGCAGGTAGATTTCACACCGGCCGTCGACCCACACGTGGCGCAATTGAGACGCCAGATTGACGAGGCAGCACAGGAGTATGCAACGCTCACGCTTGAGAATGAGCGGCTGCGCGCACGGGTCGCAACGCTGGAGCGCCGCCTGCTGCTGCACTCTGAGACAATCGAGCGAATCACCGAAACCGTCAACCAGGTTCGGGGCATGAAAGGGGCAGTAGGCTAATGGCGTCTTTAGTCGGAGCATTCGATAGCTGGTCGGCTTGGTGGGCGTGGGTAAGCCTCTCCCTGAAACGGCAAGAGGAGCGGGCGGCATGGGCGGATCATTACCGTGTGTTGAAAGCCTACTACCAGAATAACGGGGTGTACGAGGTTATTGACACGATGCTGGCCGGGCTTGGCGCTCGGTCGCAGGATATGCGCCCGCTGCGCAATCCTGCCTTTCGCTTGGTCGAATTTTACGCGGCTAAAATTTGGCCGGGGCAATTGCCGGATGCTTTGCCTATCGTCACAGACAATGATGCTATCATCCCGGCTATTCAGCAGGTGTGGGAGTGGTCGAACTGGGGAAGTGAGAAGCAGGCGGCGGCGCGCTGGTTCCCGATGTACGGCGATATGTTCTTGAAGGTGGCAACTCGCAATAATGACGCCGGGCGTCCTGTGCGCGTCTACATCCAGAACATTGAACCTATCTATGTCACTGAGATGGACACAGACGAACGAGGCATTTTGACCTACGTGCGTTTTGACATTCCGCAGCGCCGCAGAGTGGGCGACAAAACAGAGGATTATACGCACACCGAAGTTTGGAACAAAGCAGGATACCGGCGCTGGGAACACACGAAAGCATCTACCACGCCGACTGAGCAATTAGGGACGCCGCTATTGCAGGCTCCGTTGTCGGCTTTCGGCATCGACTTTGTTCCTGTTGTCTGGCAGTCGTTTCGTAACATCGGTGACGAACGAGGTTGCGGCGCTTTCACGCTGGCGCTAGACAAGATTGACGAGGCTAATCGACAGGCGACGCGGCTGCACGAAATGCTGTTCCGCTACAATCGGGCGCTATGGGCGGCATCGGCGGGCGGCATGGATGCGACGGGTAGACCGTTGCCGCCTCCGCGCCTGGGCAGTAGCGGCGATGATACGTTGACTGTTGACGATGATACGGTGATTCGGCTGCCGGGCAATAGCACGCTGACAAGCCTGGTGGCGCAAATTGACTACGGATCGGCGCTGGCCATCCTAAATGCTCAGCTTGAGGAATTGCAGAAAGACTTGCCGGAACTCGCTTACTACGAACTGCGCAACCGTGACGTAAGCGGGCGGGCGGCTACTATCCTGCTGGGCGATGCGGTTGACCGTGCGCTAGAGGCGCGGGGCAACGCAGAAACGGCGCTTGCACGTGCGGATGCTATGGCTTTGACCATCGGTCAATCTGCCGGTCTGTTTGGCGACCTCGGCGGCGACTACGCAAGCGGGGCATTTGTACACACGTTCGCAGAACGGCCATTGATGGCAAGCAGCGAAGCGGATGAGGCTGAGCTAGTGCAAGCGTGGGTGCAAACAGGTGTGCCGTTGCGCACGGCTCTGCGGCGAGTCGGTTGGGATGATACTGACATCGTGACGATGGATGCAGACCG
>CAZZDD010000157.1:0-3222 GCA_964652185.1 uncultured Candidatus Peribacteria bacterium | reverse complement strand
GGCTTGACTACGACGTACCAGAAGATCAGCAGATCGTCAGAATGCCGGATGGCAGCGGGCCACGCATGATGGCGTCGGTGGACGAGTCCACCGGCCAATCCATGCGCCGTGATCTGGATGCGCTCGGGTATTATTCGCAAGCGCTGGAAGCCGCGAAGACGTTCCAGAACAAGGGCACGCCGGAACAGGCGCTTGCGTGGCTCAAGAAAAACGGCGTCAAGGACGCTGAGCTGGAAGCGACGGGCATGTGGGGCTGGCTGTCGACGCGGCCCAACGGCGTCGTCACCCGCGACGATCTCGTTAAACATCTTGAGGGGAATAGGGTCGGGCTTACGGAAGTGCGTCGGAGCAAGATCACCCATGATCCAGTGACGGGAGAGCAATACGGACCCGACGATCTCGACGACCTAGGTGTCCCTTATACCGCCCCGGATTACAACGCTGCGCCAAAATTTTCTTACTACTCCCTCGACCCCGACAACCCGACCTATAGAGAGACAGTGCTGCATCTGCCGGCAACGGAGCCACCACTAACGGCAAAGGACGCTTGGGGAGCGGTTGATCTTCCTCCATCTGGCGACTTCCGCTCCGGCCACTTCCCCGAGCCCAACATCATCGGCCACATGATGACGTCGATGACGACGCATCAGGGAAAGCCCGTCTATACGATCGACCAGATACAGAGCGATTGGGGGCAGAAGATCCGCGATGGCGGCGTTAAGGATGAGGCGAGTATACCAGGGTTAAAAGCGCAGTTGAAGGATCTTCAATCGACGTGGAAAGCGGTTGTCAATGCCGCTGCGGATAAGCGTCCGAACGTGGATAGGCGCGATATTCCAGGGCTTCTGCGTAGTGAAGTGCGGCGCGGGGAGGCTGATGAATTTGGGGAGCGGCTGGCGCAGATCGAGCCGGAAATGTCCCGGATTGAAGCTGAATTGCGCACGGCAGAATCCGGGACGATCGGCAACCCTCTGGTCAACACCACAGACCAGTGGGTGAACACGACGCTCCGTCGTGCAATCCGTCAGGCTGTGGAAGCCGACGCGGAGTATATAGCGATCCCGACCGGCGACACGGTGCTGTCGTATAATCCCGGTGACACGAAGGGGATGCGCCAGTTCTATGGAAGCATTGCGCCTGACGAGGCAACGCGAAAGGCCAAGTACGATGCCGCCGTTGCGCAGTGGGGCGAAGGCTCTGCCGGCGCCATTAGCGCTTTCAGGCAGCATGCCGACAGAACGGAAAATGTCGCGGGCATCGTCCCGAAGAACCTCCGCAACCTTCTCCAGAAGATCGACAAGCAGTCGCCCGCCCCCGAGCGCATCGAAACGCTGGACAGCCCCTCCGGCAAGACCGGCTTAGGCCAAGGCTTCACCCTCTTCCCCCTCACAGAGAAGGTGAAGCAGTCGGTGATGGAAGAAGGTCAACCCATGTTCGCGCTCCGCAGTTGGATGCCGTCCGCATCTAAAGGCGCTGCGCTTCCGCCGATGGACAATGTTGATCTCGGCTTCGTTGGTAGCGACTCCGTCAAGGCTAGGTACGACGAACTGAGGGCCAGAGAAACCGCACTTGAGGACTCGCTACCGCGCGAGGTGTGGAGCTTCGCCTATGAGCGTCGGTTCAATTCGCAAGGGATGCTTAATTGGGTCACTGGCGAATGGGCGAACGAGAGAGAGAAGGCCCTTCGCCCGCTGATCGAGCAACACAAAGATACGATAGATGCCATTCGTGTCGCGCGTCGTGAAGTAGACAAGTTGGGCCAAGAACTTGATGGCCAGGATCTCGCTGAGCGTCTGGCTGTCGCGGCGAAGGAACCGCGACCCGCCGACGAGCCTATGATGGTCTACCACGGCACAGGCGAGAAGTTCGAAAAGTACAGCGGCGAGGTTGCCCGAAGCAAGAGCGACGCCGCGCGCGACATCGGCATGGACGCCATGTTCGTCACGCCGAGAAGGGAGTTTGCCGAGCGCTTTGGCGATCCTATCCCGCTCACGCTGGATGCCGGGTTCTATTTCTCGGCCGAAGATCCGAGAGACTTGGCGCGTCTCGCCCCGTTCATCAACTCGCGCCCAAATCCCAAGCGCGTCTGGCAGACGCTGGAGCGCAGCACGCAAAGCTGGGGGCTTCTCGAAAGCCGCGAGTTCGCGGAAGAGATCAAGCGTCTCGGCTACGACGGCGTGAAGATGACGGAGGAATACTACGACGCGAAGGACCGCAAGCGCGTCGCCCCGACTCTTGTCGTGTTCACGGAAGGCAAGGTCAGCCATCGCGACAGCGGGCAGCCCATGTTCGCCCTCCGGGATTGGATCACCAGCAAAGGCACGGGCCGGAGCGGACCCACGCCACCCCAGGCCACCCCGCAAGGCGAGTCCCCAGGACTCAACAAGATCATCTCAGACCTCAAGAAGACATTGGGTATGCCGGTGTCTCAGGGCTTGTGGGGCATGACGGTGCAGCAGGGCGCCCGCTCGGCCCGCATCCGTCCGCCGTCCAATGTAAAGGGCCAGTTCGACCGCGAGACCGGCAACGTCTCCATTCGCCAGTCGCGAGACATCAAGACTCTCGCACACGAAGGCGGACACTACCTCGAAAGCATCCTCGGCGCCGATCTTGGAGCGGTGAAGCAGAGGTTCGCGGAAGCCCTCACGGGCGATCCCAATCCCATGCCCGCCGCCCTGTCGGAAGGATTTGCACGGTGGTTTGAAACCTACATCCTCGATCCCCAGGCAGCAGAAACGCGCGTACCCGGCATGACGGAAGCGTTCGATGAGCTTCTTGAAGCCGAACGCCCGGATATGCTGGCCGCCTTCGATACGATCCAGCAGGAGTACCAGCGTTACGTTACGTCCGCGCCGATCGGAGAACTCGCCGCTGGATTGTCGTCTCAGTACGACGGCACCACCTGGCGGGAGCTTTCCAAGGACAAGGCGCTCGATAACGTCTCAGGCAAACTGTCGTCCGCTTATGAGGGTGTGATCGACAGCCTCAACGTTGCCGCCAAGGGCGTGCAGTACCTCCTGAAGACCGCCGACGCGAACGGCATTCGCGATGCGGATGGACGGCCGATCTCGATCAAGGTGGGCGACAACTTCTACAAGCGCCTGCGGATGTTTGCGGGATCGTTTACCCGTGGCCGGGTGTGGCTGGACAAGGGCGTCTCTGACCTTGAAACCGGGCAAGTCATCGGCCCGTCGCTCAAGGCCGCGCTCGAAAAGGCGCTCG
>CAZZDD010000156.1:0-3288 GCA_964652185.1 uncultured Candidatus Peribacteria bacterium | reverse complement strand
TTGGGTGAGTCCACTTTGAGAATGCCGGGCGGAATTTCGAGCGGGAGGCTCATGGTTAGACTCCCGTGAAGATGATCTTATTGAAAATGATGGTCGGCTGCACGTTGTTGTGTGCGCCCGATGAGCCGGTTGATGAGGTCGTGCCGGAGACTGTGTGCGTGTGCGCGCCGTTAGATGCTGCCGTCAACGTGCCAGCGGAACCTACGTTACTCCCGCTTGGGACATTGAGATTTGACGCTGATGAGGAAAATGCCAGGATTGTTCCGCCTGCTGATCCTGTAACAGTGTGCGTATGCGCGCCGTCCGAGGATGTCGTGTCGGAGAACGTATGCGTGTGAGATGGCATCTGGGAACTGGTCAGAGTGACCGTCTCCTCACCACCGGTATCGCCCAGTGTATCACCGTTCAAGCCGCCGGACTGATTGGTCAGCCGGTTTGCAGATGTGCCGCCCATGTTGTCCTTACCGGCGACAACGCGGCCCCGGCAATCCGGCAGATTAAAGGTGGTTGTGGAATCGCCCGCACCATAGGTGATGCCGATCACGGCAAAGAGTGCCGCATAGGTCGTGCGCGAGGCGGCTTGTCCGTGGCACAACAGAAAGTAGCTCGGAGCGCTCGATCCGGCATAATCTAGGATTGTTCCAATCGGCATGACGGGAGGCGGTTGAGAGACCCGCTGGTAGGCGTACACGCGGGCGTTGCCGGATGCGTCAGAGATCACGATAAATGTGTCGCCAGGGGACGCGGTGATGTCATAACCACCAGGAAGGATCAGCGTCGATGCGTTGTGGGTGATCTTGAATGTTCCAGCGGCCCGCACAAATCGTTTCTGGTTGGGAGTCGAGCCGAACGATGTAATCACCGTGGTGCCGGTGATCCTGATGAACTCACTACCGGCCCCGAGAATATCGCAGGTCGTGGCCGATGTGACGAGGACTTCTTCTGCAACAGCCGTTTCGGTGTTCCCAAACAGGATGTCGGTGCCATCGCAATAGATGAGGCGTTTACCGTCTTGTGGGATGACAACGCCGGTCTGACCTGAGACCTTGCATGTCAGCGTGTAGTCGCCGGTCGTATCGTTATATACGATCCAGAACCCGCCCCGGCCTGAGAATGTAATCGTTGCGTTCGCCGCCAGCGTGCCATCGACATAGAGAATGGCGACGATCTCTTGATTATCGGTCAGCGTTGTATTGCCGCCCGTTGTCGTAATCGAGGTCATATCGCCAAACTTGTTGTCGATCGTCTCGAAATTGGTATCGGCGATCGCACCCCAGGTGTTGTTGTTGCCGCCTTCGGTCTGGTTTGTGATCTTGATGTTCGGTGTGATTGAGTCAACCAAGGCGAGACCTCCCTATGCCGGTATATTCTGGCCGCGGCGGACCAGATCGGCGGTCGCCTTGGCCTCGGCTAGTTTCAGCATTGCCGTTTGCATCCATTGCTGGGCCCGGCCCGTGTCCTTCATATGCTCGTAGGCGAACGCCATGCAGGCATGGCGAAGCAGCGTTGGGTATTTGGTTGTCAGAAAGTTCGTCTCGTTCGAGACCGACAACGCGGCTGGCCGCGCGTAGTACATAAAGATGCCGGACTGCGCCGCGCTGCACAGGCAGTTCACGTAGATGTCTGAACCAATGATGGCCCATTGGTTCGGAGCCCCCGTGACCAGAATGCCGTCTGGATCACGGGATTCCTGCAACTTGTCTTCCGACATATAGTCGAGCGGGTAGCTGTCCCCGTAGATCGTCCAAGTGATCGGATCTAGGAAGTCGTCTGGCAGGGCTACCGACTGAGCTGCTGCGGCTACCGTCAGCGTCGTGCGCGTAATCATCTCCCTGACACGCAAGTGCTGGTAGATCCAGGCTTCCGCTTCCAGAAGGATGTTGGTGGTCGGCAAATCGGATCTGTTGACAAAATTTGCCAGCGACCCATCCGTGTCCTTTGAGCCGGTCAGTGTTGACCAGTTGATAGCCATCGGGTGCCCCTTGTGTTAGGCGTAGACATCGCGGCGCGCGTTGGCAGCGGCGATAACTTTCTGTTCAACCAGAAAATCGACCGCATCGCGCCGTTCCGTGACCTGCTTGTGATAGGCCGTGCGAATAGCCTTCTGCACTTCGCCGAACAGGTATTCGCGCTTGCCCATGGCCCATGCCGCGAGATCGACGGCACCGCCCTTGGCCGCTTCCGACCCCCCCGTAATGCCATCCCAGGTGAGACCTGGCGACGTTGCCGCCTTCGGCTTTGAGCGCTCGAGCTTGGCTTCGACGGCTGCTACGGCATCCGCCAGCGCATGCTTGATGTCTTCCTTGCCTGCCGGGCATGTCGTGCCGAGAATCTTTTTGGCTTCGGAGCGGAACTTGGCCCACGCCATCGAGTCGGCCTGCGCCAGCAAGGTTGCGGCGGGCATCAATTCGTTATCCGGTTCTGGCTCAGCAATGGCGACAGGGACCGGATCGGGTCCGGAAACCGGTTTGCCCGGTTCGATCAGGCGATCATGTGCGTCGTAAAGGCGTCCGCCTTGTTCGTAATAAGCGGGACGGTCGAAGCTATCGTCCTGCCAGGGCGGCGTGATCTTGCCGAAGTCTTTTGATCTATCGAGTCTGTTCATTTTCTACCTCGTCCCTAGAAAAGAAAAACGGGCGAGAAGAACTCCCGCCCGTCCAGTGATCGTGTGCGTTAGTCGGCCCTTACAGCGGGCTCTTGCCGCGGCGTACCGCACCCGAGAACTGCGTGTTGGTTGCCTTGGTGCCGCCGATCGAGTGCGAAAGGTCGGTCGGACCTCCCGCCATCTTGCGGCCCATCAACGACTCGTTGGCATTCAACGAATGCGATGACCGATCGGGACCGGTTTCAGTGCGGATCTTCTGGCCCATCTGGGCGCTCTCTTCTTTGCGCATTGCGCTCTCCTCTTAGTAGCTATCGTCAAGGTCGAAGTCATTGAACATGCCTTCGATCCTATCCGCTCGATCGGTATCAACGATGTCGGCGCCGTGGTAGCGCGGACGCCGTCCAGTGACCGTATAGCCGTCCTTTGCAACCTCCCCCGAGACCGGAACATTCAAGTTTCGCTCAACGGGATTGAGGGCTTCCAGGCGGTGTTTACGGTTGGGATTTCCAGGCATGTTCAGACCTCCTCAACGTGTTGGCTTAGTCGGCCCAATCGACGATGACGAAGTAGTTGGCGATGCCGGTCGCAGCATCGTCAACGCACGTCATCACGAACGCGGTGTTGGCCGGAAGTTCGGGTGCCAGCATGTAGGTCGAGAATCCGGCATCAGTCTCGGCATACAA
>CAZZDD010000155.1:0-3328 GCA_964652185.1 uncultured Candidatus Peribacteria bacterium | reverse complement strand
CGAACGATTTCTCCTGCTCCTCGCCCACGGACACCGACGAAACGAACCCGAAGGCAGCCTGCCAAGACGGCGTCGACAATGACTTCGACGGCTTCATCGACTTCCCGTTGGATGCCGGCTGCACGAGCGCCCAGGACAATGACGAATTCAACGCACCCCAGGCCGTCGACCTCTCGATCTTGAAGACAACGAACCTGCCCGTGATCATCCGCGGCAACACCCTCATCTACACGATCACGGTCGGCAACGCCGCTGGCGCAGCCCAAGCCACGAACGTCGTGGTGACGGACAACGTCCCGGCCGGCCTCACGTTCAACGACAGCCAGAGCTACGTCCCCTGTTCGCTTTCGGGCAACCAGGTGACGTGCCCAATCGGCATCCTGCCGGCCGGCACCTCCGGATCGTTCCAGCTCGCGTTCGATGTTCCGACGATTGCGAACTGCACGGCGCCGCTGAACATCTCGAACACGGCCACGATCTCGGCACCCGGACAAACCGACAGTAACACGGCCAACAACACGGCCGTCCAGAACCCCGCGCAAACGCGCGCGGACTGTCCTGCCGTTCCGCAGTGCAACGATGGCATCGATAACGACGGCGACGGCGCGACGGACTTCCCGAACGACTTCTCCTGCTCCTCGCCCACGGACAACGACGAAACGAACCCCAAGTCGGCCTGCCAGGATGGCTTCGACAACGACTTCGACGGCAAGATCGACTTCCCGCTCGACACCGGCTGCACGAGCGCGCAAGACAACGACGAATTCAACGCACCGCTCCCCGCCTGCCAGGATGGTATCGATAACGACGGAGATGGACGCATCGACCTCCAGGATCCGGGCTGCAGCGGTCCCACGGACACGAACGAAGGAGATGAAGCCGCGTGCCAGGACCTCCGCGACAACGACGGCGACGGCCTCATCGACTTCCCGTTCGATCCGGGCTGCTCCAGCCCGCTCGATACCGATGAATTCAACCAGATCCAGACGGTAGACGTGCAAATCCAGAAGACCGGCCCGACGAGCATCGTTCGCGGCAATACGCTGGTCTACACGATCCAAGTCGGTAACAGCGGCACGGCCGCGGCGACAAACGTCGTCGTGACGGACACGGTCCCCGCAGGCCTCACGTTCAACGACAACGCCAGCTACCTGCCCTGTTCGGTCTCAAATAACGTCGTGACGTGTCCGATCGGCACGCTCCCGGCAGGCATCTTCGGATCCTTCACGATCGGCTTCGACGTTCCCACGATCCAAAACTGCACGCCGAACCAGACGGCTCCGATCGTGAACTCCGCTTCGATCACCTCGACGGAAGACAGTGCCACGACGGGCAACAATACGTCCTCGACGGCCAACGCTCCGACGCGCGTGGACTGCCCGGTCACGCCGTTCCAGTGTAATGACGGCTTCGACAACGACTTCGACGGACGCATCGACTTCCCGGCTGATCCGGGTTGCTCGAGCCCGCAAGACAATAACGAAGGAGACGAAGCCGCATGCCAGGACCTCCGCGACAACGACTTCGACGGCCTGATCGACTTCCCGTTGGATCCGGGCTGTACGAGTCCGACCGACACGGACGAATTCAATGCCCCGCAAACGCAATGCAGCGACGGCATCGATAACGACGGAGACGGACGCACGGACCTCCAGGATCCGGGCTGCTCCGGTCCCACGGACACGAACGAAGGCGACGAAGCCGCGTGCCAGGACCTCCGCGACAACGACTTCGACGGCCTGACGGACTTCCCCGCCGATCCGGGCTGCACCGGCCCGACGGACAACGACGAATTCAACGCGCCGCAAACGCAGTGCAACGATGGGGTGGATAACGACGGCGACGGACGCATCGACACGAACGACGCGGGATGCAGCAACGGCGGCGACAACAACGAAGGTGACGGCGCCACCGATCTCTCCATCTCGCTCACGGGCCCGGCCACGATCCAAGGCGGCGGCACGGCGCAATACATCGCCACGGTCGCCAACAACGGCCCCGACGCCGCCACGACCCCGTTCTCGCTCCGCGTGAGCATCCCGAACGGCGTCACGTTCAACGCAGGTCTCTCGAGCCAGGGCTGCACGCAACAGGGAACCTTCGTGGTCTGCTCGGGCATCACGCTCGGCCTCTTCCAGCAAACGACGCGCACCGTCGTATTCAACATCCCGTCATCGGGCTTCGGCTCTTCGACCTTCAATAACCTGATCAACCTCGCGCTCGGCATTCAAACCGCGCAGGCCCAGGCGGTCGGCGGCATCTGCAACACGACGATCGTCGTGAACGCCAACGTCATTCCGACCCAGCCCGACCCGAACCAGGCCAACAACAACGCCCAAGCGGTGAACACGTTCGTCTCCTGCCAGGCCGCCGCGCAGTGCTCGGACGGCGTGGATAACGACTTCGACGGCCGCGTCGACTTCCCGCAGGATCCGGGCTGCGCCAACGCGCAGGACAACAACGAAGCCGACGATCCGATCCAAACGGGCTGCATCGAGATCATGAAGGAAACGTACGATCCGCACGGCAACCGCCTCCCGGTCGACGCGCAGTTCACGTTCGTCCTCGACGCCACGCGCGTCACCTACAACGGCGCCAACGGCCGCGCACGCTTCGATAACGTCACTCCCGGCCAGCACGGCGTCGCCGAAATCATCCCGTCCGGTTGGACGCAGCTCTCGGTCTCGCCCCAAAATGGTCTCGTAAACGTCACCGCGGGCGTTAACTGTGCCCAGGTCACGTTCCGCAACCGCCAGGTATTCGTCGCCAACGCGCAGTGCGCCGACGGCTACGACAACGACGGCGACGGTCTGACGGACTTCCCGGCCGACACCGGCTGCACCTCGGCTACGGACAACGACGAATATAACTCGACGTTCGTGCCCCAGTGCCGCGACGGCGTGGATAACGACGGCGACAACCTCGTCGACTTCCCGAGCGACCTCGGCTGCGCCAACGCAGACGACAACAACGAACAGAACCAGACGGTCCAAGCCGTAGCCTGCGCCGACGGCATCGATAACGACGGCGACGGACTCGTCGATCTCCTCGATCCGGGCTGCGCCAACGCCGCCGACACGAGCGAAGCGAACACCGTCCAGACGTTCGCCTGCAGCGACGGCATCGACAACGACCAGGACGGCCAGATCGACTTCCCTGCCGACACCGGCTGCTCCAGCGCGCAGGACACGGATGAATTCAACTTCCGCGCCCCCCGCTGCAACGACGGCATCGATAACGATGGCGACGGCGCCACGGACTTCCCGCTCGACCCGGGCTGCAACACTCCGTTCGACGATAACGAATGGAACAACCGCTTCTGGGCCGA
>CAZZDD010000154.1:0-3405 GCA_964652185.1 uncultured Candidatus Peribacteria bacterium | reverse complement strand
CTCATCCTCATCGGCGTGCTGCTCCAGCAGCGCGGCGCGGGCTTCTCGTCGGGCGTCATCGGCGGCACGAACATCGTCCAGCGCCGCGGCGCGGAGAAGCTGCTGTACCAGGGTACGATCATCCTCGCCATTGCCTTCTTGGTGCTCTCAGTGCTGGAGTGGTTCGCGTAACCACACCGCCTCTCATGCAGCACCTGATTCGGTTCATCCTCTCGTCCTACGTGCGTTTCGAACGCCGCATTCTCGCGGTATTCGCCGCGTTGTTCGTGCTGAGCCTTTCGGTCTTGCTCGTGCGTTTTTACTGGAGCGAGACGGTTCTGGTTCCCTCCACGGGCGGCACGTACATCGAAGGATCCGTCGGCGACATCAAACCGCTCAACCCATGGTTCACCGTGCAAAACGACGTGAACGGCGACATCGTGTCGCTCATTTTCTCGGGCCTGCTCCGCTACAACCCCGATACGAACGCGATCGACGAAGATTTGGCGAGTTACACGGTCTCGAAGGACGGCAAGGTCTACACCGTGCAATTGAAGAACGGCGTACAGTGGCACGACTCGACGCCCGACTCTCCTCACCCCGTCACCGCCGATGACGTCGTCTTCACGTTCGAGACGATCAAAGATCCCGCGTTCCCCAACAGCTTGCTCCGCCAGAACTTCCGCGGTGTCGCCATCGAAAAAATCGACGACCGCACGGTGCAGTTCCGTCTCGAGCAGGCGTACGCGTTCTTCCCGAGTAACCTGACGCTCGGGTTGCTTCCGAAAAAATCGTTCGTGGATGTACCGGTAAAGTTGCTGAATCAAACGCTTGATTTCGGTTTCGCGCCCATCGGCGCCGGTCCGTACAAGCTTAAAACCATTTCACAGACGGACCTTTCGACAGAAGTGACTCTCGAGCGCTTCGAACGGCCTATTCCGCCGCAATACCGCCTCGATCGGTTGGTGTTCCGCATTTTCTCCGATTACCGCTCGATGCTCTCGGACGTCCGCAACCTCGACGGCATCCGCCTCATCGCCCATACAGACGACCGCAAGCCGATCGCGCCGGACCGGTTCACGACGGTCGACTACACCCTGCCGCAGTACGTCGCGCTTTTCTACAATCTCGACCGCGGCGCCCTGCAGGATCAGAAACTTCGCCTTGGCTTGCAGCTCGGTACCGACAAGCAGGAAATCGTCGACCGCATCGGCCTCGCGACGATCGTCGACACGCCCTTCCTCGAGCTCCAGCAGGAAGCGTGGGAGTACAAGTTTGATCCTGCGGCCGCGCAGGGCGCGCTGTTCGAATCGAGTTGGTACTATCCCGAAAAAATCCGCCTTCAGCGCCTCTTGGAGCAGCGTGAGGCGAACACGACCGGTTTCTTGAAGGTGGAGTCGATCGTGCTGCTCGATACCGGAGCGGCGCTGACGGTGTCGGGCGTCGGCGGGGGCCTCAGTGGGAAAGACACGATCAATGGTCTTCCGTTGCGCAGCAACCCGACGCAATCGGGCGGATGGATCGTCGCGCTGCCCACGCACGGCGGAACGGGTGCCCTGAAGATCGGGATGAACCTGATCAAGCTGACGAATGAGGATGGCCGCACGCTTGATTCCGCGTACGTGTTGCGCACCGCGAACGGCGCAGAGTTCCAGCGCGCAGCGGAGGAACAGCGCCTCGTTGAATCGTTCCTCTCCACGAGGGCCGGAGAGCTCACGGGCGCGGCGGCGGTCGGTAGTGCCGATATGATCCTCGAAAGCGGTTACCTGCGGAAGCGCCGCGCCGAAGACCCCGTATCCATCCGCATCAACGATCGCGGCGATCAGCTCAACCTGCGCCTTCTTACGAGCCCACAACCGGAGAATTACGCTGCGGTCGCTGCGGTCGTCGCGCAGCAGTGGCGAAAACTGGGTCTCAACGTCACGGTCGACGTACCGGCCACGCGCGCCGAATTCGAAGAAAAACTCCTTAAGCGCGATTACGACGTGCTTCTCTTCGGTCAGTCGCTGCTCGATAACCTCGACAGCTACCCGTACTGGCATAGCAGCGGCGTGCAGAAAGTGACCGGCAAACGTGCCGACCTGCGTCTCGACGCCTACAACCTCTCGCAATACGCGTCGTTCGAGGCGGATGCGCTCCTCGAGCAAATCCGAGGCAACCCGTCGACGACGCAGCGTCAAACGCTTCTCCAGAAACTGCAACAGCAGTTCCGGAGCGACGTTCCGGCGGTGTTCCTCTACTCCCCCGTGTACACGTTCGCCCACCGAGACGATATCCAAGGCATCCAGGTTGGCAAGCTGTCGCTGCATTCCGACCGCTTCCGGACGCTCTACCGGTGGTACATCAAACAAGACAGGGTCTTCGAGAAGGGCACCGGTTGGCTCTCGTTCTTCCCTTGGATGTTCGGCCTGGTGAAAGAATCTCCGGAACCGTCCGTCTCCGGTACAGGCACGGTTCTAACGGGTTCCGGGGCCGCGGAATAAGGGCATTGACCGCTTCCCAAAATCCGAGTACCATATTTTGGCACTTTTTGGACCAATGGAAATCCTCCTCCTTCAAGACATCCCCGGCGTAGGCAAGAAGAGCGACCTGATCGTCGTCGGAGACGGCTATGCCTTGAATTTTCTGCTTCCTCGCCGTGCCGCCCTCGTGGCGACGCCGCTCGTGCGGAAGCGCTACGCCGATCTCATTCGCCGCCGCGCGGAAGAGCGCGAGACGGAAAAGTCGATGAAATTGAGCGCCGCGACGACCATGTCGAGCAAGGCCCTCTTGTTCGTGAAAAAAGTCACCAAGACCGGCAAGTTGTACGCCGGCATCACCGAGGAGCACATCATGCAGGAATTGCAGAAGCAGCTCGGCGTGACCGTGAAGGAAGACGATATCAACCTTGCCGAACACATCAAGACGGTCGGAACCCACACCGTCGAGGTCAAAATGGGCGATCAGAAGGTCAAAGTCGAAGTGAAGGTCGAGGCCGAGAAGGCGTAAGCATAGATTCGAGGGATTGAGAGAAAGGGTGTTTTGTGGTATGATGAGGAGAAATGAACATTCACTCCAACATCGAACTTCGCGAAGGCGAAACGGCCCATCAAAAAGAAAGAGCGATCAGGCGCGTGTTTACCAACGCAGCTGATGATGGCACGATTGAATTCAAGTGGGATTCTCCGGAGAAACGTGCAAATGTGACGATCAGTATGATCCAGGTGAAGTCGGCGAATGATTTTACGACGCTTATGCAGATGTTGGGTGGGAACACGGAGATACGAAAGACGGCCTAACACGCACCTTCCGGGTGCGGCGGTCGTCAGACATCAGTAGACTGTGGCTACCGTTCTTTCTGTCGTCTCGTGGGCCAGTAGCTCAGTTGGTTAGAGCTCCGGACTTATAAACCGGCGGTCGGTGGTTCAAATCCCCCCTGGCCCACCA
>CAZZDD010000153.1:0-3439 GCA_964652185.1 uncultured Candidatus Peribacteria bacterium | reverse complement strand
GTCTCGACGCAGTTCTCCCTGGTTGACGTAGTACCGTACCAGCCGGCGACGATTAGCCCGGTGACGCTCGGGGCGCAGTTGGCAAACAGTGCCTCAGTCACCGTTACGCTTTCGGACGGCAGGCAAGTTAGTGCGACGAATAAGAGCGGACAGACGCTTGAAATCGGCAACGCCTTGTGCGTGGCGGACCCATTCGACGGGACGCACTATCTCACCGGCAGTGCGGCTCCAAGCACCTCGGGCGAAAGGTTCATCTGGCGATGTACGCTTAATGACAACATCGCCCCAAACGCCACCGGCAGCATCCAACTCTCTGATACTACAATCGGCACGGCAGGGCTGGTAACGGCGACAAACTGGTCACTGAGCCATTATGCCAACCTAAGCTCGCGGGGAGTGGCCTGGAAGGATACGAACGGATCGTACTACTTCCATCCAGAGGCGCGCCGCTGGTGGATGGCAGATTTAAACGCCGGTCTCAGCTCAACTGGACTAACCGCCGAGATTGCCAATCCGATTGCCATTGACGGTGGATCGACACTTGGACCAACGACCGCACTCGACAATCAGTTCGGTGATTACGGCAAGGCTGGCGATAGGGTTCTATTCCTAGAGACGCCAAACGCCGGCTCTGCCAAGTATGCGCTGGTGCGTGTGTTCAATCGAACGCCACGGCTCTATAAGGCGGTGCTCGCGTCTGGTGGGATAGCGTCAACATCCGTCACAGGGACGGTAGAAAGCATCGTGGCGCTGGATGGTGCGCCGGCACCTAGCACAGTCTCGCTCACTGTCCAGAATCCATTCCACTGGAGCGGAGCGGCTGGCAACTATTGCCACGTTGTTGAGGATCATTCGTCAACGACAACAGAATACATCCTTGAGCGTGTGGAGTTCGTCAAACGGCAGGTTGTCGTCGCCTCGACCTGGAACAGCACCAGCCTGATTCACAACTACATCAACGTGCCGCTGCCGTATACGAACGAAACGGGCACGACAGTTGTGTTTGCCACCACACAGGCGACGGCGGTGCAGACCGTTACGACGACAGGCATCAACCTCGTGCGTTTCGACCGTCCGCTTACCGTGTTCGCGGCTGGTGCAAGTACGCAGGTCACGATTGCCACCGGAACGACGTGCTAAAGGGTTCGCTATGGCGCTTATCTGGAAAGACGGGAGCATTCTGTGGGAAGCTGGAAGCATCGCCAACTCGACGGCGTGTTGCTGCGCTGCGCCTTCTACGCCTGTTGCGTGCACCCCATGCACGTTCAGTAGTTCCGCTAGTGCGCCGCCGACAGTGGAGGTTGTTTCTACCGGAGGTGATTGGCCAGGCTCAACCGGCACGTTTATTTTAGACTTCAGCCATAGCGATGGAACATATTGCGTTTATAACTACTCATTCGCTGAACCATATCCTAGCTGCACGCCGTCCGACGCTGTCCCGCGCACTCTAACCAATATGCGCGTCTTCCTAAAAACCACAGAGGCGCAGTTTGGCTGGCAGCCGATTTGGTACTTCGGTGGTTATACCGTGCACACGTACACGAGCGCGCCATGCAATACAACTAGGTCACTAGACATGGGGAGCAAGACCTCATCCTTAGGCGCGCCGTGCGCAAACCTGCCGCACATTACCGTAAATATATGAGCCGCATTGACTGTGATTTCGACAACAGCGAGACGACTTGCCCTCGATGCCTGTTCGTTGCGAAATCGAAAGATGTCAGGAAGAACTGCCCGCTTGGCACTGGCCAGCCATCGCCCGGTTCGCATCTGCATCTACTGCTGAAGCCGCTGCTAGATGAACTACGGATAAAGCCACGGTCAAATTGCGGCTGCGCATCTTACGCCCGTAAGATGGACTCGTGGGGAGTGGCAAAGTGCCGTGAGCGGAAAGCCGAGATTGTCGAACACCTGTTGAGCGAGTTGCAGGTAAAGTCGACAGATCTGCCGTTCGGGCTCGACCTGGCGGAATTGCTGTGCGAACTGGTGGATGAAGCTATTCGCCTTTCTGAGACTGGCAGTGCCGGCAGTGCGGAATCTGCGAACCAGTGAAGTGCGAGAACTTACCGCATGACGCGCATCGGTATTCGGTGACTGTGGGCTCGGTTCTGTAGAACACTTGGTATGTCGGCGCAAATGGCCCCAGCCTAAATAGGACTAGTGCCGTCAAGAAAAGCGCCGTCGCCATGATGACTGTGTTCAGAGTAAGCTTGTCACTGAATGTCGGCATCCGTCACCTTTAGATTCCGCCACACGTCCGGCGTGGCAATGATGTCACCTGGCTCTTTTAGCTGCGGCTGGTCCTGCGCCATGAGCGCGGCATAGATTCGATAGTCCATATCCTCTGAGTGGAATCGCACGGCCTGCCCGCAGTACAGTAAATGGAAGCCGCCGCTGTGAGCGCTGGATGGTCGTGACTGGCAGAACTCTTTGAGCTGCGGTTGCGTGAGCGTGGTCGGCAAGTCCTGGTTTAGCTTTACGGGCGGCTGATTCAACTCAGCGCCGGGTTCGGTCGTCCACGTCAACCCGTTGTGCCATTCGTGCTCGCCGTAGTTCTGCCACGTTTGCGCCCATCGAGCGTTCGTGTCGAGTCCGCCAGTGGCGGCAGGGAGTTGGTATCTAATCTCGCCGAACAGGATCGTGTACGCAGTACCATCGGCTGAGGATATTTGGTCGAGCGACGAACGGAATACCGGCTTGCGGCCAGACGCCCCACGGTAGGCAACATTGAAACTGACGCCGTTCGCCTGCCAGTCGAGCGGCTTTTGGTCGCTGTTCATGCCGGTGGTGTCCACGTCGTATCGCCCTGCGTTCAGGATGTAGCTCAGTGGGTCTGGCGCGTCGAGTCGGTCGGTCGGGCAGATGAATATCTCCAGCCGCTGCGGCGTGAGAATACCAGTGGACATGAACTGGCGGTATAGGTCTGCGCGTTCAAGGCCCGACAGCAGTTGCGGCACGTATCCAATGAACTTCGCGGTCGGCGGTGCGCTGGCTGGCGTGGCGATAATCGCCGATGGCAATGAACCCTTGGTGGTGCTCATTGCAACTGCCGCAGTGCCGAGCTGCTTGAGGTTGTTCAGGCACTGGCTCTTGCGTGCCGATTCGCGTGCCATCTGCACGGCCGGAATAAGCAGGGCAACGAGCATCGCTAGGATCGTAATGACGACCAGCAGTTCAACGAGAGTAAATGCGTTCCGCCTCATGTCCGTGTTCCTTTAGTTGCTCTTGATTGGTTTCCGCTTCTGCCCCGCCAATAGCTTCTTGGCTGCCTTCACGTCGAACGGCTCGACTACTGGAATGCCGTCCTGCAAGAATCGCCAGCGGCGGGCAGAAAATGGCTATCAAGTACCGCATTGCTTGCCCCTATTGGACTGGCCTGTTTTTAATTTGACCGAGCCGCTTTCAACCATTCACACTACTCCGCAAGTGGGGGTTCTGC
>CAZZDD010000152.1:0-3465 GCA_964652185.1 uncultured Candidatus Peribacteria bacterium | reverse complement strand
GACGCGGTTCCAGCCCGGGGAGTGGAAGCGGGTCGAGACGCCGGGGGGCGTGCTGCGGGATTCGCTCGTGCCTCTGCCTGCCAATGGCCCCTCGCCAGTGCTGTTCCAGCTTCTCGGCATGCTGATCGAGGCCGCCAAGGACATCACGGCGACGAAGGACATCCTGACGGGGGAGACGCAGCGGGCGAACACCCCGGTGGGCACGACGCTGGCGCAGATCGAGCAGGGGCTGAAGGTGTTCAGCTCGATCTACAAGCGCGTCCACCGTTCGCTGAAGCTGGAACTGGGCCTGCTCTACCGGCTCAACCGCCTCTACCTGGAGCCTGAGGCGTACTTCGCGTTCCAGGACGAGGAAGGCGTGGTTGCGCAGGCCGACTATGCGCAGAAGGACGTAGACGTCATCCCGGTCAGCGACCCGACCGTGGTCACGGACATGCAGCGGGTCGGGCGTGCGCAGTACCTGATGCAGTTCATGGGCGCGCCTGGGATGAACGCGCAGAAGATCATTGAGCGTGCGCTGGAGGCGGCGAGCATTCCGGACATCAAGGAGCTGTTCCAGGAGGGACCGCCGCCGGAAGACCCGATGGTGGCCCTGAAGCGCGAGGAACTGAAGCTGCGCGAGCGTGAGGTCCAGGTCAAGGAAACGACGGGCCTGGCGGACGTGGGCAGTAAGGCGGCGACGACGCAGAAGACCATGCTGGAGGCGGTGATGCTGGCCCCTGAGGCTCAGCAGGCCATCGCGGACATCGTGGACGAGCGCGTCAGAGAGATCGTTGGAGCCTTGAATGGCGGACCACAACCCCCTGTTCAGCCCGGAGGAGTTCCAGGCCTGGGCGGCGCACCCGCTGAACCAGAAGTTCCGGGCGTTCCTGCTCTCGGAGCGGGAGAAGCTGGCCCGCCGATGGCTGGCGGGGGAGACATTGGACCCGCGCCATCAGGTGAAGGCGTTGATGCTCGGGGAGCTGGCCTCCCTGACATGGGCTGACTACGCCGAAGCGTCGGAAATAGAGACAGAATCCGCCCCGTAGTGGGGCCGATACCCGCCTAGCGGGACCACCAAGCCAAACAGGTAGGAAATGACGCATCCAAGCGGCTTTGCGCCGATGGACGTGAAGGTGCTTGTCAAGCCCGATCCGGTCGAGGAAGTGACCAAGGGCGGCATCATCCTCGCGGACACCACCAAGGACAAGCAGAAGTACGCCGCCACGCGGGGCACGCTCTCCGCGATGGGACCGAACGCCTTCCTCGAATGGGGTGAGGCGGCCTGCCCGGCGGAAGGCGACCGCATCCTCTACGCGCAGTACGCCGGTTCGCGCTTCATGGGCGACGACGGCGAGGAATACATCATCTGCAACGATGAGGACATCATCGCGGTAGGTGTCGAATGAGCGATGCGTACGATTTTGCTGCCACCGAGACGATGATTGATCATCTCGACGTGTCGCGAGAGGCCCAGCACCTCATGAACGAAGTGCTTTGGTCTAACTCCTGGTCTCCGCGCCGGTTTGCCCGCCTCAGTGATGCGCAGGTGATCGACGCGATCATTGCGGAGCAACGGCGCATTCGGCCATCCGCGGCTAGCCCCCAGGTCGCCAACGAACTTTGGCGGTCGCTAGAGGGCAAAAATGTAGTCGGCAACCTGTCGCGAGCTATGGCGGCGTACAAGACCGCGAAGATCGTGCGGAGGGTCGCCCGATGAGCGAGAACCAACTGGCGGAAGCCGATCTCGACACCGCCCAGGACGCCGAAGTCCCCGACAGCGCCCGCCATGTTCGAGTGGCTGACGATCCGAACCTGACTTTCGAGGTCCAGGAGCCCGATCCCGGCCCCTCCATGGAGGATCAGGCCCTCCGCATGGGCTGGACGCCCAAGGCGCAGTTCAAGGGCGATCCGGCCAAGTGGGTCGACGCCGAAACCTTCGTCAAGCGCGGTGAGGAGTTCCTGCCGTTCCTGAAGGCCAACAACAAGCGCATGGAGCGCGAGTTGGAGAAGGCCAACGCCCGCATGGAGGCGATGGACAAGGCCCTCAAGAACGCCGTCCAGCACATGAGCCGGGCGGACGAGCGGGCCTACAAGCAGGCCAAGGCCGACCTGGAGCGCGAACTCGAGACCGCAGCCGCGGCCGGGGACGTCGAGGCGGTCAAGGCCGTCACCAAGGACATCGCGGACCTCGAAAAGGAGACGGTGAAGCCCGAGGCCAAGCCGGAGAAGGCGGGCGAACACCCCGCGCTCACCGCGTTCAAGGCCGACAACGCCTGGTTCGAGAAGGACGCCGCGCTCCGGGGCGCCGCCGCCGGCATCGCCGACGAGCTGATCGCCAAGGGGATGACTGACCCCGACGACTACCTTCCCGAGGTCGCCAAGCGCATCCGGGCCGAGTTTCCGCACAAGTTCGAGAACCCCAACCGGGCCAGGCCCGCCGCCGTCGAGGGCGCAGGGGGCGCACGTCGCCCCGCCGCCAAGACCTACTCCGACATGCCGCCCGAGGCCCGTCAGTTCTGCGACGAACTCGTGCGCGACAAGATCACCACCCGCGAAAAGTACGTCCGCGATTTCTTTGCCGAGTCTAAGTCCTAACCCACGACCGGTTCGTATGAATGAAGCTCACGACCGAGGGGGAGATGCCAAACATCTCCGATAGCTCGGCTTGTGTCTTCTGCCCCTTGAGAGCGCGGATTTGATCCGCCTTCTCTTGGGTGAGTTTCGATCGGCCGTGATCGTCACCCTTCGGCCACCGTCCCTTTAGGTGTCCTCGACGGCTGGCGCCTTCAGCCACCCACGAAGTACCACGCTGGATCTTGGAAACCGTACATTGAGCTATGCCGTAGAGAGTGCCGATATCGGCCTGCGTCATCTGGCCACGTAGGGCGCGGATTTCCTCGGCCTGCGCCTCGGTAATCTTGGACAACGCCTGTGAAGACCCTTTCGGTTGCCGATTTCTCTTCTTGTGCATCATGTCAGCGACATTATCGGCCTGGGTGCCCAAGAACAGGTGGTCCGGGTTGCAGCACGGGCGGTTGTCGCAGCGGTGAAGAACGCTCATTCCTGACGGAATGGGGCCGAACTTAGTGGAATAAGCGAAGCGGTGGGCCAAAACCATATTGCGGCCGCCACCTGGTCGAAAGTGACCGTAGCCGAGTCGGCACTTGTATCGAAGGTACGGCATGCATCCCGTTTCGGGATCGGCCGGTCCAACGTAGCCCCAAAACCGGGATTCAGCGGTCACATTCATGGATCGCAGGATAACATGATCAACGAATACTTCAAGGACGCCAAATGAGCACTGAAGACAACGACGCTCCGACGTCCTACAACCCTGCCGGCCCTATCGACGGACGCTCACGCCAAGCGCGCGCCCTCAAGGCCCAGCAGGAAGCGGAGGGCCAAGCGGCCGTTCCGCCCAGCCAGCGCCGCCGCCGCGCCTCGACTGGAGGGTTCGCCCAAAAGCTCGACGCCCCGCCGCGC
>CAZZDD010000151.1:0-3486 GCA_964652185.1 uncultured Candidatus Peribacteria bacterium | reverse complement strand
CTGCAAAACGCAGGGGTGCGCGAATGAGCCTCTACACCGCATCACGACTGCGCGTCTTCCGCGAGTGCCCGCGCAAGCATCGCTTCCGCTACGAGCTCGGCATTCAGACTCCGAGCACGCCAGCGATGGCGTTCGGCACGCACGCGCACAAGGCGCTCGAGCGCTGGTACCGGGCGTGGATGCTTGGAGTCGACGACATGCGCTTGCCGCACGCTCTCGAGTACGTCGATTCGGTCGAGGACATCTCGGACGTCGACCGAGCAAGGCTCCGCGTGCTCGTCGTCGCGTACCACACGCGCTGGTCAAACGAGGATTGGGAAGTCCTCGAGGTCGAAGTCGAGTTTCGCTACTTCCTCGGCGACGTCGAGATCGGCGGCAAGATCGACGCGCTCATCCGCGACCGCGCCACGGGCCGCGTGTACGTCGTGGAGCACAAGACGTCGACGGCCGACACGAGCCCCGGTTCGCTCTATTGGGACCGCCTGGCCATCGACACACAGGTCTCGATCTATGTCGACGGTGCTTCGTTCGGCCTCGACTACGAGATCAGCGGCTGCATCTACGACGTGCTCAAGCGGCCACAGCACGAGCCGAGGTTCGCGACGCCCGAGGAGTCGAGGAAGTACACGCTCGGCAAGGGCTGCAAGAAGTGCGGCGGCTCTGCCGGTGGCAAGCAAGGCATCGTCCGCGGCAAGGGCACCATCACGATCACGTTCGTCACCACGGAGACCGTCGAGTGCGACGAATGCGACGGCACCGGCTGGAAGAAAGACGCCGACGGCCACCCGCAGGAGCCACGGCTCCACTCGAATCAGCGCGCCGACGACGAGACGCTCGACGAGTTCGAGGAACGTCTGACCAACGAGGTCGCCGATCGCATCGACGACTTCCTCGCTCGCTCCGTCGTCGTGCGACTCGACGACGAACTGCCGCGCATGCGCCAAGACCTGCTCGACACGATCGCAGCGATGCAGGCGCTCGAAGCGGCCGAGGTCGCGCCGCCGAACCACGACGCGTGCGTGCGCGGACGCGAGGCATGCCCGTTCTTCGCAGCGTGTGCAGGCCGCGCATCTATTGACGACGAACACCTGTTCCCGCGTGGCGTAGCTCATCCCGAGCTCGCCGCTGAATCAGCCACCTCGCAAGAGGCGGCGTAACCCGGCCTTCGGGCCACGAGGAGCCATAAGCATGGCGACACCCACTCCGAGCAAGCATCCTGCTTCGACGCCACCAGCGCCGAACGGGACCGGACCGCGACCGGCAGCCGCGGCAACCACATCTCGCGCACCGACGCCGAACAAGGCGCCGCCACAGGAAGCGAAGAGGCCAGCGAGCAAGCTCGGGCAGGTGAAGCGCGGGAAGCTCGCGCTGCCGCCACGCGTGCTCGTGTACGGCCCCGAGGGCGTCGGCAAGTCGTCGCTCGCTGCGGACGCTGGCGCGCTATTTGGCGACATTGAAGGCGGCTCCGGCGAGCTCGACGTGGCGCGCTACCCGTTCAACCCGGGCGAGGCGGACGAGTTCAAGCCGCGCAGCTACGACCAGCTGAACGACATGGTTGACGACCTGATCGCCAACCCTGGGCACGGCTTCACGGCGATCGCACTCGATACCGCCGACGCGCTCGAGGCGCTGATCCACCAGCACCTGATGAAGAAGCACAAGTGCGACTCGATCGAGAAGGTCGGCGGTGGCTTCGGCAAGGGCTATCGCGCAGCCGTCGAGGAGCTTCGACGCTTCCTCGCCAAGCTCGACCTCGTGCGTGCGCAAGGCGTGGCGATCATCCTCATCGCGCACTCAGTCACCTCGACGTTCAAGAACCCCGAGGGCCCCGACTACGACCGCTTTCAGCTCAAGGTCTACGACGGCAAGCAAGCGTCGTTCGCTGGCCAGCTCAAGGAGTGGTGCGAGATCGTCGCCTTCGTCCGCTTCGAAGGAGGAGCGAAGAAGGACGAGGACGAGAAGCGCGCTCGCGGCTGGTCGACCGGCCGACGCATTGTGCAGCTCGCTCGCGAAGCAGCGTGGGACGCAAAGTGGCGCCTCACCGTGCCGATGGAGATGGAGTTCGAGCTCGACGCTGCGCATCCGTGGGCGCCGTTCGCGGACGCCATCGAGCGCGCTCGCCTCGCCTCGTCGCTCGCTCCGTCGATCGTCGATCAGATCATGACCGAGCTGAATCGCATCGCCGTCGAGGAGTTCGCGATCGTGATGCCCGACGGTGCCAAGCCGACGACGCGCACCCGCATCGTCGCGATGCTCGAAACCGAACCGCAGTCGACGCTCGCTCGCGTGCTCGACGGCCTCACCAAGACCCCCACTCCCAGCAAGGAAGCCTGAGCCATGTCTCTCCCTCTCGAAAAAGCAACGTACCGCGCCCGCGCCATCGCCACTGCGCTCGACCGCTCGAGCCAGAAGAACACGAAGTTCGTCGCCGTCGACTTCGAGATCGTCGACGACGAGCACTACAACGGCGAGCACCCCCAAGCCTGGAAGGGCTTCTTCACCGAGAAGACGACGGATCGCACCGTCGAGTCCCTGCAGCACATGGGCTACGAGGGCGACAACCTCGAAGACTTCGCGAGCCTCGACCGCGCCGGCTGCGCGAAGCTGCTGCCGAACGTCGTCGAGATCGTCTGCGAGCCCGAGTACTTCACCGGCGACGACGGCAACGAACGCGCCGTCGTGAAGGTGCAGTGGGTCAACCGCGTCGGAGGCGGTCGCTTCAAGGCGGCAAACCCGCTCGAAGGCGGCGAGCTCAAGGCGTTCGCGGCCGAGATGAAATCGGTGTTCCGCAACTCGCGCGGCCCAAAGAAGTCGAACGGTGCTGGTCCGTACGCCTCGAATCCGAACGCTGCGTCTCGCGCGGCGACTGCGCATCCGAACGCACCGCACGACTTCGGAGATCCGTTCGCCAAGAAGGACGACTCGGACATCCCTTTTTGATCTGACATGAGCGCACCTGACATCACTCCTCCTGTTCCTGACACGGCTACTTGCTCGCACTGCGAGGCAAGCAAGCCGACGACGGAGTTCTATCCGCGCACGAGGAAGTGCAAGGAGTGCACGAAGGCGGCGGTGCGAGCGAACTATCGACGCAACCACGATCATTACGTGGCGTATGAGAAGGAGCGATTTAGGCGGCCGAACAGGCGTGCCGACGCGAAGCGGCACCTCAAGGCGATCCGCGAGCGACACCCGGACAAGTATCGCGCTCGAAACGCAGTCAACAACGCTCTCCGAGACGGTCGCCTGATTCGTCAGCCGTGCGAACGGTGCGGATCAAACGACAGAGTGCACGGGCATCACGACGACTATTCGAAGCCGCTCGATGTTCGATGGCTGTGCAAGGACTGTCACTGGCAGCATCACAAAGCGCTGAAGGAGGGCGCCGGCTAGCACTTTGCCACCTCGCGCGTGTCGAGCAAGCCCACGCGAGGCACGGTCGTCAGGTCCGCGACCGAGCTCGTCGCCGAGAGGCAGCGAGCGGCT
>CAZZDD010000150.1:0-3511 GCA_964652185.1 uncultured Candidatus Peribacteria bacterium | reverse complement strand
CTTGAACTCGCTCGCGGCGGCCACGTTCACGTGGTGCTCCGCGACGACCGAGAAGAAGTACTCCGACGCGGCGCATGCTTTGTGCGCTGTGCCGCAGCCCACGAGGAACGTTCCCTTCGCGTTGCGGATCGCCTCTGCGACGGTCGTGATTTCCTCTTCCGGTTGGTTCACGGCGCGGGCGACGCTCTCCTTTTGGTCCATGATCTCTTTCAACATGTAGTGCGCGTAGTCTCCTTTCTCCGCTTGCTCCGCGGTCCAGGTGATCTCGATTTCGCGTTTGAACTTCTCTTCGCCGGTATAGAGATCGCAGAACAGGATTTCTTTTCCGTCGGTCACGACCATTTCCCCGTCGTCGATGTACTGCACCGTGCGCGTGTGGTGCATGAACGCTGGTGTATCAGATGCAACAAAGTAGCCACTGTCCTTTTCAACCCCCACAATTAAAGGAGAACCCGTGCGCGCCGCGACCATCATGTTCGATGCGGTGCTGATTACGACGATGCCGTAGCGCCCGGTGAAACGCGCGCAGGCCATGCGCACCGCCTGCGCGAAGTCCGTCGTCTGCTTCAGGTATTCCTCGATGAGGTGCGGTGCGACTTCGGTGTCGGTCTCCGACACGAACACGTGCCCCTTCTCCTTTAGCTCGTCTCGGAGCTCCTGGTAGTTTTCGAAGATGCCGTTTTGCACCACGGCGATCGTGTTGTCTTCGTTGAAGTGCGGGTGCGCGTTGGCCGCCGTCACGCCGCCGTGCGTCGCCCAGCGTGTGTGGCCGATGGCCAAACCGCAGTCATTGCTCAGCGTCGATCCGTCGACGCCTGAAATCTTCCCGATCTCCTTTTTATACTGAAGGGTCTCCCCTTCTTTCCACGCCACGCCCCACGAGTCGTAGCCGCGGTACTCCAGGCTTTTGAGCCCCTCCACCGCCATCGCTGTCGCGTCCTTTCGTTGCCCGACGTATCCGAAGATGCCGCACATAGTTCGATTGTAGAAGTAAGCCAAAAGGGGTCAATGATTGCATTTCTATATATGCTTGATATTCTATTTGTACGCGACGTCCTTTGGACATCGCACCGATCATCTCCTCGGGGGGCCGTTGGTGAGCAATCACTAGCGGTCCCTTTTTTAGTTCTTTCGCGATTGTCAGAGGTTTTAGAAGGTATAGAATCGTTTACAGGTACGTTGTTCAACCATTCTGTACCAGAGATCCCCTGGCGCGTAGCCGTATTGCGCCAGGGGTCTTTTTCTTGACTCTCAATAGACCGTCCCCTACCCTCCGCTCACCCAATTTCCTATGCCGATCACAAAGTCAGCCATCAAAGCAGCCAAGCAGAGCGCGTCGCGCCAGACTCGCCTCCTGCCCTATAAGACCCAGATGCGCACTCTGATGCGCAAACTGCGCGATGCCGTGAAGGAAGGAAAGAAGGACGAAGCGCAGAAGTTGATCCCCGCGGTCTACAAGTCGATCGACACCGCCGCCAAGAAGGGCATCATCAAGCCCAATAACGCCGACAACAAGAAGTCGTCGATGGCGAGGGCGTTGGCGACCCTCACGAAGTAACCATGAAGCTCATCGCGCTCGATGTCGGTGAGCGCCGGACCGGAGTCGCGTTTTTCGATGCGCAGATCGATTTCGTTATCCCGCTCGACACGATCCATCACAAGAAAGAAGATGAGTTGCTCGATGCGGCCGAAGCGGTGCTGAAGCAGCGCGGCGTGACGAGCGTTGTCATAGGACTCCCCCTTCTCTTGTCGGGCGTCGAGGGTTCGCAGGCGAAGTTCGCGAAGCTCATCGGTGGGCAACTCGCGGCGCGCGGGTTCGACGTTGATTACATCGACGAACGTTTCACTACCGATCGACAAACGCCGAGCGACGGTGACGCGAAAGCGGCGTGCATCGTGCTGACGACGTATCTGCAGCAGAACGCGAGTCGGTCGTAAGCGGCGGAATTCTGGCATGAGGCACGAGGTGTAGGATAATCAGCGTTTTTTCGTGAAAATGTGAATAAATGTATGATTCACGCATGTTTTCCACTGTTGACAGACAGTAAAAATGCTATAAAGTAGCTTATCCAGCTTCTTCGAATCATCTTCGTTTCGCACGTCACATCCGACTACGACTGTGGATAACAGTCCAGGCGAACCACCGGAATATCTTTTGCTCCTGTCAATGTTCTGGTAAAACGAAGGTTGTTCTTCCTTCCCGACCTTATGGCCGACCACTCCTCCTCGACCACCGCGCAGCCGACTGCACAAAACACGAAGGTTGCTATTAACCTCCAGTCGTTGCTCGATGACCTCTTCATGGTCCTCACCGAGAAGGAAGCGATGGTGATTCGACGCCGTTTCGCGTTGCAGGGTCAACCCAAGCAGACGCTTGAGAAAATCGGCAAGCATTTCAAAGTAACCCGCGAGCGCATCCGCCAGATCGAAGGCATCGCCCTCAGCAAGCTGCGCCGTACGGTCCGCACCACGAAGCTCAACGAAGTGAACGAACTCGCCAAGAGTATCCTCCGCGTCCACGGCGGCCTCATGCGTGAAGACGAGCTCATTTCCCAGGTGCTTAAGCGTATGCCGAACTCCACGGAGCTCGACGGCGCCGTCCTCCGCCTCTCCTTCTCGATCGACAGCGAGATGAACTCGTCCGGCCACTCCGGTACGTTCGCCCCCTTCTGGCGTCTCGAGAGCCTCGCGATGGAAGACGTGTCGCTCATCGTCGACCACATCGTGAAGATCCTCAAGAAGCACAAGACGTGCATGAAGAAAGACGACGTCCTCGGCGTCGTTCAGGCGTTGAACCTGTTCAAGGATCGCATCCCTTCGAAAGAACTCATCTCGTCCGCCCTCACGATCGACGAACGCCTCCGCGAAATCGACGACGGTTGGGGTTTGACGGAATGGCGCTTCGTCCGCCCCCGCTCGATCCGCGACAAAGTCGAGATCATCCTGCGCAAGGCCGGCACGCCGCTCCACTTCATGGAGATCGCCAACCGTATCCGCGAAGCGCGCTTCGACCACAAGAACGTTACGGTGCAGGCCGTTCACAACGAGCTCATCCGCTATCCGCAGTTCGTCTTGGTCGGTCGTGGCCTCTACGCGCTGCGCGAATGGGGCTACGAACCAGGCACGGTTGCCGATGTCATCGAATCGATCCTCAAGGAAAAGGGCCCGCTCTCCAAAAAAGAAATCATTTCCGAAGTCGCCAAGCAGCGCACGGTCAAGGTGGGCACCATCTCGCTCAACCTCCAGAAGATGCCGTACTTCGTTCGCGTCGGTCGCGCCGTGTACGCCTTCGAACAGAGCAAGAAGAAATAATTGTCAGGGGTTCGTCAGGCTCACCCTGACAATTCACCATTGAATAGAGGACGGGGCCTTCGGGTCCCGTTTTCGTATCTGCACGAAGATTTGACAAAAAATATTAAAGTTATAAAATATAATACTCTTTCACACCACCCCCGTTTCCCGTCATGAGCTCCCACGTTGGAAGCTCGTATCCGGGAAACACGATTCATAT
>CAZZDD010000149.1:0-3513 GCA_964652185.1 uncultured Candidatus Peribacteria bacterium | reverse complement strand
CCGCTGATCGAAATCGATTGGCGCGTCGCCTTCATCCGCCTTCTCCGCTGAACGCGCTCTCACCCCTCGACGCCTCGATCACGCGCACGCACGCGCGGCACTTCTCCGTCGCGTACGCGCCGCTCCCCTTGCCGTCGACGACCAGCTCTTCGGTCACCTCTCTCGTCGACCACGAGCCGTTGCACTCGGTGCGGTACGAGCCTCCGAGGCGAGAGCGGAGCGCGTGGAAGCGGTTCGGCGCTTGGGCGTAGCGCGGCCTAATCCAGCGCTGTGCGCCTCTAGACGCTGTGTCAGCGCTCGGGGCTGATCCGAGGCGCGCTTGTCCGTTCTCTTGCGAGGTGTCACCCATGTTCGTATGTGGCTCTCGCTTGTCGGCGTGAGAGCGGGCCGCGTGTCAGGAGAAGCGATCCGCCGTGCGCACGAGCACGACGACGAGTGCGACCGCGAAAGCGGCTGGGAGGACGAGCAGCGGTGCCGCTACAGCGAGTGCGAGGAGGACGATGAGGCGGGTCATGGCGTCTCCAGCGCTTTCCCGACGAGGTCGACGCCCATCGATGCGCCCATCGCTCGCAGCATGTTCTCCATGCGGCGAGCCCGCTCGGCCGCAGTAAGCTGCACCCGCGGATACACGACAAGGTCGAACGGCCGCGCGAGTACGGCGCCAATGCGCTGCGCCGTTTCTGGCGAGTACTGCTGAATGCGCTCGCCGAAGCGCATCACATGCTCGACGGCTAGGTAGCGACCCTTGCGATCTAGGGTGCGTCTCCAGTCGCCGCGGTCGAATCCCATCAGCTTGGACGCGACGTCGACGCCGCCGATAAGCGCCGCACTCGAATCGATCAGCGCGTAGATCTCGCGCTCGGTCTTCGCCAGCGGCGCCTCGTCGCGGGGCTGCAATTCGACGACATTCGCGAGCGATTCCTGGCTCATTGAGCCTCCAGAACCGCATGCGCCAACGTGACGTCGGCGGTCGCGGTCGTGACGTCGATCGGCGAAACGCTTAGGTTGGATTCGTGGGCAGCAAACAGCGCAGCAACGGCAGACCAGAGGCGTCGAGAGCGGAGTACCTGTGTCTCCAACTCGCGTCTCTGTCGCACGCGCTTGTTGAATTCTTTGGTCCGCTTGGACCATGGACGCGAACGCTGATCGCTGGTTCGCGAGAACCGCTCGGCGTTAGCTGCTTCGTCTACGTGCTGGGCCAGACCAAGGATAGACAGGATCTCGTTATCGCGTCCCCTGTGGACCGGAGCCGTCCTGTTGTACTTCGGGGTCAGCGCGCGGATCAGAGCCCCCTCGTAAGCAGACAGATCCTCGGCAGAGAGGGGGAGCCAGATCGCGCGGTCAAAGCTCAGCCGAATCCATCTGCGCCTGTCGGCGGAGCGAACCCTGCTGCTCCGATGAGCGAGCAAGCGCATCTCTACGTCTGTGGACTGCCCTACGTAGACAATCTCTTCGCCCTTCAGCAGGAGGTAAACGCCAACGAAGCGCGGACGCTCCGTTGGCGTCGGAGCTGGCTGCATGACGCGCGACAGAATGTCGACGGCGCTCACGAGGCCTTTGCCTCGTTGGGAAGGAACACGAGCGTCACGCCGAGTGCACTTGCGAGCGCCTCAGCCTCCTCGGTGCGCATCGGGACGTGCCGATCGGTCTTTGACTTCTCGTTGACGAGAAGCTTGCGACGAAGGGTGCTGCGATCGAGGTCGAGCCCGCTCTTTTCGAGGAGCTGCTCCATCGTCCACCCAGAGCGCTCGTACGCGCTCCGCAACTGGGCGATCAGCGTCCGGTTCATTCCCATACGGGTACAACGTACCCGGCTCCGAGTCAACGGTCTAGGTACACTGTACCGTCGCTCGGTTGGCTAACGTCGGCGGCTGATGGCGCGTAAACCCGTACCACGTTCCGAGAAAAAGGGACGACCGATGAAGATAGAGAGCTGGTTCATCGAGGAAGCACAAAGGCGTACGAAAGATTTCGATTTCGCGGATGTCGTCATTCGCCTGTCGCGTGGGCGCCAGAAGAACTGGGACCCGACAACCGTGAGAAACTTCCTTCGCGGCGAGCACACAACCGAGGAGATGGCACTCGCGTTCGTCCGCGAGTTTTCTATTCCACTACCTGTCTACTATCCTCGGTCATTCGCAGAGGCAGATCGCATGCGTCTCGTCGCTGCTGACTACGATCCGCCACCGGATCGCGTGCAGGTACTTGATGCGATTGTTGATGAGATTGCACGTGATGCCGACGATCAGACGGGCGCTGTAACATCACCCGATGAACCGCAAGCTAAGCGTCGAAGCAATCGAGGAATGGGACGAGGCGGGTCGACGACTTCGTGATCTGAGTCCGCAGCGTTTCGAGAAGCTGCTCCAGATCGCCAGGACGTACTTGGCTGCATACGAACGTCCAAACGAAAGCGAAGAAATCTTCGCCTCACGTCTCATGCAAATACGTGGAACTTCAAAGGCTTCAGCTTAGCGCGAAAGTTTCAGGGTACAACGTACCCGTTTTCTGTTGACCGACGTCAGGAGTATCGGGTACAACGTACCCATGCTCGACACGACGCTCTCCCCGAACGACATCGAATCCATCCGCCAGGACGCCGCCGACCGCGGCGACTGCGACACGACCCGCCTCTGCAACCTGGCGCTCTGGGGCAACTCGACGCGCCAGCGCAACGCGGCGCGCCGCAAGCTCGAAAAGGCGGTGCGGTCGTGAATCGCCCCTACTTCCTCGCCGACGTCTCCGGCCTTCTCTCGCGACTCGCCGCCGCTGGCGACTGGTCGACGTACTTCCAGCTGCTCGCGATGTGCGAGCCGCCCGAGGCGTACGACCCGCGCAAGCGGCAGCGGATTCCGCGCGTGGTGGATGTGAAGGGAGAGGGCTGAGATGGCGACTCCACGCACACCCGTCTCCGCGCGCTCGATCCTCTCGCAAGCGCCGATGTCGTGGACCCGCGTCGACCTGATCGACGCGCCATCTGCGCTCGCCGTCGAAGTCTCCGTGCGCTACCAGCGTTCGGACCGCTCCTCGTACCTGCTGACGTCGACGGTCGAGATCGATCCGGACACGTACGAGATCGTCCGCACCGCTGGGCCGCAGATCGATCCGATCACGGCCGAGGAGCTGCTGGCGGACGTCGCGAGGGCCGTGGAGAGCGGCGTGGGTGTGCGGTACCGCGATCTCGATCTGGAGGCAGCCTAGATGTCGACGTCGAACAGCTACCCCAACCCCAAGGTCGACGCGCTCCTCGCCGGCACGATCTCGCTCTCGCCGGGCACGTTCACGGAGCGCGACTTCCTCGACCTGGCGCTAGCCGCGCTCGACCAGGCCGGCGTGTCCGTGTCGCTCCAGCGTCGCGTGAACGAGCTCGTCGCGGACGAGGTCGAGGACGCCGAGCTCCACGTGCAGCCGTGCGGCTTCGGAATCGACGGTGCGGCGTGTTACGCGTGCGAGCTGAACGCCCGCGCCAAGGAGTGCAAGTGACTACGTGGCCACCTTGCGGTGCCTCCGACG
>CAZZDD010000148.1:0-3540 GCA_964652185.1 uncultured Candidatus Peribacteria bacterium | reverse complement strand
TCAGAAGCGACAACGCGCCCGTTCACCAAGATGTCGACATCGGCAGTCGTGTCGACAATCTTGCGCACGGTGATCAAGGTCCACTCACCAGGCGTCACAGGATCTGGCGCCGTCAACGTCACGTTGGTGCCCGACCCATGCTCCCAGAACATGATCGGGTGATTGGTGAGGTCGAGCATGATCGCGATCTGCGTGTTTGCGTCGCTGGCCTCGTCGTTCGATGGGCCCGCCAGGCCGACGATGACGCTGAAGCCAGACGATTGGCTGGCGGCAAGCGCGCGCACCCAGACCGACCATGTCCACGACCCTTGAGCCGTCGTGATGTCGTCGGCCGCGGCGCCGCCCACCATGATCTGCGTCTCGGTGAACCTTCGCGCCTTGCCGATGAGCCCATTGACCACGGTGGGCGTTGGCAGAGCTCCCGATTGAGCCAGCGCATTGACGGCGGTGTCGGCGTTCTGAGCCACCACCGTGGTTCCGTCTTGCATGAGCCATGCGGCGTAGGTGTCGAGGTCGATCTTTGGCGGGAGCCCTCGGCTCGTGCTCGGCAAACGCATGGCGGGCTCCTTCAGCCTGGTATGGGCGGGCGCTTCTTCTTCGCCCCGGCTGCGAAGATAGCGCGCACCTGCACATCCGTCAGAGCTTCATTCGTCCAGGCCATGAACTCGTCGACCTCACCAAGCCAAGGAGTAGCAAGGGCAGAACCCTCGAGGGTCGGGGTTGATCCCAAATCGCCGATACCCCAATCATCAAATCCCCAACCTGTGGTTGATAGTCCTTCATCGGAAAGCCCTGCATCTCCAAGACGGGCCGTCAGCACGTTAGCGATCGACGTGGACAGATTCATCGTCTTGGTGGCGTCTGTGACGCGCTCACCGTCGATGTAGAGGTCGAACCAAGCGCCATTCTCGGTGTGGACGACGGCGACGTGGTGCCACTCCTCAAGCGGGATCAACCCGCCAGTGATCTGGCGTCGGTCGGTGTCGGTGGAGTCGATCATTGCGAAGAGAGGTACCAGGCCTCCGACGCCAACCGTGAAGTAGAAGGCCCAGCCGGCGACGCCGCTGGCGATCTTGCCGGCGACACCTCGGACCTCAACGATGGCACCGTCGCCGCGCACCCACATCGCCAGGGAGAAGTTGGAGGTGACGCTGATGTCCAGCGTCGTCGTGTCTGGCGCTTCGAGGTAGCCGGTGCCGTCGAACGTCGCCGCTTCTTCAACCTGACCGACGGCGCCCATGTTGACGTCGTCGACCTTGCTCCACGTGGCAAACGACCCAGCCCTCTGCGATTGCGGTGGGTCGCCCTCCTCATCGTCGAGAGAGAGGAACACGTCTGGCGACGAAAGAAGCGCGCGAGGCTCAAGGCGGTGGGCTTGGAGCGAGAAGTCGATCGACTGCGCGTTCTCGTGCCAGCCGTCTCCGTCGGCGAAGGTGACGATGCTGCTACCTGCGACGGTCCCGATCACAGCGATCGATTGCCCCTCTTCAAAGGCCCCAGAGACCTCCAGAATCGGGAACGCTGGGAAGGCCCTGTCGCCAGCCACCTGCCACTCGTGCCAAGCCTCAATCGCCTCGTCGGCGGCCTGGAAGCAGAGCACGACGAGGTCGTCGACCAAGACGCTGGTCCCGGTGAGAGTCACGAAGCCGTTGAACACCGTCAGCCATGGCGTCGAGACGGTGTCGTTGCGCACACCGTCGACCCAGACGGCCCCGTCGCTGCGCACGACATAGGCCTCCCATTCGGTGCCGGTGCCGCCCAGGTCGAGCCAAACGCGAATGGTCCAGCGATCGAGCAACGGCGCGATGCCGCGGCTGAGGTCCCACACAATTGAGCCGCTAAGGTCGACACAACCGTCGCCGAAGCGCTGGTCTACGTTCTGCTGAATGATGGCGGCATCGGAAATTGGAGCTCGCCCACGGCTGCTGAAGGCGTAGGTCGTGGCGTTGTCGAAGCTCCACGTGTGTCCCAAGCCGCTCACGAAGCCTTCGATCGTCTCGGCAACATCTGCGGTGACAGGGATGCTTCTGAAGCTCCACCGCGTTCGGCGTTTGCGCCGGCGAACGATCTGGTTTCCGATCTCGCTGCGCATGTCGCGGTCGAGCCACGTGACGTCGAAGTCGGCAGAGCCAGGAACGATGCCGATTGGCCAGCCAGCGAGACGAAGGAAGTTCATCAGACTCTCCGAAGCCAGGCCCCGCGGCGGCCCAAGCGATAAATCGTGCGCACCTCTTCTCTCGTCAGCGCGCGGAGTGGGAAGCCTGCAAGGTGCGCGATCCCGTACTCAATGTCGACGGTGAGGCCGGTGTTGGGGACGCCGATGGCGTTGATGACGTTGACGCTGTCGAATGTGCCGCCACCGATTTGCGTTTGCTCTGGTTCGATGCCGTCGACGAAGATGCCGACGACGCCCGGCTGAAGAGCGGCCTTCACCCCTCTGGTATCGTGGACGCAGACGACATGGATCCATTGGTCTCTCGCCACCGCGCTTTCTGTTCGCACCTTGCGCGATGTCCCATTGGCGGTGTCGTAGACCTCAAACGAGAGTTTGCCGTCGACGTCGAGATAAAGCCGCCAGGCCTGATCCCCAGCGCTCTCAAAGTCCGCAACCAGGTCTTGGGCGGCGAGCGCCGTCGGAAGCATCAGCCAGACGGAGACCGAGAAGCGGCTCTCACCATCGACCTCAGCAAGCAGCCCGTCGGTGAAAAGCATGCCGCCTGACGTCCATTGGGCCCACCTGTCTTCGCCCCCTGGAGGATCGATCAGGATCGGAACGACGGCGGTGGTGCCGTTGAGGTCGTTGTCGGTGACGACGTAAACGACGGCGCCGTTCGTGACGTTTGCTCGCTCGGTGAGAGGCGCATAGATGCTGGCCAAGGGGATCGTGTCGATGGAAGCCGCTCGGTCGTCTTCGACGATTGTGAAGTCCAGCTCCACCTCGTTGTTGGCGAAGGCCTCGTCCTCTGGGTGCCCATCGCGAACCTCGTAGCCGCCCTTGGTGATGAAGGTGCCGGCAGAGACGAGCCCGTTGGCAAAGATGCCCAGCGGAGAATCGATCATGCTGCCCTCGCAGTGCAGCAGCGGCGCATCGCCCCAATACGCATCCCATGCGGCGACCTGTGCGATCCAGTCGTCTGGGAGAGCCGCCTTCATGACGACAAGGCCCGAGAAATACATGTCGATGCTGTTGCCCTCGTGGTCTTTGGCTTGGAGGTTGATCCCCGGCGAGAAGTAGAGCAGCGAGAAGTCTTCACCCAATGAGGGCACGCGAACACCGTCGACGAACTGGGCGCCGTCGCTGCGAATGGCGACGTGCTTGGTGACGAAGGTGACGTTGCTCGTGGCCCAGGCCATCGCCGTCCACTCTTCACCTTCGAGAGCCGCTTCAGCGTAGGCCATGGATCCGCTGTCGATGTAGACGCAGCCGCCACCAAAGCCGCCACCCATCAGCAGCTTCATCGACGCAGGCACCGTTGACGGCGTCAGCGACGTCGACATGCACGTCTCGCCATGCATCCGGCAGGTGTGCGCGTATCCCTC